>JASLKL010000130.1 GCA_030747605.1 Verrucomicrobiota bacterium | reverse complement strand
AGAGGGGCCTAAAAGAATAGCTCGGGATAGTTTAAGCTATATGAAAGAAGTCTTAGCTCAATGCGGGTGATATTATTAGGACCGAGGTTGCAGCTCGTAGTTAAGAAATGCTAAACAGTATATAGCGGCGGTTTCACTGCGCAGGACCAGAGGGCCGAGGGATATAGGAAGTGCTGTTGTTCTTATCATGTTAATTTCTGCTGGAGTGTAGTCACCTTCAGGGCCCACCCAAATAGCTAACTTCTTTGGCTTGCTCCCTTTTTCTGAACAAAATGAATCAATATGTACACGTGGATGTTTGGCGTCAGATTGTAATGTTGCGATTAGCGAGATTTCAGATTTACGTGAATCATTAATTGCTTCGCTAGCTTTCATTGGCAGCTCTATCTTAGGTATCCAGGCTGAACCGCATTGTTTAATTGATTCAATACAAACCGACTTCCATTTTTCTACTTTAGCGACTGATTTAGTTTTGTCCCAATCGGGAACTGATCGATCAGAGAGCACTGGGACAATTTTGCTTGCTCCCAGTTCGGTAGCTTTTTGAATAATCATATCCATCGTTTTCCCCTTTGTAATAGCTTGGTATAGAGTGATTTCAAAATTTAGAGGGGGGATTCTGTTCTCTTGGATTACGTTTAATTTTATTGAATTACTACGCACTTCCTGAGCTTCGCACAACAGTTCTTTACCTTCCCCGTTGAGTACGATTGCGCGGTCTCCTTCACGAAGCCTTAGAACAGAGCGCGCGTGTTTTGCTTCGGCTTCGTTGAGCACGAGAGGTCTATTATTGCATTCTGAAGGATGAATAAAAAAGCGATGCATATTATGTGGATTAACTAAAAAACTTCTTGGCCTTTTCGAAAAAAGAGCCACGCATTGGGTTGACTTTGTCGTCGCATAGTTCACCAAACTCGGTAAGTTTTGCTTTCTGATCTGAGTTTAAACGAGTTGGGACTTCCACAATCACACGGATGTGAAGGTCCCCCTTGCCATAACCTTGGATATTTTTAACTCCTTTGTCTCGTAGGCGTAAGATGGTGCCTGATTGCGTGCCTGTTGGCACGTTGATTCGAGCCTTTCCGTTAAGAGTTGGGACTTCTATTTCAGCGCCTAGGGTTGCTTGTAGAAAGCTTATCGGGACTTCACATAGAAGATCGTCTCCATCTCTTTCGAAAATTTCGTGTTCCTTAACATGTAATACACAATATAAATCTCCTGGAGTGCCTCCTAGAATTCCGGCTTCTCCATTGCCGGTTGATCTAAGGCGAGCGCCGGAATCGACGCCGGCCGGAACTCGTATAGTTATTTTGCTAGATTTTTTTGTTCGGCCTTCGCCGCTACATTTATTACAAGGTTTATCAATAGTGCTGCCAGTGCCTTTACATCGAGGGCAAGTTTGTTGGACGCTAAAGAAGCCTTGTGATTGGATGATTTGTCCCTGACCATCACATGTACTGCATTTAGAGTTTTGTCCCCCATCCGAAGCTCCACTTCCTTTACAGCTGTTACACGAGTCTAATTTGTTGATGTTTATGATTTTTTCGCAGCCCTTTACAGCTTCTTCGAATGTTAATTCCATGTCATAACGAAGGTCGGAACCACGATTAGATCCGCCAGAGCGTCGACTTCCGCCGAAAAGGTCTTCAAAAATACTACTACCTCCTCCGCTGAATGCATCTTTAAATATGTCGAACGGATCATGAAAGCCTCCTCCGCGGCCTGATCGAGACCCTGGCCCAAATGCGGCGTGCCCAAACTGGTCATACTTAGAGCGTTTTTCTGAGTCGCTCAATACTTCGTAAGCTTCACTTATTTCCTTGAATTTATCTTCAGCTGACTTGTCTCCTGGGTTTTTATCTGGATGGTATTTGACTGCAAGTTTTCTGTAGGACTTCTTAATCTCATCTTCAGTTGCGCCCTTCTTAATGCCTAGTAATTCGTAGTAATCTGACTTGGCCATTATTCGTTTTCGCTTTCTTTTTGTTCAGTTTCACTATTCGGTGATGTTGCGACAATAACTGATGCAGGGCGGACCAATCTTTCATTTAGCTGGTAGCCCTTGCGAATTTGCTCAATTACAGTTCCATCAGCTGCCTCATCAGTTTCTTTTCGGGATATGGCTTCATGTAAAGCTGGGTTGAATATCTGCCCTGTTGCGTCGATTTCGGTTAGCCCTGTATCCTCTAAGGTTCGTTTGAGCTGACCATGCACCATTTCGACTCCTGTTTTAAGCGAGTCTATTGTGTTTTCGCTAGTTGAGTTGGCTGCTGAAATAGCCATGTCGAAGCTATCCATTGTAGGCAGCAATTGTTCTATTAATGATTCATTAGCGTATCGAATAGCGTCCTGTTTCTCCTTGGCTAATCGCTTTCTTAAATTATCCGTTTCCGCAACTTGCCTTAATAGTCTTTCGTAATATTCTTCAGCTTTTGCAGCGTTAATCCGTAATTCCTTTAATTCTTCAGCTGATGGAGGAGGGGGTTCTTCTTGTTCTTTCTCGAGTTTTTCTTGATTCTTAGCTTCTTCTGGTTGGGCTTCTTGTTTTTCTGTTTGGAGCTGGTCGTCCTGTTTGTTTGTCTCGTCTTCCTTTTTGTTCAATTCCTTGCTCATGAGTAACCCTTGAATAGGGGTGAATTCATTTTACACGACGCGTAAAATCAGAGCAACAGTCTAGAATGATTAAACAGGGATAATGATGTGCTGGTTTGCATCAATAGGTTATAGTCCTTATTATGCCGGTCTGAATAATTAATGGAAGAAAAGTCCCAAAAAGAGGTTCACCCTCAGGCAAGAGATTATTTTGAAAAAGGCATTGCTGCTCTTCGTAAGGATAATCTTGATTATGCTTCGAAGTTATTTGAGCAATCATTAAAAAAGGAACCGGGTTTTTTTGAATGCCGTGAGGCGTTACGCCTTAATCAATTCAAAAGGGCTGAGAAGAAAAGTAGTTTTTCGAAGATCTTCAGTAAAACCACATCATCCTCGCTATTGCCAAAAGGGCAATTGGCTTTAAGAAATAATCCTGTCGAAGCAATAGAGGTTGCGGAACAAATTTTAAACGAGGATCCGTATAGTGTTATGGGTAATAAGCTTTTAGGCGAAGCTGCTTCCCTTTTAGGGTTTCATAAAACAGCTTTATTTGCTTGGGAGTGGGTGATGAAGCAGCAGCCAGGTGATAAAAAAAATACCATTAATTATTGTGATGCACTTGTAGAAGCAGGTGAATTAGCTAAGGCTGATGAATGTTGTTCGGAGCTTGCTAAGTCATATCCTGAAGATCTTGCTGTCTTGCAACTCTCGAAGAATCTTTCAGCAAGGCTTACCATGTCTGAGGGCGGATATGATAAAGTTGCCGCAGGTGAGGCAGATTATCGTGCGGTTCTTAAAGACGAGTCAGAAGCTGTCTTGCTTGAACAGGAGAATCGTCGCTCCGAGCAAGAATCAACAGCTGCTAGTCTTATAAAAGAATATGAAAAGCGTTTAGAAAGCGATAATAATAATTTGAAACTTATTAGATCTCTTGCTGAGTTGCATGGTCGGAAAAAAGACTTCAACCGATCTGTCGAGTATTATGAACTATTTAATAAGACTAACCTAAGATCTGATGCAGGGGTGGATAGGGCAATAGTAAGAGCTAAATTGTCCAATTATGACCAGCGCATCGAATCGGCTGATAGTGAAAGAGTAGAGCAGCTCCGTAAGGAGCGTGACTGCTTTGAGATTGAACAGGTCCAGCAGCTTGCTGAGTCCTATCCATCTGATCTTTCGCTTCGTTTTGAATTGGGAGTGCTTCAGTTTAAAGCTGATGACATCCAGTCGGCTATAAAATCTTTTCAACGTGCTCAAGGTAGCCCTCATCGCGAAATAGCGTCTTTAACATATCTTGGCCAATGTTTTTCAAAACGGGGGATGAATGATATGGCAGCTCGAACGCTTCAAAATGCTCTTGATAAAAAAGAGGTAATGGATAATGAAAAAATGGATCTTTATTATCAATTAGGATGCGTGCTCGAAGAAATTGGTAAAAAAGAAGAATCCATTGAGCAATTTAAGCAGATTTATGAGCGCGATATAGATTATCGTGATGTTGCGGATCGGGTTGACGCTTACTATATGAATCTAGAATGAATTCTATTCAAAAAAAATGAAATCAATGACTGGATATGGCTCTGGAGGCAGTGTAAGCAAAGGGATTAAAATCCTTGTTGAATTAAGTTCTGTTAATCGTAGGCAAGCGGAAGTGGCTGTAAGTGTGCCTGGTGAACTTGAGTCGCTGGAGTCTGATATAAGGAAAGCTATTTTTTCTTCTGTATCAAGGGGTAGAGTTTCTGGAAGGGTGTCAATACAGCGGCCGACTGGATCCGCCAATCGATCTGTAATTATTAACAATGACCAGGCTGAGGTTTATAAAAAAGCGCTAAGTAAGTTTGCTGATGGAATGAGTATTGATGGCGACCTTTCTCTTGAAACTTTACTTCGTTTCCCCGGGGTTATGGAGACTATAGAGAAAACAGTTAATCCGGCGACTATGCTGCCAGTTTTAAAAAAGGCTATGAGTCAGGCGCTGAAACAGCTACAGCAAATGCGAGCGAAGGAGGGTCAGCATTTGGGCAAAGACTTGGCAAAGCGATTGAGTAAATTGCGAATTATAACTAAGAAAATTTCTAAGCGTGCTCCTAAGGTGCTTGTTATGCATAGAAAGCGTCTGCTTGAGCGTCTATCGAAGTCTGAAATTGATTTGCAGGATGTTAATGATGAGCGTTTTCTTCGGGAGATTGTTTATTTTACAGATAGATCCGATATAACGGAGGAGTTAATTAGGCTCGAGAGTCATTTCAAACAGATGCATAGTTGTTTGACGGCTGGAGAGCCTGTTGGGCGCAAACTTGATTTTTTAGCGCAAGAAATGTTTAGAGAAGTAAATACAATAGGTTCTAAGGCTAATGACAGTATTATTTCCAAAGAGGTAGTTGCCCTTAAGACTGAGTTGGAAAAAATCAGAGAGCAAGTTCAGAATGTTGAATAGTGACATTGAGAATAAAACTCTTCTCATTGTGGTTTCAGCTCCATCCGGAACAGGGAAAACAACATTGTGCGAAAGCCTGTGTTTATCTCTGCCAACTGCTTGTCGAGCTGTTACTTGCACTACTCGTGCTCCTCGTGCCGACGAATTGGATGGGGAGGATTATTATTTTCTTAATGAGCGTGAGTTTTTAGCTCGAGTTCAAGGGGGGGAGTTCCTAGAGAATGCTTTTGTTCACGGTAACCACTACGGTGTCCTTAAGTCCGAAGTTCGCGCAAAGCTGGCAGAAGGTAAGGATGTTCTATTGAATATAGATGTACAGGGAGCTGCGGCTATTCGAGAGAGGGCTGAAGATGATTTAGTTTTGAGATTGGCTCTTGTAACAGTGTTTCTTTGCCCGCCGAATTTGGATGAGTTAGAGAGTCGACTTAGAGGTCGTGATGATAGCTTCGAAGGCGATATTATCCGTCGTTTAGCAATTGCCGAAGATGAAATTTCTCAGAAAGATTTATTTGACCACACAATAATTAGTGGGACTCGTGAAGCTGATCTTGAAGCAATGCAAAAGCTAATTCAGGCTGTTCGCATTGATCGTAATAAGTGGTGAATGAATTAAAGAATATTGTCCTTGGAGTAAGTGGATCTATTGCAGCACACAAGGCGATTGATTTGGCAAGTTTACTGGCAAAATCAGACTGTAGTGTCAATGTGATATTAACTGCAGACGCGGAAGAGTTTGTAAGGCCTTTGCCTTTTGAGACACTCACTAGACGTCCTGTTATACGGAGCTTATATGATCGAAGTGAATCCCCTGTGTTACATGTAAATATTGCTGACGAAGCTGATTTGCTACTAATAGCTCCTGCTACCGCGAATACTATAGCCAAATTGGCATGCGGTATAGCTGATGACCCATTGAGTTGCACTGCGCTTGCGCTAAAGCCAGATGCGCCTATTTTAGTTGCTCCAGCTATGAATGGTAAGATGTGGAATCATCCAGCGACTCAGTCGAATGTCTCTATTTTGCGTGATCGCGGGGTGGAGTTTATAGGTCCAGATGAGGGGATGCTTTCTTGTGGCTATGAAGGAGTTGGAAGATTTTGGCCAATAGAGGGAATTTCGGACAGAGCACTGCAGATATTAAAGTCCTAATAGCGTTTTCAGCATTATGACTTTAAATGAAAGTAGAACCGGCATTCAAGATTGGGGGTCAGTCTTTCACTTGTTTAAATCAGTTGCTCCCGATGAG
>JASLKL010000012.1:26371-30278 GCA_030747605.1 Verrucomicrobiota bacterium | reverse complement strand
CAAATTGTGGTGACACGAATGCCTGGTAATCAATTTTATGCGGTGTCTTCGAAATGTACACATCGAGGTGTTGCTGTAGACCCATTCAAGAAAGGTAAGGGGCTTTACTGTCGAGCACACGGTTCACAGTTTGATGTTGATGGCCGAGTGGTTCGAGGGCCGGCACGTTCTGCTCTTAAATTATATTCGACAAGTTATGATGGCGGTGAGTCTGTTAGTGTGGAGTTTCCTGATCTGGGCTATACTGTTAATACCAGTATGCTGCAAACAATTGCAGGAGACCGATTGCTTTTGTCATTCGAAACAATTGCAGGGATGGAATATACAGTAGCTTTGAGCTCTCATTTGGGAGATGAGGATATAAGTTTTGTTAAGTTTGCGACGACTAAAGATGGCCCTATAAATTCTAGCCGATTGACAGGGAAAGGTGGGCAGGCTGAAGTTTATTTGAAACCTGTAGGAGATACTGGTTTTATAAAAGTAATTAGAGAATAACTAATACAGTTGTAACCATATAAACAACTTGTTTGTATTATGTATAATACTCTTATATTTAAGGTGAAAACGAAATTATTAGTCCTTTTAGCCATGACTTTGCTTTCTAGCGAAGGGCAGGCGTCAAAATTAGATAAGGGAAATTTACAGAAGAATACGAAAGGTTTAATTCATCTTGATTTCGAGGCGTTTCGAAAGTCAAAACTGGGTTCAACTATAATCAATTGGACTCAGGCGAAGGAAGGGAAGGAGAGTATTGATTCGATGTTAGAGGAAATTGGGTTTAATCCGTTTACGGCTTTAAATGGGGTGGCAATCTCAACTAATGGTGAAAAGGACAATGGGATACTTATTCTTAAGCACAGCGCCGATACCAAAAGAGTATTGTCTTATATTAAGTTAGCGGATGGTTACTATGCGACTAAGTACACTACGAATAGTCAAAACACTCCAATTTATATACATAGTGTTGGCAAGAAAAGGGAATCTCGAGAAGAGAAGCAGGACGATCGAGGCTATATAAGTTTTGTCGACAAGAATACAGCAGTCATAGCTCCAAGTCGTAAATTGGCTGGGGCTGGAATTAACTTGGTGAAAGGTAAAGGAGGGGCGAAAAGTTTGCCTCAAATCAGTAAAATATTAAAAAAGGCCAAATTACCAATTTTAGTGGGCTATGCAGATATAGATGGGCTTGAAGAAGTTATCGAGGATTCTAATATCAAAGATATGGTTCGAGAGGCTGTAATGGTTTTAGGGGAATCAGATGGGCGATTTGTTCTTTCTCTTCAGGTTGTCGCTCAAAGTGTTGAAACAGCCGAGAACTTGTATGATATGGTCAACGGCTTAATCGGCATTGCTTCTTTGAGTCAGAAGGATAATCCTGAAATCATGGATATGATTAAAGCCGTGAAGGTCACCAGAAAGCAATCTTCGGTGTCAGCAGATTTTGTAATGTCGGTTGATAAAATACTCGAATATGCAGATCCGGAACTTAAGGAGTTTGACATTAATTTAGGTTCTGATCTGAATAAAAAGTGATGCAAAGCGTCATTATTCCAACGATGACATCCACCTTAGCTGAGGGTTCTGGTCAGTCTAAGAAAGATGAACGGCAAATTTCAACTGTCTCTTTTGATGATATTAATGACGAGAAACGCTTAGCAATTGCTGCGAAAGGTGGCTGTTTAAAATCTTTTGAGCAGCTTGTTTCTATTTTTGAGACTAGATTGTATCACTTCCTGCTCAAGAAAACCCGTGATCATCACTTGTCGCAGGATTTGCTTCAAGCGACCTTCGTCATTGCTTACCGAAAACTGCATCTTTTCAATCCCAAGTATGCTATTTCTACGTGGATTTACACTATAGCCAATCGACAGGCAATTAATCACTTTCGGCGTCAACGACCGATCGCTTCTGAGGAAGTTGATATTGTGGTTAAGGAATCTCCAGAGGTAGAACTACTTGCTAATGAAAAAAGTGATGAAATTTGGTCTCATGCCAAGCGAATTCTTTCTCAGCATCAATTTGATGCACTTTGGTTTTTTTATGGTGAAGACCGAAACCTTGAGGGGACTGCGAGTGTAATGAATAGAAGTGTTGGCTCTGTGAAGGTTCTACTTCATCGAGCAAGGAAAAAACTGGAGAATGAATTACCAGCTAATATTAGGCTAAAATAAACAGAAAATGAAAAACGAAGAAAAAAGTAGTTTTTGGCAAGGTGTGGAATCAAGACTTCGCCAAGAAGCTGAAATAAAGGATGAATTTCCTCCTTTTCTTCATAATCGGATAATGGCTTCGGTCCGAGAGGAAGCTGAGTTAAATGCACAACCAAAATGGGCTATCTTTAGATCATTGCGATTTGCTTTGGCTGGAGGAATTGCAGGATTGGTTTTGTTATTCATTCTAATGCCGGGTGATTCTTTACAGGAAGAACGTCTAGACCCACAAATTTTAAGTCAGATTATAATTACTGCTTCGCAAGGTGAAAGAGAGGTTTCTAATCTTCTCTCTGATAAAGTTTTGAACCAATATGTAACTCAACCTTATCAGCAACAATTGGAATCATTATTTAATGAGTTTGAGAATGCATATGATTTCACTGTCAAAATGATGCCCATTGAACTAGCTAGAAATTAATATCTTATATAATTCGTTTTTCTTCTGATTTTCTTCGAATAAAACCATAACATATCATCATATCAAGATATGTTGATATGTAACTTGACTCGCTGGGATGACTATATAGTCTGAGGTTTCAGTGAGTAGTGACTCAAATAAAGCTCTAAGCGGAATGTTATCTGAAAGGATAGTCATTTTAGATGGAGCGATGGGAACAATGATTCAACAGCATAAGCTGGAAGAGTCGGATTATCGTGGTAAGAGATTTGCTGATTGGAAAAGTGATTTAAAGGGTAACAATGATCTGCTTGGAATTACCAAGCCGGATGTGATTCAGTCAATTCATCGTGATTATTTCGAGGCTGGAGCGGATATAATTGAGACTAATACTTTCAACTCCACAAGTATCGCATTAGCTGATTATGGCATGGAGTCTTTGGCTTACGAATTAAGTTTAGCGAATGCTAAGTTGGCAAAGTCAGCTGCGGAAGGTGTTATGATGAGTAATTCAAAGCGGCAATGTTTTGTCGCTGGTGCACTAGGTCCAACAAATCGTACTGCATCGATTTCTCCTGACGTAAATAACCCCGCATTCCGAGCTGTAACATATGATCAACTTGTTGAGTCTTATTTTGAGCAAGCTAAAGGCCTGGTTGATGGTGGAGTGGATGTTCTTTTGGTAGAGACAGTGTTTGACTCTCTTAATTCTCGAGCTGCCTTATTTGCTCTTGAAACTTTGTTTGATTCACTTGGAAAACGACTGCCGGTGATGCTTTCTTTTACTATTACTGACCAGAGTGGCCGCACTCTTTCTGGGCAAACAGTTGAGGGGTATTGGAATTCGGTTTCAAACATAGACTTATTGAGTGTCGGAATAAACTGCGCATTGGGGCCTAAAGAGATGCGTCCTTATATTGAAGAGTTGTCTAAGATTGCGCCCATTAATGTTAGCTCTTATCCAAACGCAGGTCTTCCTAATCCTTTGTTGCCAACCGGCTTTCCAGAAACACCAGAAACGCTTGCTCCACAACTTAAGGAATGGGCTCAGAATGGTTGGTTAAACATAGTCGGAGGTTGTTGCGGTACCACGCCAGAACACATACGTGTGATTACTGAGGCAGTTAAGGATTGTGCTCCGCGGCAATTGGCTAAGCCTGAACCTTGGTTGCGACTCAGCGGGATGGAAGCGTTGACTGTTCGACCAGACTCAAATTTTGTTAATGTCGGTGAGCGAACCAATGTCACCGGTTCGCCTCGGTTCGCTAAGCTGATTAAAAATGATCAGTATGAGGAG
>JASLKL010000012.1:0-26273 GCA_030747605.1 Verrucomicrobiota bacterium | reverse complement strand
GGCTTTAATGGTTGCACGTCAGCAGGTAGAGAACGGGGCGCAAATCATTGATGTCAATATGGATGAAGGAATGCTCGATTCTGAGGCAGCAATGATCCAGTTCCTAAACTTAATAGCTTCTGAGCCAGATATTTCGCGCGTTCCGATTATGATAGACAGTTCGAAATGGTCTGTGATTGAGGCTGGCCTGAAATGTATCCAAGGTAAGGGTGTTGTAAATTCTATCAGTTTGAAGGAAGGGGAGGAGCAGTTTCTTGAACATGCTCGACTAATTCGAAGATATGGTGCGGCCGTGGTGGTTATGGCGTTCGATGAAAAAGGTCAGGCAGATAACACTGAGCGCCGTGTGGAGATATGTACACGATCCTACAACTTGTTAACTGAGAAGGTAGGATTTCCTCCTGAGGATATAATATTTGATCCTAACATTCTTACAGTTGCGACCGGCATGGAAGAGCATAATAACTATGCTGTTAGTTTTATAGATGCCACACGAATCATAAAATCTACTTTGCCGTTTGCTAAGGTTAGCGGTGGCGTAAGTAATATATCATTTTCTTTCCGAGGAAATAATGCGGTTCGTGAGGCCATGCACTCAGCATTCCTATATCATGCGATTGGCGCAGGGCTCGACATGGGCATTGTGAATGCTGGTATGCTTGAGGTTTATGAGGAGATCTCTCCAGATTTGCTAGAACGTGTTGAGGATGTGTTGTTGAATCGATTGCCGAATGCAACAGAGCGTTTGGTTGAATTTGCCGAAACTGTAAAACAGCAAGAGAAGTCCGATAAGGTTGCTGATGTATGGCGTAGTGGTTCGATTGAGGAGCGGTTAAGTCATGCATTGGTTAAGGGGATTGTTGATTATATCGAGGAAGACACCGAGGAGGCTCGGAAGAAATATGGGCGTCCAATTCATGTTATTGAAGGTCCTTTAATGGATGGAATGAATGTTGTTGGTGATCTTTTTGGAGATGGAAAAATGTTTCTACCTCAGGTCGTTAAGAGTGCCCGAGTGATGAAGAAAGCCGTTGCATACTTGCAGCCTTTTATGGAAGAGGAAAAAGCAGGAGGCGGGGTTTCAGCGCAAGGTAAAATCCTTATGGCGACGGTAAAGGGGGATGTTCATGATATTGGCAAAAATATAGTAGGAGTGGTGCTTAGTTGTAATAATTACGAGGTTATAGACCTTGGGGTTATGGTTCCGTGTGAAAAAATATTAAAAACGGCTAGAGATGAAAATGTAGACATTATTGGCTTAAGCGGATTGATCACACCCTCGCTAGATGAGATGCAATATGTTGCGAACGAGATGCAGCGTCAGGGGTTCGATTTACCTTTGCTAATTGGTGGAGCAACGACCAGCCGTGAGCATACTGCTGTAAAAATTGCTCCCGGGTATGAATGTGGGACTATTCATGTTGTTGATGCATCAAAGGCTGTCGGTGTAGCTAGTCAGTTGTTAAGTGAGGATAACCAGAAGTCGTTCATCGAGAATAATACTCGGGAGCAGGAGGAGTTGCGCGAAAAATATTTTAGCAAACGTACCGCCAAGCCATTGCTTGCTATTGCTGAGGCTAGAGAACGGGCTACGAAAATAGAATGGCAATTGGAAGATATTCCGAGTCCAGATTTTACCGGGATCAAGAACGAATCAAATTTTCCATTGGAAACCCTAGTTGACTACATCGACTGGTCGCCGTTCTTTCATGCCTGGGAACTTCGAGGTCGTTATCCGAAAATTTTTGAGGATCAGGTTGTAGGGGAGAAGGCAAAGGAATTATTTGATGACGCACAGAGTTTGCTTTCACGTATTGTAAGTGAGAAATTATTCACTGCAAAATGTGTGTATGGAATTTTCCCTGCGAATCGTGTTGGTGATGATGTAGAGCTTTATGCAGGAGATTCACGAGACAAATGCTTAAACAGGTTTCATTTTCTTCGACAGCAGAATGATAAATCGAGTGGGGATAATCGTAGTTTGGCAGATTATGTAGCTACAAAAGAGTCTGGTTTTTTAGATCACATTGGAGCATTTGCTGTTACAGCTGGGCATGGGGTTGAGGAGTTTGCCAAGTCATTTGAGGAGGTAAATGATGATTATAATTCCATCATGGTTAAGGCTTTGGGGGATCGTTTAGCCGAGGCCTTTGCTGAATATTTGCATAAGAAAGTCCGTAAGGAATGGGGTTTTGGTATAGATGAAAAATTGAGCAGTGAAGAGCTGATAGGCGAAAAATATCGTGGGATTAGGCCTGCAGCTGGATATCCCGCGAGTCCAGATCATACTGAGAAGCAACGGCTTTGGGAACTGCTTGATGTTGAAAAGCACACAGGCATTCGTTTAACTGAGAGTTGCGCCATGTGGCCGGCCAGTTCTGTTAGTGGGCTGTATTTTGCCCATCCCAAGTCTAAATATTTTGCTGTTGGTAAAATTGGGGAAGATCAGGTTGTTGACTATGCCGGACGCAAGAACATGAGCAAGAAGGAGATTGAAAGATGGCTGTCACCAAACCTGAATTATGATCCTAGTTAAATTTGTTTAGTTGGCTCGCCGCTTTCAGTCTAAACTGTCATGATTTGCCCATGCCTTTAAGGCGTAATCCTCAATTCATTCTTATTTGTTGTGTTGCATTTTTATTGTCGATTGCTGGGCTAATAGGTGCAGAATCTCAAATAAAATCTGTCTTGGTTTATGTAGAGCTTCAAGGTGAGCCTGCTGTTGATGTTGCTGTTCGTCTGCAGGAGGCTGGAACTTCTTCGAACAAAATAACCCGCGCTACTCAAAAGCGAATTGCTGAACTAAAACTGCAGCAGCAGTTGTTTATTAAAGAGCTTGAACAAGTTCAAGGAAATGTGGAGTCGCAATTCTTCCGCTTAGCGAATGCCGTAAAAGTCAGATTACCAATTGATCAAGTCGAACAGGTGTATCAAATTGAAGGCGTTGTAGATGTTACTCCTGTTGCTCAATTTCATCCCTTAACATCAACAAGCATCCCTTTTATTAAGGCAACAGATATTTGGAATCGCGAGGATTTTTCGGTGACAGGGAAGGGGGTTCGAATTGGAATTATCGACTCTGGAATTGACTATACTCATGCCATGTTTGGTGGGAGTGGTAAAGAGTCGGATTACGAAAGTAATGATCCTAGGATTATCGAAAAAGGATCATTTCCTACGAAGAAAGTTGCAGGTGGTTATGACTTTGCAGGTGATGATTACGATGGCACCAAAGCCCCGCGTCCAGATAGAGACCCAATTGACTGCGCTGCTAATAGTCATGGTTCGCATGTTGCAGGGATTGCTGCCGGTGTGGGGGTGCTAACTAATGGCAAGCCGTACACGAGTGGTTACACAAAGCCATTGGAAATGGATAAGTTTCTAATTGGGCCTGGTGTAGCACCGGAGGCTCAATTGTATGCGCTTAAGGTGTTTGGTTGTGCAGGTACCACTGGATTGTCAGTTGACGCTATGGAATGGGCTTCAGACCCAAATGGAGATGGAGATTTTGCTGACCGACTCGACGTGGTTAATTTGTCCTTAGGCACTTCTTATACTCGCCCAGAATTTGAGGGAAATGCAGCTTCAAGGCTGGTTAAATTAGGCTGTGCTGTTGTTAGGGCAGCAGGTAATAGTGGGAATAATTTTTATTCTTTGATGGTGTTCGATGATAGTGAGATCACTGTTGCTAATTCGATTGATGATGGGGTTGAATATGACAGTATTGAGGTCACAAGTCCGGCTGCATTGCGAGGTCACTATGAGGCTGTGGAAGCTGGTTTCACTCGTAGACTTGAGGACATTGGAGAAATCAAAGGGAAGGTGGTATATGCGGACCCTCCTCAAGCATGTTCAGCGCTGAAAAATACGGATGAGATTAAGGGGAATATTGCCATAATTAATCGCGGAATATGCTTTTTCTTTGATAAGATAAAACGAGCTAAAGATGCAGGTGCGCGTGCTGTAATAGTGGTCAACAATGAAGGTGGGCCTCCGATACCGATGGGGACTTCTGGTGGTCTTGTAGATATTCCTGCTGTGATGATCACCCGCCGTGATGGTCTAAAGTTGATAGAGCAAAGTCGTAATGGAGTTTCTATTAAACTTGGTGGTGATTTTACTATTTTAGGTGGAGTGGAGTTGTCTGACCAATTAGCCCCGAGCAGCTCTCGTGGGCCTGTTTATGAGACGCATAGGCTTAAGCCAGACTTGGCTGCGCCTGGTTTTAATATTCAATCGGCAAGAGCTGGAGGAGGTGATTCTTCGTTGCTTTCTGCTGGTACATCAATGGCGGCCCCTCATGTTGTTGGTGTTGCAGCCTTGCTTTTGGAGCAACATCAAGACTGGACTCCGAATTCAATTAAAGCTGCGATGATGAATACAGCAATTCAGATCCGAGATGAGAATAATGAGCCTTATCCTGAGTCACGTGCTGGGGCGGGAAGGGTGAATCCTCAATTGGCAATAGATACGTCGGTAATTGTTTTTGATGGTGAGCACCCAGGGCGAGTGTCGCTTTCTTTTGGGTTGCTTGAAATCACTGGCCCGTATTCGGAGGATCGCAAGTTAACTTTAAAGAATTTTAGTAGTGAACCTTGGGATAGCGCTATCGTAATTAGTGACACTTCAGTTAATAAAGGCATTAAAATTCTTCCAAACAAAACAACAATAACAGTCCCAGCCTTAGGGCAAACTACTGTTAATTTTAAGCTTTCGATAGATCCTTCTGAAGTGGAGTTGGGGTTCGACGCCACAACGCCTCCAGAAGTAAAAGGTGGGCCAAGGCATATTGTGTATGAGGCTTCTGGTCAAATTTGGTTCCGAGGTGAGTCAAGGTCGGTGCACGTGCCGTTTCATATGCTCATCCGTTTGGTTGGTGATCATCGAGTTGAGGAATCCCGAATTAGTGTAACTAATAGTGATAATATCGTTCCGTTAATTCTACCTATTGTAGGAGGTAGCGCGCATTCATCTCCGTTGGTTTCAGCTTTCCAATTAGGGTACAAAAGTCCATCTAGGGGTTATGAGGATAGAGATAGAGCCTCTCGGGATTTAATTGCTATCGGGGCGGCTTCCGATGCTTCGGAATTAGATGACGCTTCAAGGTCAACTTTGTATTTTGGGGTGGCGATGGATGGTTCGTGGATAGTGCCGCAGTCATTTCTTACTGATCTTAAGATTGATGTGGACACAGATTTAGATGGTAAGACGGATGTTGAATTAACTAATGGTTCATCTGGCGATGTGCTTGCTTCGGGAGATATTACTGAGCGTGAATTAGCTGATGATTCCTACTATACCTTAGTGAGGAATCTCAAATCAGATGAATATAAGCTCGGAGGTATATTGAATGTGTTTCCATCTTCAAAACGTGATACATCGCTTTTAAACAACAGTGTGATGGTGTTGTCTGTTAAGGCATCTGAATTAGGCTTACCAGTAGATAATTATTCAATACAATATCGATTTCGGAATATATACGAGAGCACAAGGTGGATTCCGTTTCATATTGATAAGCCTGCGTTACGAACGATCAATTCTAACTTAGATAATACGCCATTTCATGATGTCGGTAAAATAGCCCCAATGAGGCTAGATCGAGATGCATTAAGCACTCATGGTTATAATGGTGCTGTTTTCCCCAAGTTGCTTCTGTTGTTTCACCATAATAATTTCAAAGATCGGTTTGATATTGTTAGCTTGCATCAGGGAAATCTGGATAGTGACGGCGATGGTATGTTGGATCAATGGGAGTTAAATTATTTTAATAGCATAGCTAAAGTTGATGGATCTACCGATCATGATGGAGATAATTTTCCTGATATATCGGAGTTTATTGCTGGCACTGATCCTTTAGATGATGAGTCATTGTTGAGCTTTATGCTTCCTGTTGATGTAATAGGTGAAAAGGTGCTGTTGCGATGGGAGAGCATTCCAAATAGGCGATATCGAATCGAAAGAAGTAATGGTGATTCAAGTCGATGGGAGATGCTGGCAAGTGGGTTACTTGCGGATTCTACAAGAATGAGCTACATCGACTCGCGTATCGACAATGGGCTGCCGGTTTTGTATCGACTAGTTGTTGAGGAGGATTGATGGGGAATTTTGAAGAACAATTGGATTGCGACCTTGGATCTATTCGAGATTCTGGATTGTGGCGTGAGCTAAGATATATTGAATCTGCTCAAGGAAGCCGTATCGAGCACAACGGCAAAAAGTTAATAAACTTTTCATCGAATGATTATCTCGGACTGGCTGTGCATCCCGTATTAGTGGATGCGGTTCGTAAAGCTATGGAGCGATTTGGAGTGGGGTCTGGGGCCTCTCGTTTGGTTTGTGGTTCCCTCAAACCTCATCATGAGCTTGAAGAGGCTTTAGCTGATTGGCTGGATGCAGAAAGGGCGCTGGTTTTCTCCAGTGGCTTTGCAGCAGCTCAAGGAGTGATCACATCATTAGTAGGCAGAGGAGATGTGGTTATTGTTGATAAAAAAGTGCATGCTTCAACAGTTGATGCAGCGAAGCTTAGTGGGGCCACCATTAGGGTCTTTCAGCACAATGATCTATTAAGTTTGGAGAAAATATTGAAGTGGGCAGATAGTAAGAACACTCGAATTCTTACTATAACTGAGAGTGTGTTCTCGATGGATGGGGACTCTCCAGAGATTGAGGATTTAGTTGAATTAAAAGAGCGTTATGGTTCTTGGCTAATGCTTGATGAGGCGCATGCGCTCGGATGTTACGGAGAGGCTGGCTCAGGATTGGCGCTAAAATCGAATTTGGCAGATCGGATTGAAATTCGATTAGGAACATTAGGTAAATCGGTTGGTGCTACTGGTGGGTTTGTGTGCGGAAGCCAGAGGTTGGTTGATTTGCTAGTTAACAAGGCTAGGAGTTTTATTTTTTCTACTGCGCCTAGTCCACTAGTTAGTGCTGCGGCGCTTGCTGGTGTGAATCTCATTCAGAGTAATGAGGGTGAGGTTAGGCGGCATCAGCTTTGGGAGAATGTTGCGCAGTTCCAAAAAGGTGTTGCCAGTCAAAACTGGCCTGTTCCTCCAGCTATGAGTGTGATTTTACCGCTGATATTGAGGGATGAATCGAAAGCGATGTCAGCCATGAACCTGCTTAGTGATTCAGGGTTATATATTCCAGCGATTCGCTTTCCAACAGTTCCCCGTAATGAAGCTCGATTGAGAATCACCGTTTCGGCAAGTCATACCCGAGATGATATTGCTGCCTTGTTGAGGGTTTTGGATGGTTTACTCGTTGAAGTAAATTTTTAAATTGTGAGAGGCACGGCCGGCCGCAATGATATCTAGCTTGCCGTCGTTGTTTAGGTCGGATACGCGAATGTCTTCGGTCGCCATTTGATTGTCGTCTACGACAATGCTTTCCCATTTGCTGCGTTCCTTGTTGGATGGGTAGTAGAGTTTGATTCCTACCTTTCCGGTGCGCCTAGTTCCTCGCCATCCGGCTACGATTTGATCATCTCCTGTTGACATGAAATCTCCAGTTGCTAAAGCATGCCCCTGATCAAGTGTGTCATCGATTATATTGCGTTGCCACTGGGTTGTGTTACCTGATTCTTTGCTGGCTGTGTATATAGACAATTGCGAGCCGTGCATTGGTTCGATAGCAGTTACGAAGGTTGTCCCATTTGAGCCGATCCCTTGGCGAACCTCACCTGATGGATTGTTTGAGATTTGCTGCCTGCTCCATTTGTTTTTCTTATCTTGTTGAAGCAAAAAGACTCCCTCTACGCCACCTAAGAGCAATTCGTTAGAGCTGTCCTTATCCCATTGAGCTACGTCAAAATTATGACTGGCATGCATATTGCCATCGACCAGTGTAGTTTTCCAAGGTTGTTTCGGGTCTGATGGTTTATGATATGCCAATGTGCGAACACCTTCCCCTTTATTGGCTTTGTTCCCGCGTCCATGCAGAGGAAGAACAACAAGATCAAATTCTCCGTTGGGTGTTTCAATCCAGCGCATGCGGTGTGTTGTAGGTTCGTGTTGTAGTTGAACGGGAGTCCATTTATCTGTTCGGTCTAATGGCGGGATAAGATAAAATACGGCTCCTGATTTTGATTCATCGCTAGTTTCGCCCGGATTCCATTGTGCTCCGACTGCGATTTCAGCTTTCCCGTCGCCATCTATGTCTCGAACTGCAATGCAAACATGGTCTCGCTGCGTCAAATTTTCGACAATTATATGTTTTTTCCAGGATGGATTTTCATACCAGGCAATATTATTGGCATCACATAAGATAATGTCCTTTTTCTTATCAGCATTCATATCGGCGATTGCGACACCATAGCCGATCTTTACTTTGTCATCGATGGTTACGTGCCGAAACTTGGGCAAGTCTGCGCTCTGTGCAAGTGTGGCACAGCCTAGAAATGAGATATAGAGTGCAAAAATGATTTTCATGGTATAGGGGATTTATGAGGTTAAGAGCTAAGAGTAGCAAGGGTGATTAATAGTCTAACTAGAATAAAAAAGGACAGGCCAAGTGGCCTGTCCTCTAAATAAAATTAAACGTAGTTTATTTTAGAAGCGATAGTTTAAAGTGGCCATCACATGCTTCCGGTCCGAGAATCCAGCCTCGACACCATAATTCCAGTTGTTACTGGTTTTTATATTAAATCCAACCAGATAGTTCCATTCTTCCTCGGCTTCTGAAACTACACTGTATCCGACAGGTACCGAATTGCCTGCAATTGGGAAATTTGCTGTTCCATTCTGATTCTCATCAACATCCTGATACTGAGCGCCAATGTATAGTGTGCCACTGAGATCTCCTAGAGAGCCGTTGATCCCAATACGAGGTGTCACTGTATATGCTTCGATGGTTGAGTCTCCTATATCAAGATCGGCCTCGGTGTAGTTTGCATCAAGTGAAACGAAGTAATTACCGAATCCAGCAGCTAGGGTTGCACCACCGCCATAAACTGGGCCGCTATATGCTACGCTAAATGAGTTCGGCAATAGGCTTGCAACTTCCGGTGGTAAACCGCCTACGGAAAATCCCTCGGCATTAGTTTCGCCATCTACATAGCCAGCTACACCATAAACATTTAGGAATGGAAGTAGCCATGCATCTATTTTGGCAGTCGTACTTGTGGCGCGACTTTCTAGACTAGTTGTTTCCGCTGGTAAGCCCGGAGGTAATTGTAACGGGCCTCCAGGAAGTGGGAGAGGGGGTACATCTACTGATACAGACTTTGATATCAAATTCTGTTCTAGATAAAAAACATTACCACTAACACCGATTGGCAACGGCAACTCGTGTCCCACTGCGAGGCTTTTGCCAAATGGCAGAGAAGAAGATAGGCCTTCCGCATGTGCTGTGAATGACAAGACGCATGTGGCGGCAATTGTCATAATTGTACTTTTAATAGTTCTCATAATTGAGGTGAATTGAGGTTATAATAAGATAATTCGAATCCTGAAGCCACAAAAAAACCGCGACACAAAGTCGCGGTTTTCGAAAAGATTAATATTAATGTTTTTACGCAATCTCAGCTGAATGGAACTCAAGCCAGTCGTCTAGATTGTTAAGGTTGATTGCGTCTTTTGGGTCACCATCTGGTAAGCCATTTGCGCTTAATATACCCTGACGAGTTTCGTCATCGTGATTGTAGCCTTCAATTGAAGCGTTTAATTCACCGATTGAAGCGTCGTCGAGCTTGGCGCCTTCTTGACCTTTTATCCAAGCCTCAAATTGAGGGTAGGTTGGTTTATCGTTTGTGATGTGAGCACGAACAGCTTCAGTATCGAGCCCGAGGCCTGCGATTACCATAGCGTCATATCCAGCACCAATTCCAGGATAGCCATCAGCGATTTTGCCTGCTGCTTCTAGGGAAACTTTTTGCCATAGGCGCGGAAGATGCAATACACCCAGCGGGCCTTTGGTACCTGAACTAATTAGGGGAACAATTTTGTCACTCATATTATAGGTTTGTTTATACGGTTAAATCCACAAGTGGAATGCACGGGACCGTAGGCTTGAGAGGTGCAAGGGTCAATTCGAAAAGGGGTCTCTATTAAAAAACATCAGCAGAAATCGGGCATCTGCTTGCCTCATTATTCCCATATAGAATAGTTTGTGTGCGAGTAGTGGAAGAGCCAGATCACAATAATCAATATGAAGTTAGAGGTGATGACGGAAATATATATGGTCCGGAATCTGATGCCACGATTAGACGGTGGTGTTTTGAAAAGAGACTTAACGCTCAGTCAGTGATTCGGCGTGTAGGTGAAACCGATTGGCGTCCAGTCTCAACCTACGAAGAATTTAAGATTCCTACTTCTGCAACTAACGTTCCGTTTTCTCCTCCTGTAAAGCCTCCAGGGGTTATTTTTTGGTATCGAATTTACTGTGCTTTCACGGGAGTTTTTTTTGGTCTATTGGTAATTTTATTTTTGTACCTAATATCGATTCCCGGCATGGAGGAGAATATGAGCGCATCAGAATATGTAGAGTTTCAGATTACTAGCATAATCATGATTGCTGTAGGGATTCCGTGTGTAATCTTTTATTTTGCCTGTGCATTTATGACGCATAGAGGGTGGCATTGGATACTTGGTCTTGTTTCGATTGGACTTGGCATGACAGGATGCTGTTTGCCGGCTTGTATTCCTCTTTTGATATTCTGGATTAAGCCGGAAACAAAGTCTTGGTTAAATCGAAACGAATAACTCCAATAAATGAAAAATTTATTCACACTAATCTACATTCTTTGTTTGATGAGCGTTACAAGCGTTCGGGCAGAGCTGCGCGCAGGCGCAGCAAAGGTGGATGTTACTCCCACTTTTTTGCCGGTGATTCGGAATGGAGGTTTTTTAGAGGCTACAGATAACAAGGTAAACGATCCGCTTCATGCACGTTGTTTAGTTCTGGATGATCGTGTGACTCGTTTGGCCATCGTAGTGGTTGATAGTTGTATGTTGCCGATAGACCTGTGTGACGAGGCAAAGCGCTTGGCTTCAGAGAAAACCGGCATCCCGATTAATTGCATACTTATCTCCGCCACTCATAGTCACAGCGCGCCTAGCGCCATGAATTATTGCCTAGGCACTCGAGTCGACCCTCGCTATCGAAATTTTTTGCCTAGCAAAATTGCTAATTCAATTATTGCTGCCAACACTAAACTTCAGCCAGCAAAGGCAGCGTGGGACAAGGTTGATGCTGCAGAGTTTACAGCCTGTCGACGTTGGTCATTTATCCGTGGTCAAGAGTTAACAGATCCATTTGGTGGAAAGACTGTACGTGCCAACATGCATCCTGGTTATCGTAACGTTAATGCAGTGGGTCCGACAGGGCCTGATGATCCTTGGTTGAGTTTTTTAAGTGTTCAAACGTTGGATGACCAACCGTTGGCAGTTCTTGGCAACTTCTCTATGCACTATTTCTCTGGTCACAACGGTGTTTCTTCGGATTTTGCAGGAGCTTTTTCTGAGGGGTTGGCAGATCGGTTGGCAAAAAATAGTAGCGAATTTGTCGGGATCATGTCACAGGGCACCAGTGGTGACTTATGGTGGGGAGACTATAGCTTGGATAAAGCGCAATCATGGTCGATGAAGAGTTATGTTAATCAGTTAGTGGAACTTGTTGCTGATCGATTAACAGATCACGAACACAAGACGGATATCCCGTTAGGTTTCGCTGAGTCCCGGATCGAACTTTTTAGGCGCACACCTGATGCAGATCGACTTAAATGGGCAAAGGATTTGCTTAAAAAAATGGATGGAACCAGGCCAAGTAATCGGCCCGAAGTGTATGCTGAGCAAGCTGATTGGATTTCAAAAAATCCATTAGAAGAAGTGACGCTGCAGGCAGTGCGTATTGGTGGCTTGGGGATTACAGCTATCCCATGCGAAGTATATGGATTGACTGGTTTAAAATTAAAATCGGCCAGCCCATTGCCATTAACGTTCAACATAAGTTTGGCAAATGGGGCTAGTGGTTACATACCGCCTGTCGAACAGCATTTGTTGGGTGGCTACACAACTTGGCCTGCCCGCACTGCTGGACTGGAAGTAAACGCTGAGTCTCGTATCGTAGAGGAAGCGACACGACTGCTTGAAAAAATACATGGAAAACCTCGTAAGATATATACCGAGCCTGACTCATCATTTTCAAAAGCAGTATTGATGGCAAAGCCAATGGCTTATTGGCGACTTGGCGAGCAGAGGGGCAGTGTCGCATCTGATGCTTCAGGCAATAAATATCATGCGCTTTATCAAAACGGAGTCGGCTTCCACCTGCCAGGGCTACAACACTCAAATCAAATCGATGATCATACGTCTAGAGCGGTTCATTTTGCTGGTGGACGTGTTGAAGCAAGCGTTCCATTTGCACAATCGTTCACAGTTCAATTTTGGCTTTGGAGCGGTATTATTAAAACAAATGAGCCAGTGAATAATCATGTAGCAGAACTGAATGGACTGAATTTAAATTTAATCAATACCGAGAACGATGGGCAATCTAGGTTAATATCCAAGTTTAAGAGGGTAGACATCGCCGGAATTGAGCCGAGGTGTTGGAATTTAGTTACTTTGGTTGCAAATCCTAATGGTCATGAAATATGGCTCAACGATGTTCGCCATCTTGATTTTAAACACGATATATTAATTCCTGATAATACTAAGGAGATGAGATTAGTTTTTGGTGGGGCCAGTGATGGCAAAGCAGATTTTCATGGGAAACTTGATGAAATAGCATTTTTTGATAGGGCACTAACTTCAAAACAAATAAAAACCCTATATAAATCTTCGATTCCTTAAGCTTTTTATCACTTAAAAAGTGATTGAGACTTAATCACATTTAATTGTTGACTTAATTGCTAATGGGTCTCATTTTCCCTTCTGCCGTATTGTTGAAGTCTACGGCAATTTAATTGGATTTCTAATGAGAAAGAGTCTCAAAGTCAAAAAGTCGGTTCCGGCGATTGTAGCCGGTATTTGTTCATTGGGGGCTGTAGCCGGAATGGCTCAAGAGTCTTCAGATGAGTTGGATCCAGTTTTGGTAAGCGGCGCCATCGTCGGTTCTAAAGCAGGGGTAAACAATATTACAGGTTCAGCTACCTATTTGGATATTGATGACCTTAGAGTTCACTCTATCAATAATATAAACTCGGCCCTTCGCCGTGTGCCAGGAGCCTATGTTCGACCTGAAGATGGATATGGGAACTTCCCTAACATCAGTCTTCGAGGTGTTGACATGGGTCGTAGTTCAAAGGTCACAATCATGGAGGATGGTATCCTTGCTGCACCTGCAACTTACACTGCGCCATCTGCATATTACAGCCCAACAATAGAGCGCATGAGTGGGTTGGAAGTCATTAAGGGTTCAAGTCAGGTTAAGTATGGTCCACATACAACTGGTGGTGTGATTAACTATTTGTCTACAAGTATCCCAGATGAGGTTACTACTTACAGTAAAACTTATTATGGAGAATTCGACGAATTGGTTAGCCATATTTATCACGGCGGCAAGGTTGACACTGGATCCGGTAAGATTGGTTACTTAGTGGAAGGCTATTATCGCAACACTGATGGGTTCAAAGAGCTTAGTCATGGGGATACAGGATTCACACGAAGTGAGCCGATGATTAAGTTGTCTTGGGAGCCTGATACTGCAAATAATCAATCATTTGAATTGAAATTGGGCAGCACAGACTTTGACGCAAACGAAACATACCTTGGTCTTAGAGATGATGACTTTAAAGCTGATCCTTATCAAAGATATGCAGTTACTCGAAATGATGAGATTAACACATACGCTTCAAGAGGTTATTTACGTCACTATGTTGAGCTTGGTAGTAATGCTTCACTAAAGACAACAGCATATTTTACCAAATTTCATAGAAATTGGTTTAAATTAGATAAAGTTAATGGATCAAGTGCTTACAAGGCTTGGAACGATGATGCATATCGTAACATACTAATTGGTGCTGCACCTGGAACCATCAGGCTTAAAAACAACAACCGCGACTATTCTCAGCAAGGAATCGAGTCAGTATTAAATTATGACTTAAGTTTGGGTGGCCTAGAGAATCAGATTCAGCTGGGTGCTCGCTTTCATAATGATGACATTGATCGTTTTCAATGGTACACCACATATGAGCAGGGAGAAAATGGTGGATGGTCACCAGGCGTAAACAGCGAAAAAGGTAAAGCAGGCGATCGTAATCAGGAAACAGATGCGTTCTCGCTATACTTGGAAGACAGAATTGCCATTAATGATCAGCTGTCAATTGTGCCTGGTATTCGTTATGAGGACATGGATTATTCATATGATCAGGATACCAGATATGCTGGCAAGACTGCTGCAAGTGGATCAGGTGGGTTAGATGTTGTTACAGGCGGAGTTGGCGTATCATATAATGCAAACGAGAACCTAAATGTATTTGGTGGTGTTTATGCAGGGACTTCTCTGCCTGGCCCACGTTCATTTATTCGTAGTCAGGGCAAATCAAATCTTGAAGAAGAAACTTCAACAAGCTTTGAGCTTGGTGCTCGATATGAGCAGGAAGCTTTTGCTGTAACAGGTGCAATATTCTACACGACTCTGGAAGACTTCATTATTCCTGATAACCTAGGTACAGGATTTGAGGAATGGCCTACTGATGAAGCAGGTAATCCAATCAATCCAGGATCATCAACTGAAAATGATGGTGAAATAACATCATTAGGATTCGAGCTTCAAGCTGCATACGACTTTGGTATCGCAAATGGAGCTGATTATAGCTTGCCTGTGCATGTTGGCATCACTTTGACTAATGCAGAGTTTGATGGAACTGCTAGTTCTGAAGATGGAGAAAGCATTTTCAGTGGTGCGCATGATGGTAATGAAGTTCCTTATGTTCCAGACTTTCTGCTTCATGCTGGAGTTGGCTATGCATCAGGAAACTGGCAACTAGCTCTTGATGGTTCATATGTGTCAGAGTCTTATGCTTCTGGCTGGAACAACAGCGACCCTCTCAACTATGAAGGTAAATATGACTCTCGTTATGGTAAAATCGATAGCTATTTTGTAGCCGATTTGTCAATTCACTATTCTGTGAGCGAAAACACCAAGTTGTTCGCTACTGCTCGCAACGTATTTGATGAGGAGTATGTTGTAGGGCGTTTGCCTCAGGGAGCCCGTCCAGGGATGCCGCAGCAATTGATTATTGGCGTTGAGTCTCAATTTTGATGCTCAGTTCCTCCTGGTGACTATCGTATAGTTTAAGTACGGTTTTCACCACTGACTTCAATAAGGTCGCCCTAAAAAGGGCGGCCTTTTTTTTGTTTTATTCTAATTATCCTTTTTGTGATCTTTGATTTAATATATTTCATTTCACAGGCATGAAGCTAATTCAGACTCAATTAGTTTACCTTCTTTTTATATCGGTCACAGTAGTTGGCTGCCGTACGGCCAATACAAGAATCGAAAATGAAAAAGATAATGTGAAACCAGTTTGGCAAAATCAGTTGCCAGCAGACTTTGCTCAAATAAAAAAAATGCCACTTCATGCCGCGGTGGAGCAGGGTGATATAGGCGAAATTCGAAGGTTGTTGAAAGGGCAATCCTCTATCGAGGAGAAAAACCAATTCGGTGCTACTCCTCTACAATTGGCGACAGTTAATGGTAATTTGCCAGTAGTTAAACTATTGTTGAAATCTGGTGCAAATCCAGATGGTCATAATTTTTCAAAACAGACAGCACTACATTTTGCAGCACTGAATGGATTCGAAAAAATTGCAGAGGAACTAATTAAATCCGGCGCAAAAGTGAATTCTATAGATGATGAATATTGGACTCCATTGGATTGTGCGTTGTGGAAGGGTAAGGGCATTATTAAAATAAAATTGAGTGAAAAGGAGAAAGTCATTGATCTATTAATTCGATACGGGGGGAAACGAGGAGAAATACCGGATCATTAATATATTCATTGGCTTTATATTGTATTTAGAACCTTAAAACTTATTAACATTATAAAATAATTATTGACTCTATTGAGAATGTATCTCAATCTCGTTTCTGACAAGAGGTGGCCCTCTTGCTCATTGTCAGCACGGTTCCCTAGGGTGAAAAACCATTAATTTGGTTTTTATTTATGCCTTCATTGAGAGTGAGTCTCATTTGCTTCGCATGCTTTAGGTGTTGAGATTGAAGTAGTTATACCGTCCAAACTTCAATGGCTTTGGGGAACCAGCCGCCTCTCCTAGCGGAGGGGCGGCAAGCAATTTTAATATAAATGGAACATAAGTTGAAGATTAAGGAAATAAGTCAGGAACCAATCCTGGTTCGCAAAACTAATAAATATGCATCACGCCTACCTCGATTATCGATGGATAAAGAGGGCAGGTTGGTGTTGTTTACTGATAACATGAATAAATATTTGAGCGCTAGTAAATCGTTAATCGTTTTTATTTTGGCGACGTTGATTTCAATTACATCATATGGTCAAGAGTTTGAGGATGTGGCATTTGATGGTGGTGAGTTTGCGGAATGGAAAACCCTTACATCTGCCTCTTCTGGCAATGCCCCTGATATGCAAGGGAGTGTGAATACTCTCAGCCTAAAGCAATTAGCTTCAGGTGCCATGGTGACTTCAACTGGAAACATTTATAATCCAGGTGGTGTAAGTAAATTTTCTTTGACAGATTCGGCATCTGGAACATTGAAGCAGATCGTGTTGCAAGTTTGGACTGCTGGTGTCCCTTTGGATTATGATAGTTTCGAGCTTGTATCTGGTGATACAACAATCAAAGGAACAACTACAGCTACTACCGGTGATAATGGTATAATCACTAAGGTCTCTTTTAGTTTGGGAGATAATGTAATTAATAATTCCGATTATTCGTTGAATTTCAATGCAAGTGGGGCTCATATGAGTCTAGTTTCTGTAAGGCTTAATCTATTAAGAGAAGTTTCTGCTTTTGCTTTTAAAAAACTGTATTATGGAAATGGTGAATTTGCAGAATGGGATAAGTTCACTGTTGGTTTCGGGATTCCTGGAAACAGTGCAGATGTTGATGGGAGTAAAGATTCTGCTGTAATTACTCAGAACACTCCGGGTGCAATGGCTACGGGTTCGGGTAACATATATAATCCAGGTGGCATTAGTCAGTTTGTGTTAAATGATAGCATAAGTGGAAACCTGAAATCTATTGTATTACAAGTGTGGACTAAGGGCTCACCTGCAAGTTATGGAAGTTTTAAATTAATTTCAGGCGATATCGAAATAACTGGTGATAGGAAAGAGATTGCATCAGGAGATGAAGGTGTAATCAGTTTAATTAATTTTAATTTAGTTGATTCAAAGATAGAGGACACTGACTATTCAATCAGCTTCGCAGCTTCCGGGCCTCATATGAGTTTGGCGGCAGCTAGATTGGATATAGAGTTGGAGCCAGAGTTGGTATATGAGTTTCAAGATTTTGAAACTGAAAACAGTGAATATGCAGAGTGGGATGAATTTACTGTTGGTTTTGGTGAGCCCGGAAATGCGCCTGATATGGAGTTCAGTAAGGGAGGAATTACAATAACTCAAAACACTCCAGGAGCGATGGCAACATCTACTGGTAACATTTATAATCCGGGTGGGGTTAGTAGCTTTATTCTGAATGACAGCGCATTAGGAAAACTTGATGAAATTAGATTTCAAATATGGACATTAGGTTCCCCGGCTGATTATGGCAGCTTTGTATTAAAATCCGGTGATAATGAAATTCCGGGTATACGTTCAGAAGTTCTAAGTGGGGATAAGGGGGTAATTAGTTTGATCAATTTCGATCTTTCTGGGGCTGCAATTTTAGATGCCGATTATAGTATTGAGTTTAAAGCTGCCGGCCCTCATATGAGTTTAGCTGCAGCTCGTTTAGATTATAAAACCAAAGAAGTTATTATAGATTTCCAGGCGCAAAGCGGACCAGGCTGGTCGTATGATGGATGGGTTGAATTTGCAAATGGGTTTAATGATTGGAATGAGCCTGATTTGGAAGGCAGCCGTGAAGTTACCTTTGATTTCGGGGCGTTATTAAGGCAAACAACACTAGGCGCATTCATCACCTCTACTAAAAATATTTATAATCCGGGAGGAATAAGTAATTTTGAAATTTCAGATTCTGTTGATGGTGAAATCGTTCGTCTTGCGCTTCAGATTCGAACTACAGGCACCCCAGTAAACCCAGGGAGTGTTGTAGTGAAAATAGGTGAAACTGAATTGAGAGGTGCCTATAGCGAGGTGGCTCGTAAAAAAACAGCTCGCGGCAGTGAAGTAATTTCTCAATTTATTTTCAATTTAGAAGGCATTAGGCCATCAGAATACCTAATTAATTTTTCTGCGGCAGGCCCTCATATGAGTTTGGTCTCTGCAAAAGTCGATAAGCAGATTACTGCAAAATACGAACTGGGTAGTAATTACAACTCTGAATTTAATTTGGCTAGTGAAGATCGCTGGACATACCCTAGAAACAGTACTCCTGGAAAAAGAAATTTGGCGCCTGTTTTTGGTTTTGTGTCTGGAGAAGGTGATGCTCGGGTTGCTCAAAGATATGGGCAAATGATTGTTGCGTTCGATACTATATCAAAAGTTCCCTTAGGCCTTCATTATTCCCAATATAAAATTAAGTCAGCAACCGTTAAGGCTACAGTTGCGCTCGATGAACAATTTTTATATGACGGCACCCCGGATGATTATTCTAAATACAACGGTGTAGATGACACAGTTAGTCCAGTTGAATTATTCGGCACAGGATTCAGGAATGGTTTTGACAGTTCTACCTGGAATGAAGCCTCACCGCTGTCTGCTGCAAATGATGATGGGAGCAATAATGCATATTCTTTGGGCTTTAGTGACGGCCAAGCAACTGATGTAGATTATTATCGATTTGCATCGCCTCATAATGCCTCTCCTTTTGCGATTGGTCAGCTTGATGGGGTGTTACAGGATGAGCTGGTTTCTGAAGACAGTGAGTTCGAGTTTTCAATTAATGTAGATGATGCAAACATTCAGCGTTACATCGCTGAATCATTATCAAAAGGTAAAGTCTTCTTCACCTTGTCTCAAATTCTATACGAAAAAACCCAAAATGGCGGTAAGGGATATCCTGATTTATATACTAAAGATCATATTCTAGGTGAAAGCCCTACTTTGAAATTAGAGTTCGAAATTGTTCCTGCACGGCTAAGTCCGGCAGTATTATCTATCACTAGAAATAATGGTGGTGGAGTTACCGTGGAATGGTCTGGAAATGGCGATTTGTTTAGTTCAGAAAAATTAGGCAAGGGTGCTTTTTGGAAAAAGATCGAAACAAATGGAAATAGTTATAACTCCGATTCTGAGAGTCCCGCTCGTTATTACAGAGTAGTACAGGATTAATCTGGTATTTACGCCGTGTCAGCTAATAAACACGCAAACGACGAACACTCGCCTCTTTCTCTCTTGTCCTGCGGCGTAAATATTGGGCAAGAGGGAAGGGGCATTTCGAATTTTGATTACTGCATTATACCAAACACGCAAAGCAAAATAAATAGCTCCAACTTCCCTTGCTCTTGTATGATGCAGTTTAAACAGTAGAGCAAGGGAAGTTATTTATTATAATAGGGTGATTATTAAACATAAATTGAGTCATGCGTTTACGCTTATAGAGCTATTGGTGGTAATTGTTATTATATCCATTTTAGCATCAATGCTGCTCCCGGTTCTAGCTGATTCAAAGATGGCGGCAAAAAAGGCAAATGAAATAAGCAGTTCGAAACAACTGATACTTGGATGGCACCTATACGCAGAAGACCATGACGGTAAAGTATTGCCTGGATATAGGAATGGATTCGAGGCTTTTGATCTAAAGGGAAATCCTTTGGTTAATCCTATAAATGTACGTTACCCTTGGAGATTAATTCCATGGCTTGGAGATTCCTTTGAGTTAATCTACGCAAATAATAATCGAGGTTTGTTAGATGAGTTTAGATCTAGTTATGAGGACTATAGCTATGCAGTGAGTCTTTTTCCGTCATTGGGAATAAATTCTAGATTTGTTGGCGGTGACGATGTGGATCTTGCGCCAACAAATAAGGCCATTTCAAAGTTTGGTTCATTCTGTCTGCTGAACACTAGCGAAACTAAAAACTCTTCAAGTTTGATAGTCTTTTCATCATCGCGGCATCAATTCGGAGATAGAATGGTAGATGGATTTTATCTTGTTAAGTCACCTTACTTTGGGAAAAGAGAGTGGGAGTCTGATTTGGATTTGGATAATTCAGCTCCGTCCTATGGGTATGTTCATCACAGGTACAATGGTAAAGCAGTTAACGCATTTGTAGATGGGCATTCCGAGGTCTTAACATTTCAGGCGATGGACGATATGCGTAAGTGGTGCAACATTGCAGATTCAAGAGATTGGGTGATGGCGAGGAATAGCAATGAGTAAGAAAGATGCCATTCGACTGTCTCTTTTGAACAGCATGAATCGTATATACATGCTAAATGAAAATGATTTCGTACATGAAATGCATTTGTTCGATGTAGAGAAGCTAGTGGTAGATGAGTTTTTGAAGATGTTTAAATTGATTGAATTAAACTACAGCCTGTCAATAAAGACATTAAATGAGTTTACATCATGTTCCTCTAGTACATCCACGCAAAAAAGCCACCCCCTCTTGTCTGCATGATGTAGTATAAGGCAGGAGGGGGTATTTAATTTAACAGATCAATATTGAACTAGTATAAGGAAATGAAATCATCAGTTTATTTAGGTGTCTTAATGCTTTGGGCTAATTGCCTGATTGCTAATGCGGTAGCAAAAGAAGAATCAAAGTCCTTTTGGTCAGAAGATGTTCCGCTAGAAATGGTTAGTTTTGGATCTTGTGAATCTGGCGGTTATCTATATTTGCATGGTGGCCATAAGGGCAAGGCTCATACTTATTCAAAGGTGCATCATGAAAATGAGTTTTGGCGGATTAAATTGCAGCCAAAAGGTAAATGGGAAAAGTTGAAAAATGGGATACCAGCTCAGGGTTATGCCATGGTCTCATATAAGGGAAGGATTCTCAAAGTTGGAGGATCTCAAGCAACAAACGAACCAGAAGATCCCCATAATTTACATTCAATTGATGAGATTGAGTTGTATGATCCTCAAGTAAATAAGTGGACAGCATATGGAAAGTTACCTGAACCTAGATCGTCTCATGAGGCGGTAGTGGTCGGGGATGTTTTGTATGTTTTTGGAGGATGGGATTTTGGGAATGGACGTGAAGAGTGGCTGGGATGTATATCGGCAGATTTAAGTGCAAAAAAAGTTCAATGGAAAACACTTCCGGAAATGCCTGCAGATCGTAGGGCGTTCTCCATTACGCATGATAATCGATATATTTATGTTGCAGGAGGAATGGATGATGGTGGTACGTTGACTGACTTTGATATTTACGACACTAAGAAAAATGAATGGTCACGAGGTCCAGAGTTGCCAAGTAAAGGTTCTTTAAAGGGTTTTGGCTCTGCTGCTGGCTATATTGAGGGGAGTGTTTATGTGAGTGATGCATCTGAAAGTCTACACAGGTACGATGTATCTGAAGAGAAATGGCATGTTGCTAGTAAATTACATAAGTCGCGGTTCTTCCATAGAATAGCTAGTTTTAATGGAGATTTATATGTAATTGGTGGAACGAGCATGAAGTCTGGGGCAGTAAAATCTATTGAGAAAATAAGTTTGAATACTAAACCGACTGCTCGATCTGGAATATTGGACGGCAAAAATTGGCCTGGCTTTCGAGGTGATGGGTCAAGTCTCACGTTAGCGAAAAATTTACCATCTAAATGGGAAGATGGTGATGTTAAGTGGTCATATCAGTTAGAAGGTTATGGACAGTCTAGTCCTGTCGTGTTCGATGGGAAAATTTTCATTACTGATGTGATTGGTGAAAACAAGGAGGAATTGGGAGTTCATTGTTTTAATTTAAAAACAGGCAAAAAAGTTTGGTCTAAATTATTTAAAAACAAAAATCTTCAAAAAATTAGTCAATACATATCAAAAGGATCATCTACTCCGTGTGTTGATGAATATGGAGTTTATTGTTTTTTTGAAACTGGTTTGTTAGTGGCTATTTCGCATGAGGGGAAAATTAATTGGAAAAGATCTGTCACAGAAGAGTATGGTGCATTTGAAGGCAATCATGGTGTTGGAACTTCGTTGGTTCAATCAAATGGGCATCTTGTTCTTTTAATAGATCATTCAGCAGAAGGTTATTTATTAAAAATTGATAAAAAAACAGGTAAGAATTCTTGGAAGAATGATCGTGAAAAACGAGTTTCTTGGTCGACGCCGGTAATTGATAAAAGTATTTCGCCTAATCGAATTATTATTAGTTCTAATGGTGTTGTTGAGGCTATTAACCTTCAGGACGGTAAGCAAATTTGGTCATTCAATGGTGTGCAAAAGAATACAATCCCTTCTGCAACTTTGGGCGGTGATGTGATTCTTGTAGGATCTTCGGAAAAGCCTTCTTCTATCGCGTTGCCTAGAAATAAAAAAGGATTATTAAGTAAGGATCAGATTGAATGGACTGCAGAAAATGCAACATCCAGTATGAGTTCTCCGCTAGTTATTGATGGGAATGTTTATTATGTCAGTCGTGCTGGGGTGGTTTCTTGCAATGATATTAAAACAGGAAAGAAATTTTGGGATCATAGGCTTCCCAGTAGTTGTTGGGCAACTCCGGTGGGTGTTGATGGATTGGTTTATTTCTTTTGCAAAGAAGGAAGTACGGTAGTCATGAAAAATGACCGCGAAGGCCCCGCGGAAGTATTTAAGAATAAACTTGATATAAAGGGGCCAGTATATGGAGTTGCTATTGTAAATAATGCGATAATAATGCGAACTGGCAGCCGATTGTTTAGTTTGATGAATTAATGCTTGCGGTGCGTTATCTGTTATTAGTCGCAATTATTGTTTTGATTCTAACCGGGTGTAAGTCGCCTATTCAAAATGATATTGTATTGAGTAATCAACAGGATGCCCTAGTAAAGGTTAACGCTTATAGCCTAAGGCAATTAAATCAAATTCAGGGTTTGGGCTTAACTATTCTTCATACTGCAGTCATTGCTAATGATATTCAGATTGTTAAAGCTTTGATAAATCGCAAAGTAAATTTGGATGTTAAAACATCATCCTTAAATAATTCAGGACTAACAGCACTTCATATAGCCGTACAGTCTGAAAGTCCTGAGATGGTTAAGGTTCTTTTGTCAGCAGGTGCTGATCATGAAATAAAATTCAAAGATTTAAGTGCGTTAGATTTTGCCAAAATAGCAAATAATAATGAGATTATAGAACTGCTAATCAATCATAACAATTAGCAATTCCTCTTGTTCTTCTTGAATTGTTTTAGGACTCTTTTCGCAGATATTATTTCATGAAGATCGATTCGCATCAGCATTTTTGGGTTTATGACTCGGAGCAGTATCCGTGGATGACAGATGAATTGTCGGTGATCCGATCTGACCATTTACCCCAGCATTTGCAGGTAGAGTTTGATCGATTGGGCATTGATGGTTCAGTGGCGGTTCAGGCCCGTCAATCTCTTGATGAATCGCGTTGGCTTTTGGAATTGGCCGACGAGAGCAGTCTTATTAAGGGTGTTGTTGGGTGGGTGGATTTACGTTCTGAACACGTTGAAGATCAGCTGGCTGAATTTGCAGCGCATCCAAAGTTCGTTGGAGTACGCCATGTTGTTCAGGATGAACCTGATGAAAATTTCATGCTATTGCCGGAATTCATTAGAGGTATCAGCAAGTTGCAATCGTTCGACTTGAGATATGACATACTGGTTTTTCCAAAGCAACTTCCGGCTGCGATTGAATTAGTGAAGCAATTTCCTGATCAGCCTTTTGTGCTCGACCACATAGCCAAGCCGTTGATTAAGGATAAGGAAATATCTCCTTGGGATGAACATATTAGAGAGCTCGCTCAATTTGGTAATTTAACCTGTAAAGTATCCGGCTTGGTTACCGAGGCAAATTGGACTGCTTGGAAGCCCAGTGATTTTTCTTCTTATTTAGATGTTGTTTTCGAGGCATTTGGTGAGGATAGATTAATGTACGGTTCTGATTGGCCGGTTTGCAAATTGGCCGGAAGTTATAGTCAGATTCACGGGTTGGCTGATGACTATCTCAGTCAATTTTCAACTGCAGCAAAAGAGAAGTTTTTTGGTGGAGTTGCCTCGGAGTTTTATGGCCTTAAGGGCTAACGGTGAGTCGGTCAACTTCTTCTTCACCGCCGATCATTACTCCGTTTTCTTTGTAACGCTTTAGGAGGAAGTGTGTTGCCGTTGAAGTGACTCCTTGAATGGTAGCGAGCTTTTCCGAAACGAAAGAAGCAACTTGCCGCAGGTTTGCTCCGTCTATAATTACAAGTATGTCATAGCTCCCTGACATTAGATAGCATGAGCTAACCTCATTGTACTTTGCAATTCGATGAGCCAATCGATTGAAGCCGCCGTCACGTTCCGGAGTAAGATTGACTTCTATCACGGCCTGAACGCCATTGTCTTCAATGGCTTCGTCACTCAGTATGGCTTGATAGCCAAGAATGGTTCCATCGCCTTGAGCCTGGCGGATTTTTGTGCGCACTTCGTCCTCAGAAAGGCTTAGCATTCCTGCCAAGTCCTCAGTAGAGAATGCCGCATTTTCGCGCAATAACTTTAACAACGAATCCATGCCGAGAGAGTAGCCATTGAATAACGAATTGGCAAAGCGCGAATGTTAGTTCGTGTTCAAAATTGAGCCATAATAATTAAGCCAAAAGCTAATGACGATGAATGCGACACTGATTGCAGCGATTCCATACACAACTGCAGTTGCAACGGTGGAGGCTGTGATGAGGTGTCGTAAGCCTTCATCCTGATAATATTTAGCTAATCGTTGAAGGGAGTCATCCAGCTGGCCAGAGGCTTCCCCAGTGCTGTAAAGGTCGCGAAACATTTTCGGGAATTGCGTTTCTTTGCGTATGACTTCTGCAGGGGTTAGCCCGATATCAATTTGTCTGATGAAGTTATTAGATAACGACATCAGCCAGGGAGATGCTGATGCGTTGGCTGCGTTTTGCCATGCCTCACGAATATTCACGCCTGCATTTAAAAGCGCGTGCAGTGAGAAGGCTAGGCGGGAGAGTTTGACTTCCTTTAGCGCATTGCCGAACCCAGGAATCCAGTGCCATATTTTTTCCAGTATCGATCTAATTGCGTAGCCTCGGTTTGCTTGTCCTAGGTAAACTACCGCGAATACTAATCCGTATCCAATAGCCAAAATTCCTAATGATGGCGCGAAGGCGTCCAGTAAGCTTGTGTCGCTTCCTGCAACAAGTGTTTTTCCGAAGCCAATGATTGCTGGCAGCAGGATAATGAAGTGTATCAGGAGCAGGGGATAAGCCAGTTTTATAAGGACCTGCTGAATGAGAGTTGCGCGGTGTTCATAATGTTTAGATAGAATATTAAGTGTTTCGTCCAGCCGTCCACTGGTTTCGCCAGCTTCAATCATCATGCGGTCAAAGTGTGGAAGCCAGTGGGTTCTCCCGCTAAGTGATTCCGAAAACGTTTCTCCAGAGTCGAGTTGGCCAAGGGTTATATCGATCTCCTCGGCCTCGCGTTGATTGGTTGGGCTAATTTGACGCAGTGAATCGTCCAAGCCAACGCCAGCTTGCTGAAGCATGCTGAGTTGGTGATAGAACTCAGAGCGCTGTTTGTAGCTTCGAGGGGTTTGAATTAGGGAGGTCATTCCTCCCGGGAAGATTCACGCGATTAAGCGTGACTGTCGAGCATGGCTTGCAGGTCAGCTTTACTCATTCCGCCTACTTTTTGTTCTGCCACTTGACCATTCTTAAACACCATCAGTGTTGGGATGGATTGTACGTTATACTGAACGGCGAGCTGTTGATGATCATCAATGTTGACCTTGCCCACCTTGGCTTTCCCGTCATTTTCATCAGCAATTTGGTCTATTACTGGGCCGATCATTTTGCAGGGGCCACACCATTCAGCCCAGAAATCAACAAGTACAGGTACTGAGGATTGAAGGACTTCCGAATCGAAATTATCTGCGGTTAGAGTTGCTACTTTATCAGATGCCATTTGAAGAGTTGAATTAATTAATCAATTTCCTGATCCAATGCTGAACAGGAAGGCTGCAAGACCAAGGGCTCCCAATGCGGTTACCGCGGCTACCGAGGTATCAAATACAGTGTAAGCTGCAGCAGTTTTACGGACTTTGGCTTTTTTCTTTGTTA
>JASLKL010000129.1 GCA_030747605.1 Verrucomicrobiota bacterium | reverse complement strand
TGCTGCACTGTCCATGTGGCTACTGTGGTTGCTACATAGAATGTAAGGCGCATCCGGAAGATTGTTGCGACCATGAGTTCGTATAGGGCACCAAAGGTTAAATAGTAAGAATCCGAAAATCCGAAATCCTAGATGGCCTAACCAAGCTTTTCCCCGAGGCTTTTCGCGAAGAAACGCAAACTCCTTATGGAGATCTTCGTTCTTCAACAGCTCATTAAAAGCTGAGACTCGATTACCTTCCGAATTTGGCATGTGCGCTTGCGAACTCGTTACTAACGATGGCACCGGCCAGTGAAATCTCCAAAGAAAGTGCTGCCGCACAGACAATTTCCGCAAGTTTTCGAGATCCGTCTTTACCAGTACAGCCGAGTAGTTCGAGGTTTTGTCGTTGTTGTTTCAATCGTGTTGCACCTCCCACTGTACCAACAGTGATAGATGGCATGCTCAATGTAACAAAAAGATTTTCATCTATCTTCTCATACGTTGCGATTCCTACGCAGTTTTCAGCCACGCAGGCAACATCCTGCCCAAGTGCGAGATAAAGAGCTGCAAGAGCATTGGAAGTATGCAAATTCATTCCTACTACGCCAGCTAGTTGTGAACCTAGATGCATGTCGTTAATGCAACGAACAATGTCATCTACTTCAACCCGAAGCAGTTTTCGGAGCAGGGCGTTTGAAACACTGAAACTGCAGATTACATGGTGGCCTCGCCCGTGTAGGATGGTCTTTTGTGCCGGATTTTTATCGCAGCAAAAATTGCTTTCTACGAGATGCCGGAAGGGATTTTTGGATTTATAATTATTCTTTATCCACCTGCATGCTGCATCGGTAGCCATAGTAACCATATTTTGCCCGGCAGCTTCGGCTGTATTGTATTTGAACTCTATGATTACACGATTGTGGATAAGATGTTTTTCAATGTTTAAAAGTTTACCGTGATTGGTTGTGCTTTGAGCTGCTGTTTTAATCTCTTTTACATGCGCATCAAGCCATGGCAGAAAATCATATGCTTCCGACAAGGTTTCAAAAACAAAGACTGGGCTGCGAGATAATTGCTGATTGATGTGTCGGCTTGTAATGCCTCCTGCTTGATAGGTGAGATATAGCCCTCGTGTCATAGATAACGAAAGCGTTCCTTCAAGAGTGCAAAGTGGTACATAGAAATCTCCATTCGCATAGGTGCCCGCAATTTTTAAAGGTCCGGCGATAGAGAGCGGCATTCCGATGTAGCCTATTTGGTTTTCTGCCAAACCTTTATAGTTTGTGGGTTCTTCCAGTGTGAATTCTTCGATGCGATGTCCGGTTTGTTGAGCTAACCAGTCAATCCGGCGCTGCATATCTTCGGACTCGTATCCGCGCGGGGGTGTTTTTTTACCGGTTAATTGTCCATTGTGTCCAGATGTTGAGTTTTTATTAGGATCTTGTTTCACAATAGTTATCGAATAGCCATGAGTTAAGCTGAAGGAGATTGTTTTTTTTAGGGATAGTAGTCGAGCTATTTTCAGGCTGGTTCCTGTTGCGTGAGGCAGTGAAAAGAGCCTAGCCCCCATATTAATTCCATGGAATCTAGCCCTGTTACTGTTCGACTTGGGAACATGTCGCTGAGAATATCCAATGCTCGATCATCGTTTGCGTCTTGATATGTGGGGACGATAATATGAGCGTTGCTGATATAAAAATTTGCGTAACTCGCCGGCAGACGTTGGCCTTTGTATTCAATTTTTCGGGGCATTGGTAATTCAACCACATTGAATTTTTGTCTGAGTTTGTTCCGATTAGCTTGAAGCGGAATGTGATTTGGATCTGATGTGTTTGGTTCCACCGCGGTTACAACTGTATTCTTAGAGACGAATCGCGTGAGATTATCGACGTGTCCATCAGTATCGTCGCCTTCAATACCATTGCCGAGCCAAGTTATATTTTTGATCCCTACAAATTTTGTTAACCTCGATTCAATTTCTTGTTTGTTTAAATTTGGATTCCGGTTTTTGTTTAGGATGCACTGCTTTGTTGTGATCAGACTGTCATCCCCGTTGACGTCAATACTACCTCCCTCGAGTATCATCTTTGGTTCAAACAAAGGTATGCGACGCACTTTTGCAACTTTATCTGGAATACTATCATCGAGATCGAACGGTGGATATTTTTCTCCCCAAGCATTATAGCCCCAGTTGACTATCGCCTGATTGCCATTAGGTTGGACTATGAACATTGGCCCATGATCGCGGCACCAGGGTTCGTAGGCTTGGAAAGGGTGAAAATAAATATTTTTCATTGGAACGTTTTCTTTCTCGAGTGAGCGTTTGGCAAGCAATTCGAGTTCTTTATCCCAAATATTAATATGTATTGTTTCTCCCTCGTTAATTAGTTTAACCAGTTTTGCTAAAACTGGTGGCACCACTTTATATCGACCAGGGAAGCTAATTCCATTTGGTCTTGGCCACGTTAGCCATGTGGCTGCGTGTGGTTCCCACTCGGCTGGCATTGTGAAGCCAAGTTTAGCTGGTGTATCAATTGGATTCAGGTTGGTTTTATTGTTATCCAATTTAGAGTGAGGTTTGTTTGATAGCGGAAGTAATTAGTAGATACTATTCTTCATGATCAATTTGATCCTAAATATATTTTGGATTGTGGCTTTCGAATTTAATTACTTTACGAATTCGAGTTTTGGATTAGTTGATACAACTCCCATTTCGTAACCGCGCTTAAGAAATCGGCGGATCGATTCACGTCCGGCATCTCCATAGTCGAGTGTCCAGTCGTTTACGTACATTCCAACGAATTTATCTGCGAGATCTATGCCCATATCCCTTGCGTATTGCAGTGAGTGTTCCACAGCTTCGTTTCGATTATCTAAACTGAAGCGGATACTATGTTCGAGAATATCAGAGACTACTTTACGTTCCTCGGATTCGATGCGCTTGTGAATAACGTTCCCTCCCAAAGGCAAAGGTAAGCCATCATTTTCACTACCCCACCAGACACCTAGATCTTCACAGCATACGAGCCCTTCATTTTCGAATGTTAATTGACCTTCGTGAATAATCAGTCCCACATCTGCTTCGCCTCGATTGACAGTATCAAAAATTTTGTCAAATGGTACTACCGTATATTGAATACGTTCAGCCGGTTGCTCTAGCCAAAGTTGTAATGCTAAAAATGCGCTGGTCATAGTTCCTGGCACTGCGATACGCCGGGCTACTATTTCTTCCTTTGAAAAAGCTTCGCGAGCGACAAGCATTGGTCCGTAACCATCTCCCATACTCGCGCCACTAGGCAGTAGTGCGTATTTATCACAAACATGAGCATAGGCGTGGATGCTAATAGCAGAAATATCGAGTTCTCCGCGACTTGCTCTTTCGTTTAGTGTTTGAATATCTTGCAAGATGTGCTCGAAGTCATAACCGCGGTTATCAACCAAGCCTTTTGCTAAACCGTAAAACATGAAAGCATCATCTGGATCAGGGGAGTGCCCTAGTGTGAGTTTTCTTTTCTCCACGGAGAGACCGTATGCCTTTTGATCGTATTTGTCACGCAGCGCTTATATTTAGATAATTCAGAAAACTTGCCTTTAATTCAGATTATTATTTAGGCACTTTCCTTTGTGGTGTTCTTATGTTTTTGCTGGCGATGTTTCCACAAGTATTAAATATACTATGAAAGAGTCAAAGTGCATCAATGTTTATTAATTAATTATGGAATTCAAGAATATGGTTTTGGCTATAGTGCTTAGCCAAGTGTTTTGCTTATCAGCGGCAGATTGGCCTCAGTGGCTTGGGAATAAGCGGGACGGTATATGGCGTGAGTCTGGTGTTCTAAAAAAATTTCCAGAAGGTGGACCGAAGGCCAATTGGCGCGTCCCGATCGGGGGCGGTTATGCCGGGCCGTCGGTGGCCGATGGGCGGGTTTTCATTATGGATAGGCAATTGGCCAAGGGAACGGCGAACCCTGTTAACCAGTTTGACCGCAGTGCGATACCTGGATTTGAGCGAGTTATATGTTTCGATGAAAAAACAGGCCGGGAGCTTTGGGTGCATGAGTATGCTTGTGCGTACACTGTGAGTTATCCTGCAGGTCCTCGAGCTACAGCAACTGTGGATGGTCCTCGAGTCTACACATTGGGGGCTGAGGGTAATTTGTTCTGTTTAGATGCTGATTCCGGAAAAGTTTTTTGGGAGAAGGATTTCAAGAAGGAGTATGGTGTAAAATCGCCGGTCTGGGGGTTCACTGGTCATCCACTCGTTCGTGATGGTCATTTAATTTGTTTGGCGCGTGGCGACGAGTCGACAGCAGTGTGTTATGATAAATTGACTGGTAAAGAGGTGTGGCGCAGCTTGTCAGCGAGAGAGCCGGGGTATTGTCCTCCAACACTTATTAAGGCAGGAGGAGTGGAGCAGTTGATTATCTGGCATCCGGAATCGATTAACTCGCTTAACCCGGATACGGGAGAGTTATACTGGACGCAGCCATTTCGGCTTCGTTTTGGTTTGTCAGTTCCCACGCCGAGGCAGATTGGAAATCAGTTATTTGTAACAGCATTTTATAACGGGCCAATGATGATGAATTTGGATCCTCAAAAGCCGATAGCTACTTTAGCTTGGAAGGGAAACCGGAATAGCGAAAAGAACACAGACAAGCTGCACAGTATAATGCCTACTCCGTTTATTGAGAAGGGGCATATTTATGGAGTTTGTAGTTATGGGCAGTTACGTTGCCTTCGTGTTGATAATGGTGAACGTGTGTGGGAAGACTTAACGGCAACACGTGACGGAAAGGAAACGCGATGGGGGAATGCATTTCTTGTTAAGCATAAGCCATCCGATCGTTTTTTTCTCTTTAATGAACTAGGTGACTTAATAATCGCGCATTTGTCGCCTAAAGGGTATAAGCAAATCGATAAGGCTAATTTAATTGAGCCAACCGGTAAGGCGATGAACCGTAAAGTAGTTTGGAGTCATCCTGCATTTGCAAATCGCAACGTGCTGGTCCGAAATGACAAGGAGTTAGCTTCCTTTTCATTAGCAGAGTAACATTTTATAACTAAATTTTGCGTTACTTAACTAAGTGCTTGGCGGAAGGAATTTAGTTTGGTTTCAAAGGTGAGTTCGTCAAGAACTGGTTGGGCTGACTTGTTAACTGGTTCCTCGGCTAGTTCGATCCAAGATTTACAGCCCCCGTATTCCTTTTGCATTGGTAAATTAATTGGATGTGTGAGCTGATGTACACGGACGGCGAGCGCGAAAATGCCTTCTTCGCGACCCCACGAAAAGCGATCGCGAATTACACTATCCTTCCATATGTGCTGTCCTTCTAGCTTTAGAGCCGTCTCTTCATTTTCCAGTTTTCTCCAATCGGCTACGGTCGCAAAATATTTTAGCTGGAGGATATCATCCGGAGGAAAGTTTGCTGCAATCGATTTGAAACGTTTCGCTGCTTTTGCGATTACGGATTTACTCTGTTGGTGAAAAAGTGTAGAAAAAAGCCAGAATTCGGATTGATCCATTTGGAATCCACCACGTCCCTCGTGAATGCCTCCCTTTCTTAGGATGATAATTTGCTCACCCCGTCCAAGTGCATCTATGACCACAGCCCATTCCTTAAATGCAGTTCTCACAATATATCAGCTTCGGCCTTCGTCGGCGTCAATATATTGGAACATGCATTGGATGTCGTGGCGATCTTGTAGTCCGGATTCAGCTTTACGTTGGATTAGTCGTTCAAGTAGTGCGCCATGGGTGCCGTAACTTAACAGATTGTTTTGCAAAGCATCCTTGTCGGCATCCGATTTGTTTACATTAGCTTTAATCCAATCGCTGATTTGACCGTCTGTAATTGAATTAGTTACCACTTCGATGAGAGTGTCAGGTGTGATCCCGCTGGCTTCGAACCATGCAAGATCAAAACCTTTGTTGAGATAGTTAGGTTGGTAGTCCTCGTGGAGTTGGCCGGCCTTGTGTAGACGGATTTTGTCTATTAGGCGTGGCAGATGCACCCAGCCGTCCATCTTTTCATAAGGGCTTCTCGGATAAATCGTATTACTCATTCTCTCACTCAAAAACTAACGCTTAGGCAAGTGTAGTCAAGCTAAGCACGTTATGATTGAGTTTTATTATGATAACTTTTTGCCTTTCGCTTGATCAACAAGGGGACTATTTTCTTTTTTGCCAAGAAAGTTGAACTTTTATGAAAGCCATCCAAAACACATTTTGTTTACTGGTAACGCTTTGCTTTGTCTCCTGTGGGGCTGCTGCAGAATCTACTAAGTCTACCACTAAACCAGCTAAGAAAAATAAATCCGACGTGAATGCTGCAAAAT
>JASLKL010000128.1 GCA_030747605.1 Verrucomicrobiota bacterium | reverse complement strand
CGGTATTGGGTTCCTTGCACTTGGCTTATTGTTGCCTATTTTCACAATGGCCAGCTCTCTTGGTGCCAACTAGACTTAAGCTTGATAAATAAGGTGATTTTCGTAACCATTTCTATGTTTTTAGCGTATTAACGTTGGTTTAGCTGGAATACTGAATCTAATAAAATTTAATTATGATCCAAATTGATAATAAAGTATCGTTAACAGCAGTTTTCCTTGCAGTTTTCCTAGGTGCTAATTTTCAGCTTGAAGGGGCGGAAAAAAATCGTTATTCGGCGATTAATACGCGTAACGCATTTAATCTGGGTAGTGAGCCGCCATCTCGGAAACCCGCTCCGCCTCCAGCGCTAGAAAAAAGTGAGGACATTAAGTTGACTGGTATTTATAGGCATAAAGGAGTTGAGCGTGTGGCTTTAGCTATGATTGATCCTAAGAAGAAAACAGAACCGCCTAAGTATATTGAATTGGCTGCTGGAGAAAAACAAGGGGGCATTGAGATTGTTTCTATCGATAAGAAAACAGGTGAGGTTACAGTTAAAGAATTTGGTTCTTTGAAAAGCCTCACTTTTAAGGAGGACGCATTTAAAACTTCAGTAAGCAAATCTCCTCGTAGTTCTTCGAAGTCATCCAGTTCTCGTTCTTCTGACGCCAAAAAGGCGGCTGACGCTAGGAGGGAGTCTTATGAGCGCAAGAAACGTGAAGAAGAAGAAAAAAAGAAGCGTGAAGAATCTTCACGTCGTTCTTCTAGCTATTCTAATTTAAGTTCTGAACAAAGAGCTGAAATGCGTTCTACTTATGAGCAACTTACTCGTGGTAAAAGTGATGCAGAGAAGGTCAAAATTAGAGAACAATTTGCAGCCGAATTTAGGGGTGGTTCTGGTGGTTCTGGTGGTTCTGGTGGTTCTGGTGATTCTGGTAGTTCAAAAAGAGGTGGGGACAGCCGCCGTGGTCGTGGTCGATAGTCACAGCTAATTTTTATAGTTGAATTTTAAAAGGAAAAACGGAGCACATTGCTCCGCTTTTTTGTGTTTTGAATAAATCAACTGTGATTATTCTTCAATAGACACCTCAAATGGTTTACTTGCCTCGACTTTAGGTAGGACTACTTTAAGTAATCCGTTTTTGAACTCCGCCTTTATTTGATTATTGTCTATCCCGCTTTCGAGTTTGAATGACCGACTGAACTTGCCGCATGCCCGCTCGTAGCGGTGACCAAACTCCTTGCTTTCGCTACGCTCACTTTTCCGTTCACCGGATAGTGTTAGCACACCTTCTTCTACTGTTATGTGAATGTCGTCCTTGGTTATGCCTGGCAGATCTGCTGTTAAGTTATAATTATCTGTAGATTCCACAATATCAACGGAAGGACTCCATGAACCGGCTTGAGTTGCTTTAGCTAAAGCTCCTACAGAGTCATTTAATATTGTGCCAAAAACATCCTCAAATACATTTAGTGGACTGTCATTTCGTTTATTAATAGTCATCATATTAGTTTTCCTTTCTTGTTAAGTTAACGGTTTCTATTCAACCAACGCCCATTCTTATTGCAGTATTTGTGCCAATTAAATTTGACCAAAAAAACAAATAAAAACTAATATTTTAATGTAAAAATAACAAAAGAGACATAATGGCGCACTCTTTACTAAGTGCTGGTTGCGACATATTGTCCCTATTATCTCGATTAAATTCTTTATTGAGTATTATGGGCAGTTCTTTACATGTGAGGTTTTTGATAGGCATGGTTTTTTCCGGTGAGCTTAGCTTATTTTTTAAAACGCTTGGCGATGTTAGTCCCTCTGATTTTAGTAATCAGTTTTATCGCTTTTTGCTTGGTTCGCGTGGCGCCGGGTGGTCCGTTTGACAAGGAGCGAGCACCTGCTTCACCAGATATTGAGAGAAATTTAAAAGCCAAGTATCACCTTGATGATCCACTGTGGAAGCAGTACCTAAGGTTTATTGGTGTCGGATTTGAGGGTGGGCTTATACGAGGTGATTTTGGTCCTTCTCTTAAGTATCGAAACCATTCAGTTAATGATATAATGGCTCAAGGCTTGCCGGTTTCATTATTGCTAGGCTTGGTTTCATTTGGATTTTCTTTAGGTGTTGGAATTCCCCTTGGGATTTGGACAGCTTTGCAGCGTGGACGATGGCAGGATCATTTAGGAAGTTTTATTTCAATTTTGGCTGTTTGCATTCCGGCTTTTGTATTGGGGCCAATCCTGATTGTAATCCTTGGTATTAAGTGGCCAATTTTTCCGGTAGGTTTATGGGGTGGGCCTTGGCATGTGATTTTACCAGCCGTTACACTTGGCACTTACTTTGCCGGAAAAGTGGCTCGGTTAACCCGCGAAGGAATGAGTCAAGCTATGCAGCAAGATTTCATAACAACTGCAAGAGCCAAGGGAGTCAGTGAAAAATCGATTGTGTTTAGGCATGCTTTGCGGGAAGGGATTTTGCCTGTAGTGACTTATAGTGGCCCATTATTGGCAGATCTTATGGTAGGTTCATTTGTAGTGGAAAATTTGTTTCAGATTCCTGGTATTGGCGTGTTTCTGGTAAATAGTTCAATTAATCGTGACTACACAATGGTGGTAGGACTGGTGATTCTTTATTCGGTGCTTTTGTTGACATTAAATTTAGTGGTGGATGTAATTTACGGAGTGCTCGACAAGCGAGTGAGTTATGGCTGAAGTAATATCAAATAATACTCAATCATTAGAATTAGGCGAATCACTTAACCGCCGAGCATGGCTGCGGTTTCGTGAGAACCTTCCTGCGATGGTGGCTTCTGTATTTTTGATAAGTTTGATTATGATCGCGATATGCTGGCCGTTTGTATCCGGTTTAGGCAATCAACATAGCGATGCTCAGTTTAATGCTCCTAGTGCTCAGTACTGGTTTGGCACTGATGTCCATGGCCGCGACTTATTTGGGCGTGTTCTTGCTGGCGCTCGTATTTCGTTGCTTGTTGGCTTGGTTGGTGCACTTGTGAGTTTGGTGATTGGGGTGTTTTGGGGAGCTACTGCCGGTTTACTTGGAGGGCGTTGGGATAACTGGATGATGCGAACTGTAGATGTACTTTATTCATTGCCGTCTATTATTTTTGTTATAGTCATAATCACAACACTTGAGGGGTTGATTCAGGGTTGGATTGAATCGGTGTTTGGCGGTGATGGCAGTGAGACTGCCAGGCATATTTTACTCTACGCTGGTTTGGGTGCTGTATCATGGCTGACGATGGCTCGAATTGTTCGGGGTCAAGTGTTGGCGTTGCGTGAACAGCAATTTGTTGAGGCATCCCGATCTTTAGGCCTTGGTACCTGGTCGATTCTTTGGAGGCATATTTTGCCTAATGTTTTTGGGGTAGTGATAGTATATCTGACATTGACCCTGCCAGCTGTTGTTCTCTATGAATCTTTCTTGAGCTACCTTGGTTTAGGTATACAGCCACCGCAAGCCAGCTTAGGCTCGCTGATTGCCGAAGGGGCTGCACAGATTAATCCGGTCCGTATTTATTGGTGGATGATCCTTTTCCCAGCCGGAGGATTGGCGGCTTTACTGATGGCATTAAATTTTATCGGTGATGGGTTGCGGGATGTTTTTGACCCCAAATCAACTAACGAAAGATAGCTGAATTAAATTCAGTTTACTAGGGAAGCAATCAGTCCTTTGCTATTTTTGGCCAAGGCCAGTCGCCTTTGTTGGAAAAATTAATTTTATTGTTCTGAATGAAGAATTTACCACCGTCGTCTTTTTCATTGAAACCTCTTGAGTATAAAGTGAAGGAACTGTCTTGATTTGATTGGTATATCAAATCTTTTTCATGAAACAAATCTCCTGGAATTCTTGAAATATAATCTGGCTGTAGATTATTCAGTTTTTTTGGGTATTTATTATTTTTTAATTTATACCTTTCCAGTGCAGCAACAATATTAGCCTGATTCAATGCTGTTTGAGCCTGACTTATTTTAAGCATCATTATTTCGCAATTTGGTAATAACATGAGAGTTATTGCGTACCGCGAAGGGAGGAGACTATTCTTTAATTGTAATATTTTTTTCTCTGCTATCTTTATTTGCTTAGCACTTACTTTTTGGTTTGAAATATCAATTCCAGAAAGAATGTCTTCGGTTATAATTTTGTTGATTTGATATTGATTGCTATAGAGGAAATAGCGAGCGGAAAAATTTAAATTCAGACCTAACATATCAGCCAATTCTTCAGATCCTTTCTTTTCTTGGATGATATTTCTAAACCACTGATTTGCAATATTCCTTTCTAATTTAAGCGCCAATTCGATGCCTTTAAGAAGGTCAATGTCTCTAAGTTTTTCCTGAAATGCTATTAATTGCCTAGCGGACCATTGGCCATTTACTTGACCTTCCCAAAAAGTTTGAAGGGACATTTCAAGGATAGAAATTCTAACAAGTTGGGATATTAGAAATGGTTCTAATCGAAGTTGCTCTCCCAGCTGTATTACATTAAGGGTGTCTTGCATTGCTCCAATTGTATCTTTTTTGATAAGTTTTTCTCCTGCTCGAATCGAAAATAAGTATGCTATATTTTTAATTGTCGATAAATGTGGCAGTTGCGCTTCGAATCCATCTTGATATTGAATATCAAAACGGCAATGTGGCCGTTTAAGATCCTCGGCTAGTTGCGCTAAGTCAGATTCAAAAAAGGCATTCTCCCATGAAATAGAATTTCTTTTTTTCCCCTTTCTCCAATCATGCTTGATTGTCTTATTTATTTTAAATCGATCTCTTGCTTCATTGAACTCTGGAGTTTCTATATCATTGGCAAAAAGTGGCGCAAAAAATTGGGACTTTGCAAAGTTCTGATGGTCCGGAACTTTATTGGGGATATTACTGCTAATATCAAATTTATCCCCCTTAGCTTGCCGTTCTGCTTTCCAATTTTCCCACTCGCTTTGGCTGGCTCGCTTTAAGCCAAGTGCTAGTAGCACGATAATGAAGATTGAAAAACCTATGCCTATCGCAATTCTTTTTATAAACATTGAAAATTATAATTTGCTGTTTAGGTCTTAATTTGGAGGTGGAAGGGCGGGTAGATTAAAGCTGTCGTCCTTACGGTTTTAAGGTTGGGATAGGTCAAATGTCCGATCAGTTTGCAATTGGTGATATTACTTGGCAAATGGTTTTTTAGCGAAATGTATTGATTGAATTCGATTTACTTAATGACCAACCGTTGACCTTCGTCGTTCAGGGGTATAAATATGCCGGCCCTAATGAATGAGAATATTCGCCAAGTGCTGATTCTTCAGGATCGAGATATGAAGTTCAGCCGGCTCGAGGAAGAGCTTGAATCGCTGGATCCCGAGCGGCAGTCGGCTAAGCGTGATAGTCTTAAACGGCAACAGATTTATGAGGAGGCAAAGCAGAATTTGGTGAAGCTGGAAGTGCGTCGCAAGGATCTGGACAACGATGTAGAGACCAAAAAAACCCAGATTAATAAGTACGCGCAACAACAACTCGAAACACGTAAGAATGAGGAATATACAGCATTAGGTCGAGAGATTGACCATGCAAAAGAGGCTATCTCTAAAATTGAGGATGAAGAGTTGGAGTTACTTGAGGAGATAGACTCGTACAAACCAAAGATTGAGGAAGCTAAAGGAATAGCTGAGGAAGCCAAGGCGCACGAGGTGGCAACGCTCGCTGATTTTGATGAGCGCGAGAAAAATATCGAGAAAGAGTTGGAAGTTCTAGAAGATGAGCGTGCCTCTTTGATTGAAAAGTTGGATTCGAAATTAGTCCGTCACTACGAGAGATTGTTGGAAACCAAAAGTGGTAAGGTTGTTGTGGGAGTTGATCACGGCAATTGCAGTGGGTGTCACATGAAACTTCAAGCCCAGACGTTAGTGGATGCCAAGAGTGGTCGAGATATGGTTACTTGTACCAATTGTGGTCGATTGCTCTACTACACTCGCGAGATGATTATGCCAGACGAACTTGCTGATTAGTTTTATTAATTTTCGTTGGATATAATCTGTCTGGTAAATCGCTTCAGGATTGTAAGTAACGTATAGTTACTAAATGCAAAATAAGGTTTTATTGGATGGGTTACTAAAAATTATTTTTTAAGACCAATATATTCAGTCAATGGTTCTGCTGTGTTAAATACAACTCGCTGTGTGTGAAGATAACGCAAGGTGGTTTCTATGGATCGCTGTTTTGTAGCGGAATGTTGAGAATGTTGTTTGGCATTCAGTTTGCTTTTTGTTTGGCCTCCGATTTTGTTGTAATCGTTTTTTTGGGATATAGCAATTGTATTAATAGGATAACATTAGGAAATGCGCTTCGAGAAATTATCATTATTCCAATTACATTTGGTGCGCTGCTGGATGATGTTTGGTTGTCTGCTGCTTTATTGCGTGCAGTTTTCTAAGGCGGAAGAGGGCCCATGGCGGTGGGCTAACCCGCAGCCTCATGGCAATCCCATTCGTGCTATGGCAAAGGGTGAAGATTTTTCGATTCAAGTTGGAGATAATGGATCCGTTTATACTAGCCAAAATTTGGTGCAATGGCTT
>JASLKL010000127.1 GCA_030747605.1 Verrucomicrobiota bacterium | reverse complement strand
AGCGACTCATTCTCACGTAAAGCAACCAACTCAGCATCAATCAACGTTTTATTCTCCCGCCATTGCACCAATTCTTCAGGGTGCCCAAACGGCAATCGGCGCTCACCGGGATTCAGCCAATCATGCTCGTCAAACGCTCCCTTAAAAATTGCTCTTAAGCGAAAATAGTCAGCTTGCGAAATAGGATCAAACTTGTGGGAATGACACCGAGCACAGTGCAACGTCATGCCCAAAACTGATGAACCAAGCACTCTCATCTCATTGTCAATAGTGTCTTGCCTATCCGGAACAAAATTAGTAATACCAGCATAAGTTCCATCCTCAACCATTCTCAAAAAACCAGTCGCTACTAGTTGATCATAAACTTGCTCGTTGTAACTATCGGGATCGTCATATTTTACTAGTTCATCACCGGCGATTTGTTCGATCAGAAAACGATCGTATGGCTTATCTGAATTAAAAGCACGAATGACATAATCCCGATAACGATATGCCCATGGTCTTAACCGATCTGCATGCTGAATACCTTCTGAATCCGCATAACCGGCAAGGTCGAGCCAAAATCTAGCCCAACGTTCACCATAAGCAGGCGATATCAATAACCGATCGATTAATTTTTCAAACGCGTCTACAGAATCATCCAACTCAAATCCCTTTAACTCTAAAAGAGATGGAGGCAAACCTGTTAAACCATAATAAACCCTTCGCCCCAAGTCTCGGCGTGACGCCATAGATGCAAAACTAAGCCCTTGTTTATTTAAACGCTGGGCAATAAAAGCATCAATAGGATTAATATTTCCAGATTGGTTCGATATAGGTATCTCAGGACGCTTTGGCGAATTGAATGACCAGAATGCTTTGTCAGTTTCACTTATTGCAGGCTCCTTTGGAACACCAGCCTTGATCACGGGCATACCAGTCTTGATCCACTCTTGGATTATTTTTAATTCTCCCTCCGGCACCGGCTTCACACTCGCTTTGACCAGGTCACGCTTTGGCGGCATTTCGCCATCAATAATTTTTTGTACCAACTTGCTTAACTTCGGCTCACCTCGCTTAACCACCAAGCCATTCTTACTACCTTTAAGTATCGATTGCACCGTCCGCAAATCCAAATCTGCCTCCTTCTTCTGCCGACCGTGACAAGTAGTACAACGCAAATGTAAAATGGGCAGTACATCATGCTGACTAACCTCCTCGCCACCGTATGCCAAGGATCCCAAAAAGGGTATTCCCATGCATAGTACAAGCCCTTCGATAATCAAATGGCAAATAAATCGTGACACGAACATTTAAGCTGAAAAGTTTGATTAAACTAGGAAAGGATGAATGTCCAGTTGCATCCCTGGCCTAGCAATGCTACCGGTGGCTGACCAATATGAAGATAACCGACATAGAGTGCCATGTACTCCTCGTTCCAGATGTCCGTACTGACGCCACCTCTTCCGCTCAGGATGATATAGTTGTATTCATCCATACCGATGAAGGTATTACCGGAATAGGCGAAAGTGATGTTAATCCATGGATCGCCCGAGCCTGCATTGAAGCCCCTAGCACTCATTCCATGGGACTCAGCTTAAAGGAAATGCTTCTCGGTGAAAACCCGCTCAACACGGAACATATTTGGCAAAAACTCTATGTCGGCAGTTGCATGAATGGACGGCGTGGTGCCGTTATCAACGCCATCGGCGCCATTGATATGGCACTTTGGGATATTAAAGGCAAAGCCGCAGGTAAACCAGTTTGGCAATTACTTGGCGGGACACCACGCGATACCATACAGCCTTACGCTTCACTGCAACCTAATGGAAATAGTTTCGAAGAATACCGAGACTCTCTAGTTCAATGGGTATTACATGCTCAAACCATTGGCTTTCAAGCAGCTAAATTGGAGATCACTCTTTTTGGCCCCTACAATCATAACGGAATGAACGAAAGCGACGAAAAAGTTACCGAAGTCCTCGCTTACTGCCGCAAGGCTGTGGGAAACAATTTCACCTTAATGGTCGATGTCCAATATGCATGGAACTCCGCTGAAAGAGCACTCGCTACTACCCGAGAATGGAAAGAATTTGATGTTTATTTCCTTGAAACCCCTCTCTGGATCGACGACCTAGAAGGCTACGCTCGTATGCACGACGAAAGCGGCATACGCATCGCAGCAGGTGAATGGCAAACCACTCAACACGAATTTCGTGACCTTATGGACAAGGGGAAAGTGGATGTTGCTCAACCTGACGTTGGCCGGGTCGGAGGACTAACAGAAGCTATGAAGGTTTGCGATATGGCTGCAGAACGTCAAAGGCAAATCATTCCTCACTGCTGGAAAACCGGAATCAGTATATCAGCTAGCGCCCACCTTGCCGCCATCACACCTCACTGCCCATTCTTCGAATATCTTCCTGCAGAACTAACAGACTCTAAACTTCGACAAGAACTCGTTCAAGATGAACTTAAACTCGTAAATGGAAAACTAACCATTCCGCAAAAACCAGGATTAGGCATTGAAATCAATATGGATGCACTAAAACGCTTCAAACAAGACTAACAAACTAATCGTTCGGTTCTCGCATCAATGCCCTTTGTTCACAACGAAGGCCAGGCTCGATAAGGAAAGGTCCAAATGGGAAAATAGATGCAATAAAAAGTTTAGCTATCCACCCTAATGAACGTTTCAAAACCATAGCTGACTGAATAATCAATATTACGTATAGCGTAAAAAGAACACCATGAGCCATTCCCACCACACTCACAAATTCAGGTAAACCGAAAATATATTTAATAGGCATAGCAACAAAGAATAGTAACAAACTCGAGAATCCTTCAATGATTCCAATATACCTCAAACGTTTTACGGTTTTAACTTTAAACATTTTATCGAATCAAAAAACTAACAGCATTATACTAATCCGTTTATGTACGAGTGTAATAATAACAGCGACAACATCCAACTTAAACCCAAGCCACTTGTCAACTAGTCGCCTTCCTAGACCTAACCACAACCGCTTCCTGTAGAAACATCGAAGCCCACTCGACAGCTGCAGCTTCATCGTGATGACTACCTCCTTCCAAACGAAACCGACCATCCCATTCTCGCATCAGTTTAGCCCTGCCAAACAATGCTACAACACGGCGAGTATTAAGAAAAATTCTTGGACGTTTTTTATGGCTATACTTCATATCCCAACCTTTCTAATTGAAAGTTGTGCTTCAGCTCCCAAGTCGAACCGCATACGACTAAACCACCAATCGGCCACAAGTTTTGTAGCTTTTTGAGGGCGGCCTATATGGCCGCTACGAATGCGACCTCCTAACCGTTTTTTAAAAGGCAACTCCATCTGCCCTCTGGCTGTCATGAATTCTTTATCTGTAGTTTTCATTATTGAATTGGCCACTATTTGCAGTGACACGAAACAGCCTGATATGCCATATAGGACATTTGCTGTCCCATAAGAAGATTTTCTTCTTTTCCTAATAAAAAGATTATTTATTCGCCTAGAGCTAAAGCAGCTCTTGTTGGCCGGTTTTTGAGATTGGGCTAAGGCCAAGTTTTTTATAACTAGCCTCGGTGGCAACCCTTCCCTGTGGCGTGCGGTTTAAATAGCCTTCTAGGATAAGATAAGGTTCATATACCTCTTCCAATGTGTCTGACTCTTCACCGACAGCAACCGCCAATGACGAAAGCCCTACTGGACCGCCACCGAATTTGACTATAATCGCCTCAAGAATTCTCTTATCCATTTCATCAAGTCCATCCTCATCAATTTCCAACATAGCCAACGCTTTGTCAGCTATAGCACTGTCAATTTGGCCTTCAGCCTTGACCTGCGCATAGTCACGCACGCGACGTAATAAATTATTTGCTATCCTGGGCGTGCCTCGACTACGACGGGCAATCTCTGCAGCACCTCCTGAATCCGTTTCAACTTCAAGCAATCTCGCCGAACGAAGCACAATAGACTCCAAATCATCTCCCTGATAATAATCCAAACGCTCTCGAACCGGAAAGCGTGTCAGTAAAGGCGCTGTTAAAAGTCCACTCCGAGTAGTAGCTCCAATAAGAGTAAACCTTGGTAAATTCAAACGAACACTTCTAGCATTCGGACCCTGATCAATAATAATATCTAAGGTAAAGTCCTCCATTGCAGGATAAAGATATTCCTCAATATTTTTCTGTAATCTGTGAATCTCGTCTATAAATAAAACATCGCCTTGGTTTAGATTAGTCAATAAACCAGCAAGATCAGCGGCTTTCTCAATAATTGGCCCACTAGTGACCTTGAGTTCTCCGCCCATCTCTCTTGCGAGTATTCCTGCAAGCGTGGTTTTTCCAAGGCCTGGAGGACCGCTTAGTAGAATGTGGTCTAATGAATCATTACGCTTCTTGGCTGCCTGTACAGCAATATCAAGCCTCTCCTTGACCTTATTTTGGCCAGTAAATTCGGAAAATGCACCTGGCCGAAGTGTTCCATCAAATGTGGCATCAGGCTGTGTCAAAACATCAGTAATCATTCGATCGGCCATCGTAAAGACAGACTGCGACAAAGAACGCCACAACCCAAGGCAATTTAAAAGAATAGGGTAAGAGAACTAAAAACTTGCTATAACTATTAGTTTTGGGCTCAAATCTGAACGCATGATTAATTCATTCGTGAATACAATCCTAGCCATCTCAGGCATGGCCGTAATCCTTTCACTTGGTATACTTAACATGGTTGCCACGGAACCACATGGATTTGTCTCAGGTTTAATTTGGCTCGTTATTTCCGTAGGCATTATCGGACTGCTTACCATACTATATTCCAAGAAAACTGCTGCAGGTTGGGTAGTACTAGTTAGCTATATATTTGTTCTTTATATGATCGGCGGCCCACATTTGTTTACGTTCAGCCTACTGGGCTTCACATGGGCTTTTGCTAAAATCGGATGTTTAGCAACTGACGAACACTAAAACAAATTCCATATTCTTTTGAACGCTAGTGAATAAAAAAAAGCCCATGTAAATATGGGCTTTTGGAATTCACAATTTGAGTAAAAATTCACTTCTCCTGCTCTGGCTCTTTGACCACCTCAGAAATCGGTTCTGACTCGTCCTTGGCATCGACAGCTTCATCGGCATTCGCATTTTCTTCAGTCGACTGAGACACATCAATATCTTCAGTTTTAGACTCCACAATATTACTATCGGTCTTAGCTTCAGATTTTTCAGTTACCAGGGTACTAGCATCATCAAATACCCATGTTAAATATGCCAGCTGAGCAGCATCACCTTTACGGGCACCAGCTAATTTAACTATTCGAGTATAACCCCCTTGGCGGTTTTGCAGTCGAGGCACAATCTTATCAAAAAGCCTGCGTACTACATCATGCTCATCCGTCCAATTTTTTCGTAGTTCACTACCGGGCACACCTTTAGTTCTCGGAAAAAACTTACGTTGCGGTGCTCGTAATCTAGCTACAGCCAATCGACGGTGATGTAAGGTGCCTTTTTTCCCCAATGTAACCATCTTCTCAGCAACAACTCGAGCGGCCTTAGCCTTGGCCAAAGTAGTCTTAATTGTATCATTCTTAATAAGGCTGCAAACCAAATTAGCTAGCATCGCATTTCGATGCTCTCCAGTGCGGCCTAATTTAGCGGTTCGTACTCTGTGTCGCATTATTCAAACAAGGTTTTATAAAGTTTATTATTCGGCAAGTTCTACACCAGCAGGGGGCGCAAGCTCTATACCAGCAGGGGGCGCATCCTCGAATGCGTCAGCTGGGGGTGGCGTCGGCGGAGAATCCAATAAGGCAGCATCAATTTTTTCACCTAGCGAAAGATTATACTCCTTAAGTTTTTCCTTAATCTCAGTAAGTGATTTTTTGCCGAAATTTCGGTACTTGAGCATTTCGGCTTCAGATTTCATTGCTAGATGCCCGAGCGTAGTAATATTGGCATTATTAAGGCAGTTCGCTGCACGAACACTCAACTCAATCTCATTAACGCTAGTGTTAAGCAACTTACGCTGGGCTTCACGATTTTCATCCTTAGCTTTAGCATCCTGCTCGAATTCAAAAGCCTCATCATTAATTCCAGTAAATACGGAAAGATGGTGCGATAATATTTCCGAAGCCTGCTTCAGAGCCTCATCAGGGTTAAGCCGTCCATCTGTCCACATTTCAAGTATCAACTTATCATAATCTGTACGCTGTCCAACCCGAGCAGCCTCGATAGCATAACGCACGCGTGTGACAGGAGAAAATATAGAATCAATTGGTATAACCCCAATAGGCTGATCCGGTTTTTTATTAGCATCGCCAGCAAGAAATCCACGTCCTACCTGAACCTCCATTACCATTTGTACTTTTTGATTTTTATCAGTTGTACATATTACCTGCTTCTTATTGACCACCTTAAGACCAGGTGGCAATTCCAGTTCTCCAGCAGTGATAACACCCTCAGCAGTCACATCCAGACGAACTTCCTGTGGCTCCCTATTAGTATGCCTGAATCTAACTTTCTTAAGGTTAAGAACGATATCAGTGACATCTTCTACAACTCCCTGCACAGTAGCAAACTCGTGGTCGGCACCTTCAATTTT
>JASLKL010000126.1 GCA_030747605.1 Verrucomicrobiota bacterium | reverse complement strand
CTTTTCCTTATCTCCTTTGAGGCGCACAATCGAGAACTCAGTCTCAGCCATACCTGGATCAATCGATCCCACCCGCAAGCCTGTGCCGTTCAACTCCAATCTTAAAGCCTTTGTAATACTAAGCTCTGCCGCCTTGCTAGCACAGTATGCAGAACCCCCTTCGTAAGCCACTCGTCCAGCTATAGAACCAATATTCAAAATTATTCCACCTGGGTAAGGCTTCATCAATGGTAATACCGCACGTGTCACGCGCAGAATACCAAGTGCATTACTTTGGAACATTGTCTCCCAGTCAGAGTCCTTACCATCTTCAACTCGATCCACCCCGTGTGCTCCACCAGCATTATTAACAAGAACGTCTACTCGACCTGCAATCGATCTAGTCCAATCAGCAAAAGCGTTTACGCTCTGAGTATTTACTACATCCAAATGATGAACATGAACAGAGGCCGCACCCAGTTCAGAACATTCGTCGGCAACTGCTGCCAAGCGATCTTCACGACGCGCACCCAGCAAAAGGTTCACTCCCAAACCAGCAAAGTGCCTCGCAGTTTCAGCCCCAAATCCACTCGAAGCACCGGTTACCAAAACCCATTTTCCAGCCAAACGATTAGTCATGGGCAAAGCTTGACCTATAGTACACGTATTGGCCAAGCGGAAACAAATATTGCCCAACGGCAGTTTACCTAGCAGACTTGTTGTGATGTCTTTTGATAGCCAAAAGTTAAGTACTTGGTGGTTCTCGCTGAACTCCGTTCAGCGTTCCCTAATGTTATCACTTTTGGTTCATATGCTAGTAATATTTGGAATCTGGTTGGGAGCTTTCTCTATGGCTCAAACGATGATGGCAAAGGTAATACCGGAACTAGTCGATATGCAGGCATTACAGGAACAACAACAAAGAAAAAGGTCTGTTATTTTCCTGGAAGTACCACCCAACATGGCCACTGAGGATGCCCCCGAAGATTCAAAACACTATTCGAATAATAATTCAAAAGCTGCAAATCAACAATCAGACACGGAAACCAACAAACCAAAAATTGATGGTAAACAAGATTTGATAGACCGAATCATCGACAGTACGGCTAATGCCAAACCAGCAAATCCACAAACTAAATCGGAAACTAAGACACAACCCAAAGAAGAACTGGAACAAAAGACTGAAACAAAACCTAATCCCAATAAAGCACAGTCTTTAAACCCCATTCAAATCAAGCCGAAACCCAAAGATCGAACCAAATCCAAGACTAACCCTAAGCCGGAACCTAAACGACCAAGTTCAATGGCAGAAGCTCGCAGAATGGCAATGATTTCCGGAGAGAAGATGAAACAGGATGGAGGCGTCCGCAATAAAGCTACCATAGAGGGACTAGATGCTAAAGCATCTCCATTTGGAAATTATGATGCTCGGCTAATCGCTGCAATTCAAGATCGATGGCACAATATCATTCCTTCCGTTCGAGAAGTAGGACGAGTCGTGGTTACCTTCAACCTTTGGGAGAATGGTACAGTGACTGATATTGAGGTCGAACGTAGCACCGTAAGCTCTATCTTGAGCCTAAAGTGCGAACGGGCGGTAAGAGAACCAGCTCCCTTTGATCCATGGCCAGATAAGATGCGAGAATTTATCGGTAATGACCGTCGTTTTGTCCGCTTTACCTTTTATTACAATTGAACAGTCAAAAATCTAACAAAAAAGACGGCTTATAAAGCCGCCTTATGATGAAGTATAATTGAATTTAAATGAACTCGTTGATTAGGTTCTCAAGAAACTCCTGACGTCCACTTTCATTTTTCGAAACCTCACCCTTCTTCAGAATATAGGTTTCAAGAGTTTTAAAGCTCGCCTTTCCTGATTCTATCTTTTTACCAACACCAGTATCCCATGACCGGTAACGATTTTTAACAAACTCTTCCAAACGACCGTCGGCACGAATCGCAGCGGCAATCTTAAGACCGCGCGCGAAGGCGTCCATTCCGCCTATATGAGCATGGAAAAGGTCAACCGGCTCAAAACTTTCACGACGCACCTTGGCATCAAAGTTTACACCACCGGTGGAGAAGCCACCCATTTTTAAGATTGGCAACATACATTCTGTAGTCAGATATACACTTGTTGGAAATTGATCAGTGTCCCAACCCAACATTGGATCTCCAGTATTAGCATCGATAGATCCGAGCGCATCGGCAGCAACAGTCACCTCCAGTTCATGCTGCATTTCATGACCAGCCAACGTAGCGTGATTGGTTTCAAGATTAAGTTTAAAATGATCCAACAGATTATACTGTCGAAGGAAGTTCAAACATGCTGCGGCATCGGAGTCGTATTGATGTTTTGTTGGCTCCTTCGGTTTCGGCTCGATATAGAATTGACCCTTAAATCCAATTTTCTTTTTGTGATCCACCGCCATTTGCAGGAATGCACCAAGATGATCGAGCTCACGACCAATGTCAGTGTTCCATAGTGTTGAATAGCCTTCACGACCACCCCAGAACGTGTAGCCTTCACCGCCAAGTTGGTGTGTTACTTCAATAGCTTTTTTTACCTGAGCCGCTGCGTAAGCAAAAGCATCAGCATTGCAGCTGGTAGCTGCACCATGCATGTAGCGTGGGTTAGCAAAAAGACAAGCAGTACCCCAAAGAAGCTTAATACCAGTTCGCTCCTGCTCAGCCTTGAGAACCTTAGCCACAGAATCTAGATTTTTATTGGAAGCTGACAATGTCTTGCCCTCCGGAGCAACATCACGATCATGAAATGCATAGTAAGGAACCCCAAGTTTTTCCATAAACTCAAAGGCTACTTTTACACGTTTCTGAGCATTCTTGACTGACTCACTACCATCGTCCCAAGGACGCATTGCAGTGCCAACGCCAAACGGGTCGGAGAGTACGTTGCGAAATGTGTGCCAATAAACAACCGAGAACCTTAAATGGTCCTTCATCGTCTTACCTTCGACAATTTCATCCTCGTTGTACCACTTAAAAGCCAACGGATTTTTACTGTCAGGACCTTCGAACTGGATCTTTTTAATATTCTGAAAATAGGCCATAGTATTAACCTTTGTAAATCTGGGCCGCTTGATGCGGCGGGATTGCTAAAGGGAAAAACCGTAAAATACAATCCAAATCCGGTGTTTTGGCGTTGTCATTACCCAATAGCTTAGTTTTGACTGTCCGTATGCACTTATTTCGACTGATTTTCAGTCTAGTTACAACTTGTTCGTTTATCGAACTAGCCCACCCGGCAGAACCTGCCAAACGACCCAATTTTGTCTTCGTCGTTTCCGAAGACAACTCGATTCACTACTTGCGCCTTTACGGTAACAAACTTGGAATCACTCCAAATATAGAACAGCTTGCTGATAATGGCCTAACCTTCAATTATGCTTTTTCTGGTGCACCCGTTTGCTCGGTGGCACGTACCACACTAGCCACAGCAATGCACGCACCACGCGTGGGATTTCAGTATCATCGAAAGTCCGCTCTAGCGACTTTACCATCAGGAGTGAAGCCATGGTCGCAGGTGCTACGCGAAAACGGCTACTACACAACCAACAATTCAAAGACCGATTACAATTTCAAGGTAGACAGAAAAGAGGCATGGGATATGTCCTCCAATAAGGCTACATGGCGCAAGCGACCAAACAAAGCCATGCCTTTTTTTCACATGCAATCGTTCGCCGACTCGCACGAAAGCAGATTGCATTTCCCCTTAAAACAGATGGAAACAGCAACCAAAACATCACCAGATGATGTGGTATTGCAACCTTACTTTCCTGACACACCAATCATGCGCTATACAAAGGCCCGATACTACGACCAGATGAGAATCATAGATAACCACGTCGGACGAATCGTCAACCAACTTAAAGATGATGACCTACTGGAAGACACTTTTGTTTTTTACTTTGGAGATCACGGGGGTGTGATGCCCCGCAGTAAAGGTTACGCATATGAAAGCGGCCTACACATACCGCTTGTCGTACGCATCCCGGAAAACTTTAAACACCTCGTCGACCACAAACGCGGTACCCGTACCGACGGCTTTGTAAGCTTCATCGACTTCGGGCCAACCGTGCTCAATCTTGCCAACATCGCGCCACACAAGGAACTAGATGGGCAGGCATTCTTCGGTAAAGACATCTCGGCCGCCGACTTGGCAAAGAGGGATGAAGTCTTCGGCCACGCAGATCGGTTCGACGAAAAATTCGATATGGTACGCACATACCGTAAAGGCAAATGGAAGTACATTCGCAACTATCAGGCCTACTATGCAGACGGCCTGCAAAACAACTATCGTTACCGGCAACTAGCTTATGACAACTGGCGCAATCTTTATCGAGCTAATCGATTGAATCCTGTGCAACAACAGTTCTTCGAACGACGACCGGTCGAACAGCTTTTCAATCTCGAGAACGACCCGCACGAGATCAACAACCTCGCCGCCAATCCGGATCAGGACAAGCGATTGACAGAAATGCGCAGGTTATTGAGAAACAAAATGAAATCCATAAATGATCTCAGCTTTTATCCAGAGAACCGTATGGTCACTGCCGCCCTGAACGACGGGGTGGCATTTGGTCGGAAAAATGCAAAACAACTGAGCCGCCTATCCGATCTGGCCGACACCGCCCTACGTCCATTCGATGAAGTGCAAAAAACACTTGTAAAAGCACTCCAATCTCAGAGTGCTCTACACCGTTACTGGGCGCTCAAGGTCTGCTCCAATTTTGGCAAGAAAGCTAAACCTCTTACATTGAATGCCATGCCACTATTGAAGGACAATAATCTGATGGTGCGTGTTAGGGCTGCAGAATTCCTCGGGAGCATCAAGACGATCGACCCTATGCCAACGCTTTATAGCGTAGTGAACAACGCCGAGACTGAGCAAGCACTGATGATCGCCTTCAACACCATCGTCTACCTGCGTGATCAGGTTGGCCACAAATATGACCCTGAAAAAGTGAAGTTGAAATTCAACAAGGGTGAAGTCTACCGACGCGTACAATACCTCGCCGGAACCGAACCAAACACGAACTACTAATCTTAATTATGAAAACTAAAGTCACACTAAAAATAAAAGTTGCCGGTCTTGTGGTTGGCTTGGCTTTATTGTCTCCGAAGTGGATCGTAGGCGCTGAAGCCAACTGGCCGAACTGGCGAGGCGCAGGCGAAAACGGATCGACCTCGATCGGCAGCTACGTCGCAAAATTTGACAACGAAAAAAACGTTAAGTGGAAAACCGAGTTACCGGCCAAGGGTTGCTCGACGCCGATCGTATGGCAGGACCAGATCATCATCACAAGTCCGAATGATGGCAACGACACACTGATTTCATTCGACTGGAATGGCAAAAAACAATGGCAAACCACTATTGGTAGCGAGCGAGCCGGCAAGCATCGAAACGGCTCTGGCAGCAACCCCTCCGCGATCACCGACGGCAAGCTATTGTTCGCCTATTTCAAAAGCGGCAACCTCGCCAGCTTCACGTTGAACGGTAAATTGCTCTGGAAAACCAACCTACAAGAAAGATTCGCACGCGACACACTATACTGGGATATCGGCACTTCACCAGTGTTGACCTCGAAACATGTCGTGCTTGCAGTAATGCACTCCGGCGGATCGTATCTCGCTGCTTTCAACAAGCGCACCGGCGAATTGGCCTGGAAGGAACCCCGCAACTACAAAACACCTGTCGAGTGTGATCACAGTTACGCCACACCTCATGTTGTCCAGTATCAGGGCCGCGAGGCAATCGTCGTCTGGGGCGCGGAACGCCTGACAATTCATAACGCTTCCAACGGCAAACTATTTTGGACCTGCGAAGGCTTCAATCCGGACAAGCGCGGAAACTGGGTGCAGGTTGCCTCGTCGGTACTCGACGGAAACATGGCAATCGTCCCGTATGGCCGTGGCAAACACATCGCTGGAATCGAATTGAGCGGCGATGGAAACGTTACCCAATCTAATCGCAAATGGACACTCAATGGCACCGGGTCATTCGTACCTACCCCTGCTATACAAGATGGAAAAGTCTACGTACTTGGTGACCGCGGACAGGTTGCCTGCCTGGATGCCAAAACCGGAAAGAAACTTTGGGACGGCCAATTCCCTAAACACCGTGCGAGCTACTACGCCTCGCCGACTGTAGCCGACAGCAAGATTTATGCACCGCGAGAGGATGGCGTCATCATGGTTGCCTCCATCTCGGACGGATTCCAATTCCTCTCCGAAAACAACATGGGAGAGCGAATTATCGCCACTACCGTCCCGGTACGCGACCAACTACTAATTCGAGGCGAGAAACACCTATTCTGCATCACAAAGTAAACAAAACTTGCAAGCCAGAATCCATCCCTCAGTAACTTAGCCAAGTAGGCGTTGACTTGCCTTGATGCTTGGGCAAGGGCAAGATTTGCGCATGCGCTTTTCATTGGTTCTGTTGGCAGCTTTGGTGTTTTCGGCAGCAAATTTCGCAGCTGAAAAAAAGCCAAACGTGTTGTTCATCGCAATCGATGATCAAAACGATTGGATAGGTTACCTTGGTGGGCATCCTATGGTGAAAACGCCACACATCGACCGCTTGGCCAAACGCGGTACCGCCTTCACTAATGCACATTGTCAGGCACCTTTGTGCAACCCTTCACGCACG
>JASLKL010000125.1 GCA_030747605.1 Verrucomicrobiota bacterium | reverse complement strand
CATGAGTCATGAATGCAGAACTTGTTGAAGTCAAAATCGCAGTCCTTGTCGCTAACTAATCTAATCAGTTTAAACTGCCCTTCTCTTTGTCCTTTATCGAGATTATATTTTTTGAACTCTTCAACTGTTCTCTTCTCTACGCAAGTAACTTCTAGTGGTTTCAATCTGCCGCTTTTACGCTTTTCCATATACTCGATATTCAAGCTGGATATTTCCTCCTCTACCTCACTAGCGTAAGCTGATTTAAATGGTTGTTGAATGTACAGGCGATACTTTAATTCTTCAGAGTGCCCCACCATTACGTAAAATTTGATTCTAAGATTGTACTTTTTGATTACCTTTAGCACAGCCTTGTTCACTTGATCTTCATATAGCTTTTCTCCAGTTAAGCTTATGACTCCATCACCTTTTTGAATGAATTTAATAGTAGGCGTATTGTGGTATTTTCCTGTGACTTGAATAATATCATTAATGAAATAACGGTAGAGTCCGTTCTGAGTCGTCACAAAAATATAGTACTCCTTACCAGGTTCAATTTCATGAAGCATTAGAAAGTTGGGGTTTTCACTGCCCCATTCATCGCGCTCAACAAATTCAAAGAAGTTTTCATTAAGCGTTGGGACTTGTGTTTCATTTCTTATGTCTAGATTAATCGTCCCTCGAAATTCACTGGACATATATCCAACTTCACCAATAAATGACTTACTGTTCAACTGAACTTGCAATGCAGGCAGCAAGGTGCTGCAGTTTCCAGACGTCCAAGTTGAAATCAATTTCAAATTAGGCCAAATGTCGGATATGATTAAGCTGCCTTTTTGCTTTTTTAGTTCCCTTAGTTGCGATGCCCTCAATGGGTTTGGCTTGAACTTGCTATTAATCCTAGCTCTTCTATTTGGGTCAATACCGTTCATGCAAGAGAGGTTTCCTGACTCGATGTCAAGAATTAGATTTTCAAAGTTAGTGTCTATGATATCCTTAAGCCGTAAAATTGTTGATGGATTCGGCGTGGCTATTAAAGTTATATTCTTTGATTTCAGCGCGAACGCGCAGATCAAATAATATTTTATGTCGTAGTCAGTAACCGAGAAAATTTCAAAAGGCAAAAGGTAACCGCGTCGTAATAGTGCGGGCATACTTTTGTATATTAAACCTGATATTGCACCATAAGGAGTTCCGGTGCTTAGGGTCCCCTCGATATCTGGGCTAATAATAGCCAAAATATTCCCGTTGTAAACTTCTGTGTCAAAACTATATTGTGTGTATGAAAACAGACTTTGGCTGCATTTATAAATTTCGATTGTTGCGTTTAGTATCGGGATATTTTTTGGTTCGCCAGTTGTTCCGCTTGTTTGAGCGTACATAACTGGTTGCTGCGAGTTTAGGCATGGCTCTCTCGTCTGTTCTTGCTCATTGATGTAAGAGCGCAGGTCTTCATACTTATTAATAGCGATAGCATCTTTAAAATCCTTATAGGTATGGATTGACGAAAAGTTATGCTTGCTCCCAAAAGACGTATCTTTGTTTTGACGTAAAATATCTTTTAGTAGGTTCCATTGATTTATTTTTGGGCTTTTAGTTAATTCAATAAACGGTAGATAATATTTATTCCTGATCCACCTCATCCTCAAGCGAAGGTAAATATAAAAAAAACATCGTTTTACGTAATCAGTCATTTTCCTCCTGATCTAACCCTTTAATGAAGGGGCTTTTTAATTGCTCAATTAGCCCCAAAGGATAATTTCTATTTATTAAGCCTAATTGCTCTACTTTTATTTCTTTTGGTAGGTGCCAGGTGCCAAACAGTAAGTCCCAAATTATCAAGTTATTTCCAAAGTTATTATTGGATTCGTTTATTTTCACTGAGTGATGCCAGCGGTGTAATTCTGGTCCACTGATAAGATAGTTTAGCGGCCCTAAATAAACCCTAATGTTGCAATGTTGGAAAAATCCATTAATCGAATAAAAAACAAAATAGGCTGCTAGGACGTTTTCTGAGATGCCGAGAATTATAAATGGCAAAGCATCAAAAATAAATTGAATTGATTTCTCCAGGGGGTGAAAGCGGCCGACATTCATGGAATACAATTTATGAGGTGAATGATGTACGGCATGTAAGCGCCATAAGGGCTTCCACTTATGGCTTAATCTATGCAGCCAATAACGTAAGAAGTCGGCTATTAAAACCATGAGAATTGCTTGGGTTCCTGTCGCCCAATCTGTGGGCCAAATTTTTTTTATGGTGAAGCCATTCGATTGGAAAATATCGAGCAAGGCTATGCTCACTATAAATGTCAGAAATTTAACTAGTAATATTTGGACTAAAACCATGTAAGACGCGTCAACAATCCAGTCATTATTTTTCGGTATCCACTCTGCTCTGAATGGAGTATATCTCTCGAGTGCTATTATGCTAAGAAGGCCAAAAAAAACGGCAATCCACGTTGACAGTGTAAGATGTAAGCCAAGATAAATTAATGCAATATGAAGTATGAAGCAGAAGCTTATAACGAACGGGTAGGAGATGTACGGAGCCCATTGCTTTAACATTACTTTCATTATTAATGAATTTTACTGTGGTGCTGTGCTTAGTCGGTTGTAACTTTAATCTTGTGTAGCTGTGCTGTGGTTATTCTGAAATCAGTTGGGATAAGGCTCGTGCCGCTTAAAATCTAATGATAGAGCGGATCGTGAAATATAACAACTCCTACTAAATTTAAAGCCTAAATACATTGTTCTGGGTATACGCTTGCTTGGTAGAATGTGTTTGGTCGCCCATTTAAGCGCAACAACAATCGTCTTATGCAGATCAGTCCTTCAATTCGCATTCGGGCCAGCATTCAGTAGAGCTTGAGCACGTGCAAGGTCATCATCTCTGGCTGCATAATAAATAGAATGGCGAAACCGGTCTAGGCCACCAGAGAAGGGACTGCGAGTGTTGGGAGTGTGCGTTTCAATGTGACCCAACGGTCAGTCCGTTGAGTGCTGTTTACAAGCCGTTTTAGCTGTTGTCTCCGAACTGCAAGCTCTACTATGTTCAACTGTTTGAGTGAGTTGGTTTAGCGCCCTTTCAACTTTCAACCGCTTAGCGGTTCGTATTAATGCCACACCACATGTACATGAATCATTCATAACTGTTTGTTGAGCCTGTTCTCATTTTTCATTTTGCGTCGATTGTATAGGATTTTGGTTTTCTCGCGCATATCGTCTTACAGAATTATGCCTCGATATTAGTATGTACCAGATAGGACGGGCGGCGCCTTTAAGTTGGGTTTGATTTACGCCATCCTAGTCCAATTGGCGTAGTCTGATTAAGGTGCGCTCATGGTTTTGTTGAATTATAAGGTTGGATCTATAAATCTGGCCGGATATGCGTTGTTATTAGGCCTCACAGGTCCAGTCACTGATTGGCAACTTGGCAGTACTATTTGGTAGGGAAGTGTTGTGATTGGGCTTGCGCGTCGTGAGGTATAAGGGTAAGGATATTCCTCTTTATATCAGGGCTTTCCACGATGCCTGCGTGGCGAAGTTGGTAGACGCGCTAGATTTAGATTCTAGTCCCGCACAATGGGGTGCAAGCTCAACTCGTGCCGTAGTCACCATCTGCAGCAGGTATTACAGGGATAATTGGTCCCTGTTGGTTTGTTAAGGATATGACCGAACCAATACCATCAGAATTTAATGAGGCACTTAGGCTGTTTGATGGCTTGCACCTAAGTGCTCTATTCATCTCACTCTGTTGTATTGTTCTTATTCCTTTGCTTGGAAGATTGCTTCCGAAAAGCAAAAAGCACTTGGGGGTTTGGTTTTTAGTGTTATTTGCATTAGCCCAGGAGCTTTTTGATTATTATAATCGCGCAAGTTTTCGGGAGCTTAGCCTGGCTAGAGATCTTCCTCTTAATATATGTAATTTTAGCTTAATTATTGCGATGGTGTCATTGATAACTCGCAATAGATATTGCTTTGAATTTTCCTATTTTATTGGTGTGACTGCAGCGCTTCAGACGCTGTTAACGCCAGGCTTTTCATATATTTATAATTACACTGATTATATCATGTTCTTTTTCCAGCACGCTTTGATAATTATTTTTGCGTTATGGAATGTCTTTGTTGATGGAATGGTTACATCCAGAAACGCGATCTTGAGAACAATGATATTTTTAAACTTAATGGTCCTGCCTGTTGGGATAATCAACTGGTTGACTGATTCTAATTACATGTATATATGCCAAAAGCCTCATGTCGATAGCCCTTTTGTTTTCGGGGAATGGCCGTGGTATATTTTCTCTTTGGAGGTGATCGGCCTTCTAATGATGTTAATAGCAGCTATCCCTATGGCTATGGCAAATAAAACTAGATCACTTGAAGGTTAAGCTTATCTGTTTACTCATATTCTGGAAGGGATGCTTTTCTATGGTATCCAGTTGCGACTCTTAAGCTGCTTGATTTAACCGCCAACCGTTTAGGTTCCATGCATGCATAATATGAAGCTTTTATTCAGCGTTAGCGCTATAGTGATTATTACTATAGGGTGTAACTCTTCCGATACAGTTGACTCCGTAATCGGTCAATTACCTGCAGCTAGTGAGGCTAATCAAAGCGGAAAGACTCCTATTCTCATACCATTAACGGGGATTAAGCTGCCAACAAAGAACGAAAAATCAGCCTTAATAGTAAAAACAATGACCGTATTCGGGATCAAGGTTTTTGCATTGAAGGGGGTTGCGGACCGGGACCTGAAACTAGTGGCGAATGTTCTGGCCCAATGGATTGATAACGATGAGGACGGGACGCCGGATAATCCGGCCGTCCTCGCTGAGATTGTCAGGCAAAAAAGTCGGATGATCCTTGGCGTTACTTTTGATCAGATCGGCCCGTGGCATGAGAATTCACAGAGGATGCTAAAACATGTACATGCTCCTACCTATGGCCTGGATGTCACAACTATCAATCACAACTGGTACGGACTGCCCCTTAGTGAGTATTCTCAAGATCACTATCGTACCGAAGGGCTTTTTCCGCCGGATGCAACAACGGAAGAAACCTTCCATCTCATAACGGACATTGGGTATGCAAACGTATATCCATCTACTTTTTGGCATGGCGGAGGGAGCGATAATCCCTCAGCGGCTCTTCGCTCTTATATTGCAAAGCGTGGAGAAGGGCAAAAGGATGCTTCTCTGTTGACAATGGCGATGGACAACGCTCGCGGGGGGTATTTCAAGCACATGCCAAACCAATATCCCGATAATGCGTGGTATACCCGATCTGACGACTGCGGGTATAAATGTTTTGTTGGTGAATACATCCATTGGGGAATGATCACCCTTGTGGGTTATAACGAGACACGTGAACAAGGTATTCAGGATCAGTGGCAGATAACAAACGCCCAGTCTCTGCGTAATAGGGACGCTGCATTATATGAATTACTCACGAACACTGAATATAACTTTCCTAAAACTGCCCCGGACGGATCTTATGGTGATTTAAGCCAATGAATACGAAAGTAAAATTGTAATGTATCTTTCCGAAATCCCAATAAAAAGGGAGAAAGAAGAACCCGCTACCCCATAAGCGACTATGCCCTCTTAGGCTTATGTTGTAGTTTAATGGCGCGGGAACACGAATCCCGGTTGGTGTGTGTTCTTTGAGTCTTATTTGGGCCGGGGAACAGATAAAGGTGTTGGCATATAATACCAATCAATTTTGCCGTTTTTTCCGTTAGACATAACTTCCCAAGTAGTCATGTTAACATGTCCATCAGCCCAAGCGTAGTTCCCGCCTTTACCATGGCGAACATATTCGTAGCCCGAGCCGCGTGTTCGTAGCGTGCTGGGCGGATATAGATAGCCGTAATTCCACCAATTAAGACGATTATTGGGGTCAAGCCCATCTCCGTTCATACAAGTCTCCACAGGTTTGGAGATACGGCTTAATTTCTTATGGTCTGCTTGAGTGTAGCCAAGGTAAGCGTAGTTGTGTCCGTACCCGCCATAGCCTTGATAGCCGGGAACCGATTCCGGAATGACATCGGTGCCTAGCCGGGCTGATGGACAGGCCACTACTTTATTGCCACTCACTAGATCGGTATAATCGCCACTCTTGGTGTCGATGTAGGGAGAGATTTCCAGAAACCATCGGCTCGGTGCTACCCACCCGGATCCCACCGGAACCTCTGTTCCTGATACCGGTAAAAGACCATCGTAATCATCAGCGTAAAGCATATATGCAATTGCAATCTGTTTTTCATTGCTACTGCATTTCGCCAATTTTGCCTGTTCCTTGGCCTTGGCTAGAGCCGGTAGCAGTAGTGCGGCAAGGATGGCAATGATGGCGATCACCACAAGCAGCTCAATGAGCGTGAATCCCCGTCTTGATTCGGTTTTCATTTGCCTTCAGCTTTCAATTCTGCACCCGCTCCTAATATATTTCTGCGTCAGGCTGTTGGCGTCCTTAAGTTCGCACCGAATCTCCTTCTCGGTATTGGGGTAGATTGAGGCGTACCCCATCAACGGCAAGCCAGTGATTGCTGTGAGTAGGAGGTGTCTCATTACAGAAATCATTGTGCAGAAATAATGCCAGCTGAAACTGAGGTGCGCTAGCAAAAGGTTAGGGGAGTTAGAGAGGGGGGGGTGCTACAATCTTTAAAGGGGAAGATTCGAAATTCCAGCGCTACGAGGATGCGTGAGAT
>JASLKL010000124.1 GCA_030747605.1 Verrucomicrobiota bacterium | reverse complement strand
ATAAAAAATTCCGCAGCCGTGTTCAAGTGGTCACTAGTCTTGTTAAAAAGCTTTCTGGTGTTCCTGTAATTAAACTTTGGAATAATGTTGCATCTAGTGGCACTAAGTCGGTGAAGGCGCGCGAGGCGTTGTTAAGTGAAAAGTTGCAAGATGACGCTCGTGATGAACTTCTTTCCAGTCTGGCTTACGATTATAGGCATCGCCTTAAGGAACGAAAAAAATCTGTAGAATATTATTCTCGTTTGGCTAAACGTAAGCCAAAGGATTATGGTGTCGCTAGATCATGGGTGGAGGCAGCTTATTATTATGGCAATAATGCTCAAAAAGCTGAAGCAGTCCGATTCACGTTAGGTTTGACTCAGTCCGGTGATGATCACTCGATTTGGTATTGGATGCTCGATACCTGTGTTAAATTAGATAATCCGGTTTTGGGCAAGGAGGTTTTTGAGTGGATTAAAAAAACTCAGTCTAATATTGGGTTAATGCAAAATAGAGCGAATGAAATTGGAAAGCGATTGGCTGGGCTGGGTTTGCTAAATGAAGCAAAATCGTACTGGGATCAGGCTGCTTTTTTGAACTTGGGTACAGTTGAGGCTTCTGCTTGTGTTAATAGTTTACTAGAGCAAAGTTTAAATACAGCAGCCAGCGAAGTCCTACTTAAAAGGTGTATGGGGCAAGTCACAGAGAATTACCTCTGGTATGTTATTCGTTTGGCAGATTTAAAATTTTCTAGCAAGGATTGGGATGGATTTGAGGCGACTTTGTTGATGGGGAGGCAGTTGGTTGATGAGCATATATTTATTTCACCTGAAGTAGGGAGTGACGCGAACAATATCGTGCGTTCGTGGATTCGTAAAATTGTTAGTAATACAGATTTAAATAATGAAAAAAAACAACTGCTTCTATCAGTTATCGAATCAATTGATGTTGGGTTGGGTTCTGCTGTTGCACGTTTGTCTTTGGGCGAAGTGAATGCACCGGAAAATTTGGTGTCTAGTCTGCAAGTCCAAAAGAAAGTTTGGGAGGCAGTAATGTGGTCTCAGGATCAACAAAGTCATTGGGATTCGTTTATGCCATTTGCTGAAAATTTTTCAAAAAACAAACAACATGCCAATGCCTCTGCGCTCTTAACTGCGATGCTGAACAATATTTCTAGAGTTGATGAAGGTCGTAAGAAGGTTGCGCGAGACATGGTTTCTAGGCTTTTTGCAATTACCAGTGAGTTTGAAATGGACTTGGATGATGCTAATCCACTCGCACCTCTTCTGCGGATAGGAATGCTCGCCCAAATAGGTGACCGCTCAGCTGCCGTGGATCAGTATATAAAACTGAGAAAGCTATTTGATGAAAAGGTGAAAGAGCTTCCTACTAATATACTGCTGTTTGGGGCTAATATTGAAATTGAGACTGCGAACGAAATAGGATTATCACGGGCTGAGGAAATGCTTCGTCTTTGGTTGGTTCATAACAGTGAGTCTAAACAGTCAACGCCGGAGGATCAGGTGGCAGTACAATTGTTACTCGCAAAAACCTACTTTGAGTCTGGTCGATACGATATCGCTCGGAGCGAGTATACGACGGCATTAAATAAGTTTCCTGATTCTCCAGCTGCTACTGATGCACGATTCGGTATAGCTCAATGTTATGTTGAGCAAAAAGTTTTCGACAAGGCTGAGGAGATATTCACTGAGTTGCGCGATTCAAAATTGCAAGAAGTCAATCTTCGTTCAGAGTTTATGATGGGGGTTATGGCAATTAGGCAGGGTGATTTCGATGTTGCTAGAGAGATGTTCCAGTCTGTTTTAGAGCGAATGCCGGAAAATGAACTCGCCAATGAAACTTTATATCATTTAGCGGAGGTGTATGGGATTGAACAGCGTTTTCTGGACCAGTTGAACATGCTTCGTACTATTGGCCGTTTAGGTCAACGTTCGAAGCGATGGCATATGCCGGGCAACTCTCTTTTTATTATTGTTCATGATAGTGATTTAGGAATTAGCCGTGGCAACGCTCAAATACCAGTCAATGTTACTACTGATCCGGGTGGGGATACTGAACGTGTTATGCTTTTAAGTGGTAGTGCTGGTAAGGGTTTGTTTACTGCTGAAATGGCAACCATCTTGGCTGAACCAACAGTGGATGACGGAGTGCTGCAGGTAACAGGGGCAGACGCTATTTATGTTGATTATCCAGAGGAATTTAAGAGGGAATTTAAAGATCAGTTGCCGCAGATCGAGGTGATCCGAATAGCCTCCGATGCAGTTTTCGATGCCGCAAGTCGTAGGATTAAAGATCAAAAGAAGGAAACTGTTACTGAGCAACTAGTCCGTGAGAGTGAAGATGCTGAGCAAGATCTACGTAAATCTGTTCAGCGGAATGAATCTCAAATTCGCCCCGGGAATTTGGTGTATTTAAGGGTAGAGGACTTGGATCGTGATACGGGTCGTGAAAAAGATAAATTGAAGATCAATTTATCTGCAAGCAATGGAGATAAGGTAACTGCTGAATTGATGGAGACCGAGCCTCACTCTGGAGTTTTTGCGGGAGAGGTTCCGACTGGTGAAATGCCAGCCGGAGCAACTGCAAGCGATTCAGCTATTAACCACAATCCATTATTCTCAATTGATCACAGTGTGGAGTCTTTTTGGATGAGTGAGCCGAATGGTGATCAAGGCAAGTGGCTAATGATTGACATGAAGGATGTATACCCTGTTGACATTGCGGAGTTTATGTTTGGCGGGGAAGAAGAAAATTTTCCAACAAGTATTAGGTTGCTTGGAAGTCATGACGGAAGGTTTGAATATGAGGTGGCTCGTTTCCCTTTTGATCAAAAGCATAGGTCACTTGTTTTTGGTAATGGTAAAACAATTATTCAAAAACAAGAGGAGTGGAAATATCACGATTTAGGTCAAGATCTTGGTCAGCTTTGGAGAGGTGTGGAGTACAATGATAATAATTGGAATATGGGGAAGGGGCCGCTTGGTTACGGGGATTTAGGGGCATTAAAGCCGACTACTTTAATTAAGTATGGTGAGGATTCTAGTAAGAAGTATCCCACCGCGTATTTTCGGAAATCGTTTATATATGATTCAGATTTATTAGGCGTTGCCTCTGCATTGACAGCACATGTTCTTTCTGATGATGGGTTTGTGCTTTATCTTAATGGGGTTGAAGTAGTTCGCAATAATTTGCCGGATGGAGAGGTGTCATATAACACGCTGACACTCGGAAACAGGAATAGTAATGAGGAAGATAAGTATATTGAGTTCCCAGTATCTATTGCGGCATTACGAGACGGAGTAAATGTTCTAGCTGCGGAGGTGCATCAACCTAATGGCACTAGTACAGATCTTGGATTCGATTTAGAATTTGCTGTATTTAGTGACAAATCACCGGTCGGAGTTAAACAGCGGGTGTTTCAATTGAAGAAAGGCGAAACAATCTCTAATTGGGATGATGCTGTGAGGGTTGCTCAAAAGGAGCAAGCTGCAATAACTAGTGAGGTGGAGGTGCTCGAATGGGCTCCCGAACTGTTGGAGCTTAAACCAAAGCAAAAAAGTAAATCTTCAAACCTGATTGTTTGGAGTGGGCAGTTCGTACAACGCCGGCCAGGAGCAGTTCGTTTTAAGGTGAATGCTGATGTTGGAGGGGTGTTAGTCGGTGGTCGGTTGGTTGCTTCCGTTGGGAAAGGTAATAATGAGCTTGGAGTATCTGATATTTATTTGGAAGCGGGTTTGCATTCTTTTATGGCTATAGCCTGGATGCAGGATATAGATTCCGGCATATCTGTGCAAAGGGCCAGAGAGAATTTAGCTAAAGATGGTGTCGATTTATCTTCATTTCGCCTAAGTGATTTCGTTCTGTCTGAGGGAGAACGTGATGATTTTTTAGTTTCTACGGCAAATAAAGCCAAAAGAGAAACTAAAATTGGATTGTCTGAACAAAAATTAACGGCTGAGTTAAAAGGTTGGCAGTTAAGGAACCTTAAAATAGTTGTTGATGAATATTCAGGTAACTTTGTTAGTATTAAGAATATAAATATTACTAGTGAAGGTGAGACGGTTATTCCGCCACGTGAAGACGTGTTGGAGATGGCGAGAAATAACATTTTAGAAATCTCTGCTGGGGATAGTATTTCAGCGATATATATAGACCAATTGACAGAAGGAGGGTTGGAACAAAACCGTCAATTAGAGCAGATCTTAAAGGCTACTTATTTTAATGGTGCGATAAGGCCTATTTCTTATGAGTTTCATAGGGAGGCTGGTGGTAGTGTGCGAACTGTAGAGCATGAATTGCTTAGGGTCGAGCCAGGTGAGCGAATCGTTGTTGAAGTAACCGACTTTGATTTGGATCAGACTTCTGAAGCGGACAAGGTTTCCGTATTGGTTCAGGTGAATCTTGGTGAAATACTAGATCTCGAAGCTACGGAAACAGGACCTAATACTGGTGTTTTTCGCGTTGAATTGGCTACCACTGGCAAGCAGGGTAATGATACTAAAGATAATACAACGCCAGAAGAGCCAGTTGTTGAATTGAAGTCAGGTGATAAGGTTTATATGCGATACTTAGATGGGCAAAATACGATTCCAGGGCACAAACATCCGCGAGAGTCAGTGGTTTTTGTGAATGAGCCTAGCGATGCTCAAGTTCGTGTTTTGAGCACTAGGCTAATTCCAGCAGATTTAACTAAATTGGATTCTAAGATGAAGTATGAGTATATTCAATTGCCATTCTCCAATACGAATACAGTTCCTGTTACTGTAGATATGCCTTTTACATTTGAGGTCGTTGATCCTGACAGAGCAAAAACTAGTGGTAGTAGAATTGAGGTGGAATTAGATGTAGGTGGTAATCGTAAAACTAGAGTTGAATGTGTTTTGTCTGCTCAATTCGCAGGTCAAGTGCCCGATGAATATGGTGAACCAATTACGGCAGGACAGGCATTAGTAGAAGGGAGATTTGTTGGCCAAGTAACCATGAACCTTGGGGATGATGAAAGCCCTTACTTGATTCCGCTATCGCCGGGAATATCAGGTAGCCTGAAAGGTGAGATATTATTGCCCGAAGCTGAGGAAGGTGAGTCTGATTCAGAATTGTACGTGCTAAATTTGATGGGGGGTGAGATAGCTAGTGTTACTTATCTCGATGAATTAAGATCTAATGGAGGTGTTGCAAAAAAGAAATCAACTGGAACTTTGGTTAGTGATGGTGCATTGCGTATTACGGATTCGAAATATGAGAAACAGGTTGATTCATTGCATGTAGGAGAAAGGATTTTTTTGGTTGTTGATGATAAGGATCAGGATCTTACTGAAGAACAAGATCAGATCGTTATTACCGTGAAGACAACTAGTGGTGAGAATGAAAGTTTAATGCTTACCGAAACATTGACCCATAGCGGTTTATTTACTGGCTCTTTCCCGTTGATTGCGCGAAGTGAACCTCGATCAAATAGCGGCGATAATGGAGTAGAGTGCTTCTTTGGGGATGAGCTAACAGTAATTTATAGAGATCAAGATTCTTCAGGGGGGGCGGTAATCGATAGGAAGAGTCAGGTGGCTATAGCTATTGGCACTGATGGGTTACTTGCTGCATTCAGTAAGGTATTTGAAGACGTAGACCTTGCAGCGCAAACACGATTTCATATAGCTGAAAGTTATTTTGAATTATTCAAATCTCAAAAAAAACTCGAGAGACAGGAGCAGGCGTTGGAAAATCTGGCTCATGGTCGACGAGTTTTGTTGGAGTTAGCAGAGGACTTTCCTGAGGAAAAATACGTTGCTCGCGTCAGTTATCTTCTTGGTCAGTTCTCGCAAGAACAAGAGGATTGGCAAGAAGCTATAAAATCTTATCGTATAATTATACGAAGATTTCCTGATCATGCACTTGCTCCTGATGCACAATATAAAATGGCGCAGTGTTATGAAGAGGCCGGAGATTTTGATCAAGCGCTTGAGGAGTATGTTGCCATGGCGGCGATACATCCGGATAACCCATTAATCCCAAAGGTTATGATCCGTATAAATGAATACTATTATCTAAAGGAAAATTTTTTAGTGGCTGCACGAGTATCCGGTAAATTCATTGAGCGGTTTCCTGAGCACGAGCTAGCTTCGCGTATGGCATTCCGTTGGGGTCAATGCCACTATAAGCAGCAATCATATGATGATGCAGCTGAACGTTTTGAGAATTTTGCTAAGCGTTATCCAGATGATCCTCTATGTGCGGAAGCGTTATTTTGGGCTGGTGAAAGTCATAGGATGGATAAGGATGTTCCGATGGCATTTCGATATTACAATCGTTGTCGCTGGGATTATCCTGAATCGGAGGCTGCTAAATTTGCACGAGGACGTTTGGCTCTTCCAGAAATGCTTGCTCAGTTTGAACGAGAGGCGGATTTGGAAGAAGAGTAAAGAGTGCTGCTAGGGGCCAGTAGTCGGCGGTTTCATGCTTTTTGTAATTGCATCTCGCACCTGATTCATTTGTAGGCCTTGTGAAGAACTAATGCCCGCCGCTACACCAGCTGTGTAGGCTGTTGAGAATGAGGTTCCGGTCCCGAAGTAAGTTTGATTATTTAATACGGTTACACCTACGCCAGGAGCTGCGACTTCAACAAAATTAGCATTATTTGCATAACTTGCTACTCGCTGTCCGTTTCGATTGAGGGCTGTGACGCCAATTACTTCTGTTTGAGCTGCTGGATATACGGGCAATCCAGTGGGTTCATTACCGGCTGCGGCTAAAAACAAAACACCT
>JASLKL010000123.1 GCA_030747605.1 Verrucomicrobiota bacterium | reverse complement strand
ACTGAGCTACGGGAGCATATAGAATTGCTTAAATGGGTTATAACCCTTTGCAATAAAGGCGAAACGCTACATTGCTCATTAAAATTGTTCAACAATGGGGATTATTTTACTTATTCTACGGGTTATTTCGACATCTTTGCTTTTACCTCATTTAGCCAATTAAGCATTACAGTAGGGACTTTGGATAATTGTTCGTCTGAATTGACAGGCCCATCAAAGACCACTTCCCCTTTTGGGTTTATTGCTTTAAGTGAAGCCTCACCATTAGTTTCAATATAATGCAGCTCGCCTTTTTTGCTGTCTTTTACATTAAAGCTTATGGATTTGCTTTGGTTAATTATTTTGGAGTCTTTTGCCTTTTTCGGAGAACTGGCTTCTTTAGTAGAAGATTTTTTCAAGGATACTTTTCTTGGTGAAATTTCAAATGTCATTGTGCAGCCAACTAACAGCCCAAGAATTAATGGAAATAGTATTAATTTTTTCATAGTGGTTATTCGTGTTTCGCCGCCAGATTTAGCATAATCTAAATAATATTCCAAATGAGATTGAGATGGCTCAACATTATTTAATTTTGTTAGTTGTCGGAAATCAAGCTCGACCTATAGAGTTCCTTTGGGGTTAATCCGTCTTTTATAGAATTCGTTATTATGGATGTCGAATATCAGAAACGTTTGTTGGATGTTTACCGTGATGGTCTACTGAATAATACGCTTCCTTTTTGGTTTCCTCGTTGTGTAGATGAAGATCATGGCGGATTCCTTCTGGCCAGAGATCGGGATGGTAGTCTGCTCGACGATGACAAGGGCATGTGGCAGCAGTGCAGGGCCACTTGGTTTTTGGCGACACTATACAATACTGTAGAACCTAATAATGCTTGGCTTGAATGGGCAAAGTGCGGATTGCGATTTATAGAGCGACACGGCAGAGATTCTGATGGGCGGATGTGGTTTCATGTCACACGGGATGGTAGGCCACTTCGAAAACGGCGCTATGTGTTTACCGAGTGCTTTGGTGCGATAGCTTATGCGTCTCTGGCAAAAGCAACAGGTAATGGGACACTTGCAGATACTAGTCGGAATTTGTTCTCTTTGGCCAAACGGCATTTTTCTGACCCTCCTCTTATAGAGTCAAAATTTACCGATACACGTCCAGTGAAGTCCATCGGTGTGCCCATGATTCAGATAGTTACCGCACAGGAGCTGCGGTTAAACCTTGGCGACGAGTCGTTTACTGCAGATATCGATTCTGCGATAGAGGAGATACGTCAGGATTTCATGAAGCCAGAGCTTGAGTGTGTGATGGAGACTGTAGCTCAGGATGGGTCTATTATTGATCATTTCGAAGGGCGCATGCTAAACCCCGGTCACGCGATTGAGTGTGCTTGGTTTATATTGTGGGAGGCCCGTTTTCGAGGCAATGATCCAGAGTTGATTCGTACCGGTTGTCAGATTTTGGACTGGATGTGGGCTAGGGGGTGGGACGAAAAATTTGGAGGCCTTTTATATTTTCGAGATCTTCATGGTAAGCCGGTTCAGGAGTACTGGCATGATATGAAATTCTGGTGGCCTCATAACGAGGCAATAATTGCATGTCTTCTCGCTTGGTTGTTAACCGGAGAAAAGAAATATGCCGATTGGCATCAGAAAGTACATGATTGGGCTTATGGGCATTTTTCTGATCCCGAGTACGGTGAATGGTTTGGATATTTGCATCGCGACGGAAGTGTGTCAGTACCGTTAAAGGGTAATCTTTGGAAAGGGCCGTTCCATTTTCCTAGGATGCAACTTGTATGTTGGAAACTGCTTGCTGAGTCGCTTGAGAACAAAGCTAGCTCAAGCAGTGCCGATTAATATCTTCGGCCTGCAGCGCCCCGATTATTAATCATTGGGGCTGGGCGGGTTCGGTCTATGCCATCTCCGTAAATGCTTCTTTCCATTTGGGCGCGGCGGTTGCCATATCGGGAGTTTAAAAGTGTTACTTTTTTGTCGTGCTGAGCTTTGGTGATTTCTCCCGCTTTGTATTGCTCGGCATATTCTTCTAGTTGGGCTTTATACGACGCCTCTAGTCTGCGGAGTTCCTTGCCGCCAGAACAGCCTGCGATAAAAAATGACAGAGTAAAGAGAGCAAACCATTTCAAAGTAAATTTCATGCCGAGCGCAGGTTTTGCTTGGTCAGGCCGATTGTCAAGCGATCAAGCTTGTTTAAGTGCACATGGGGCAAGGATAGCTTCACTCATCCCATGAATAATTTTTTTATCAGACGGGCAAATTGTGGCAAGTACGCCTCCAAGGGTAGTCTGGGCAGAATCCCATTCACCGTGTACAAAGTAGTAAGGGCAAAGCCGGACACGTCCTTGCATTGGTTGTGGCTTTCCGTCTTCGAAATTGAACCATTCGGAATCTGCCTGAATTGGGTGATGGTAACGCTGAAGGATGCGCGGCGACTCTTTGTATCCGGCGATTGCCTGATCCACTGCTTCAGCCCATTCTTCGCGTGGAAGATCGCTGCCAAGCCAAACGCCTCGTGCACCCCATGCCTGATCACTGAATCCTGAAATCTTGAGGATAAGGTTGCGTTCTTTTTGAGAAAGATCCTTGAGCTGATTCCAGTCGGTGAGGTTTATGCCTGGATAAGCTGCCTGGGGAGGAATTGGTTCAGGGTCTATTATCCATGTTTGAGGAAGTAGTGTCTCGAGGGTGTTTTTGAAATTTTCTCCAAGTTGTTGCCGCCATACATCTGAGAGATTTCGGTTGTGGAAAAGTCCAAATGTCATCTTTTCCTCAAGGAATGTTTTTGGCGGGGCAGTGATGTTGAGTTTTTGTTCGGTAGCGCGTTGGAAAATGGTTTCAGCCGCTGGTATGTTTTCTAGATCAAATAATTCAAAAAACCGGTAAACAGCATCTCCCTCGTTGAAATTAATATAATTTTGGTTGTGCACACTGAAGCGATCGCCTCCAATTTGTTTTGCTATCCATTCCATTTCTGGGCGGTAGGTGGCAGATTCCTCCGATACAATCATGCGGATCTTTTCTGCGTTTCCAAAAATTCCGGAAAAACCATCAATCATTCCTGTTGGGCCGCCGATCACATTAGTACCCGCATCGGAGTAGGATTGGTTAAGCCATGCGGTCAATCCGATTCCACCAGGGACACTGTCGAGCTCGGTGATTTTTAATCCTTCCTCGGTCAACAAAATATCAGGGCGGATAACACGAGGCAGTTCATTTTTAAAAACCTTGTGTCGTTGCAAATTTATCAACGAATTTGGCTTGCCTCGGTCGAGCCATTCAGCTGGCCATTTTGGTAATCGATCCTCGGTGCTCCACCGATAGATCATATTAGTGGCCTTATAAAACTTGAGAAGTATTCGTCCTAGCTGTTCGAGTTGCTTTACGGTTTTTTTATCAAGTTCAAAGGGTTTTGTGGCCACACGCCATTGGTGTCCGTCAAAGAGCCCCTCGGCTGGCATGCTTTGCTGAATGTATCGGGCTATTTGCTCTGGATTGGATTTTCGGGTGTCACCCATCTGGCTAGAAGAACGTGAAGCCTTAGCCGGTGTTCGGTCAAGCCTCTGTTGGTATCTCGAGAATGTTGCCGGTCAAGCCAACTAGATTTTTTGTGAACTTGTTTCCGTGCGAACTGGACGGCAAAGTTACCCGGGAACGGTTCATTATGGTAGAATCTTCATATAAATACGGCGGAAGGGGTGGTAACGGTTGGCTGTTATTATTGTCGACTGCGATTTTGGCATCGTTAATGGTGTTTATTTTGAAGAATGATTCATCTCCGGTGGAGTCGGATGAAGATCAAGAGTTGCTTGTATACTGTGCTGCTGGTGTGAAAAGAGCCGTTGAGGAAGTTGCTGGAAAATTTGAACAGGAACTTGGTGTTAAAATAGCCTTGGAATACGCAAGTAGCGGTGTTTTGGCCAATAAACTGAAAACTGACCGAGAGTCAGGGATTGCTAGGGCGGACGTCTATATACCGGCTGATTATGTTTACACCAAAAGAGCTGCTGCTGATGGCCTTACAGCGGAATCAATGAAAGTAGCTTCTTGGAAGGTTGTGTTCGCTATGAAGCCCGATTCTGGACAATCGCCAGTCAATGTTGACGCTGTTTTGGAACAAAAACTTTCGATTGTTTTGTGCGATCCTCTCGCAGGGGTAGGGCAAAAAACCAAAAAAATGCTGCAGAGTTCTGGTCACTGGGCGTCAATTGACGCTACTAAGACGGCTACATTCCCAACAGTTACAGAGGCAGCATTGGCTGTGAAGGAAAATGCAGGAACACATGGGGCCTTTATCTGGGATTCAGTAGCAAGGCACTTTGGTTTGAAAGTGGTTGAACTGCCTGAACTTGAATCTAGCAAGGCGGATATTTCAGTGGCTGTTACTTCGAGTACAGCTCGCCCTTCAAAGGCATTAAAGTTTGCCCGTTACTTGGCAGCTCCATCCAAGGGAGGAGAAGTGTTTGCTGCGCACAATTATCAACCGATAGCTGGCGATGTATGGACGCCAAACCCCAAATTACGTATTGATTGTGGAGGAGTTAATCGTGAGGCCATAGAGAAAACCATTAAAGAATTTCAGCAACGTGAAGGCTGTACTATAGATGTTGTTTATGCCGGTTGCGGGACACTTGTTGGTAAGATGCAGACTGGTGAACAGGGATTGCCGGATTTGTTTATGACTTGTGATGCTTCATATCTTGATATGATTCAAAAAAAAATGGGCAATCCATTTGGGCCTGATGTGAGATTATCGAGTACCCGTATTGTTATGCTAGTCGCTAAAGGGAACCCATTGGAAATTCAGTCCTTGAAGGATTTGGGCAATCCAGGCCTACGGGTTGGTACCACTGACCCCAAAGCCAGTACCTTAGGCGCCATGAGTCATCAGTTAATTCGTGAGACTGGTCAATTTGCTGCAGTGAAAGAAAATATTGTGATGATGGCAGATACTGCCCACACGCTGGTGCAAACGATGGAGGCCGGAGAACAGTTGGATGTGGCTATGGTCTACGAAGCTAATGTACAGCATTTGAACGAGCGCTTTGAATTTGTGCCGTTGGAGAAGAAGTATGCGATTGCAGTACAGAATGTCGCGGCAAGAAAAACTACCATATATCCCAATTTGGCTAGTCGACTGATGACAAGACTTGCATCAATAACATCGCGTCGGAGATTCGAACAATTAGGTTTCCAATGGGAGGCTGATAGCGAATGAAGGAGAAAGAATCACACGTGTTTCGTGTTACTTCGGATAAACCTTTTTTGATTGGTTTGGGAGTCCTAGGCGGGAGCTATTTGTTTATTATCGTCTCCATGGTCTTGGCCGATTTGTTTTTTTTAAATTATGTAGATCAGCCTGTGCTAGGTAATGAGATGGTGCGGCAGGGCCGTCATATTGAATCTGGTGTAATCGTTCCGACTGAAAAAGGTCGGCGTTACTTTTTTAGGGCCGGAAAAAATGAAAAAGGGCTGCGTCAAGTTGATGGCTCTTTACTGGGTACCGGATTATTTACTGCTGACTCAAGTGAGGTTGTTCTTATCTCAAGTGAGGAGGGCAAGCCAGTAACAGCCTCATTGCGCCCGGAAGTGAGATTAAAGAATTTTGCGATCACTAATAACGTGGCAACACTAACTACCGATGAGCCGCATGGGTTGCTTTGGGGTGAGTTTATCAGCGTGAGTTCATCTGATGTAGTTGGTTGGGATGGTACTCGTGAAATCACTGAGACTACTTCGGATCAACTTTCATTCATGCTTGATGAAGGGGCGGGTTTGGCTGGTTCACTTCGTCTTTCTAAGCCAAATCCGCTGGTGCAGGCGTTGCGGAGTCGCGATATACGTTTTTCAATTAAGCTGAGCCTTATTAGTTGTACGCTTACAACTTTGTTTTCACTTTGGATTGCAGTGCCCATTGGATATGTCATGAGCCGTTTTCAGTTTCGCGGAAAGGCTGTGATTGACACTCTTCTAGATATTCCGATTGTCTTGCCACCGTTAGTTGTCGGATTAAGCCTATTGATTCTTTTTCGCTATATGCCCGATTGGTTGAGTGATGCTGTAGTTTACAAATGGCCTGCCGTGGTGTTAGCACAGTTTATGGTTGCTTGTGCTTTTGCTGTGCGCACGATGCGAGTGACTTTTGATCAAATCCCTCAGCGTTTTGAGCAAGTGGCACTTACATTGGGTTGTAATCGAAATAAGGCATTTTGGAGGGTAATTATGCCACAGGCAAAGGGCGGTTTGCTTGCTGCTGGCACTTTGGCTTGGGCAAGGGCGCTGGGTGAGTTCGGTCCGATTCTGGTTTTTGCAGGAGCGACTCGACAGAAAACCGAGGTGTTGCCCACAAGTGCTTTCTTAGAGCTGCAAGCTGGTCGAACTGAAGGAATGTTGGCTGTTTCTTTGATTATGATTGCCGCGGCAGCCGTTGTTTTTATTGTGGCTAGAACTTTGGGGATGAAGCGAATCTTTGCATGATACGTCTGGCGGATATCACTATAAAACAGGGAGACTTTGAACTGTCCGGCATTGAACTGGAGTTGTCTTCTGGTCAATACGGTGTGCTGATGGGTCGTAGCGGTTGCGGCAAGACTACATTGTTAGAGGCAATTTGCGGATTGCGAAAAATTGACCAAGGTAAAATTATTCTTGGTAATCGTGATGTAACAAACCTGCCACCTGCTGAGCGTGGAGTTGGCTACGTGCCTCAGGATAGAGCTCTTTTTCCAACACAACCAGTTCGTGAGCAACTTGCATTTGCTCTAGTTTTACGCTCGCTTGGTCAATCCGAAATTTCGCGGCGAGTCGAGGAGTTG
>JASLKL010000122.1 GCA_030747605.1 Verrucomicrobiota bacterium | reverse complement strand
GCCATCACTGGGTCGATGGTATATATAGAAACAGCAAAACTCCCTCGAGATACGAGGGAATCCTTTCGGTTACACAAAACCGTATTGTTAAACATCGATGTTGGTTTTATTTCAAGCGAATGGTAGTCCGCTTGGACGTTGAAGCGGTGGAAAGTACAGCCTCCGCCTTGTTGATTGCAACGATATTGTGAGCATCTTCAGCAAAAAATAATTTCTCTCCTGCACGCTTATTCTTAAAAAATTTGCCATTTGGCGGATACGAAAGATCCGCCGTGTAACCATCGACACGTGAAAACACTTCACCATTAACCACTGTAATATCTCCACTACCATCAACCATACGCAGCGTAAGCTCGGTCGGGTTTTCTGCATCACCCTTAATACTGACAACCCTAAATATCTTACGTATATCCTCCACATTCAATCCATCCACAGAAGTGGTAACCCTAATACGATCTTTTTTTCGTTTCGCCGCCTCTCTTGTAATTGAAAAACGATAACGAGTAATGTTTCCTACTTTAGACACACTACGAAATTCAACTTTGAGATACAAAGGCAACGTCTTATCCAAACTTATCGCACCAGCACCAATCTCATTACCCTGTTCCACCTTGAAAACCGTACCCTGAGGAGTCTTACGCCACTGCACTGGGTTAAACAAATTGTGAGGATTACTTAAAGTCAAAGGCTGTACATTATCCAACTTGGCTAACGAACTGGTGTAAGGAGCCATATCGATCTCCCATGACACCTTCTTCCCTCTACCTCTTTCACGATCGTCCACCTGCTCTTGAATCTTGGTCTGCTGCTCATCAGCATCAGAGTAAAGAGTGAACGCAACATAACCCATCACCAGCATAGCAATTGCCAGTATCCCTTTTTCAAAATGTTGTTTCAGTTTATCCATAAACGTATTTGTTTAGAATTTGAAAAATACTATCTACTAATACAGCTACTATTCTCCCGCATCTATCTTTGCTTGAGCAGCATCCACCTCTTCCTGTGTGGGCTTATCTTCCGGATCATCATCACTGTGGCCGGTTATTTTTTCATCATAGGCATCAAATCCATCTCCATCTTCGTCTACGCCTATTAAATCGTCATCACTTTCTCCGCCTTCCTCAGCTTTTCTCTCAGCCTCAGCAACTTGATTTTGCAAAGCAGAGATCGCATCAGATTCATCCTTTATGGGATCAACACGCTTAATGGTATTCACGCGTAGGGTCACTTTCAAAGGGCTTTCGTCCATTAACAAAGAAGGTGGACGACGACGCTTTTTCTCTTCTTCGCCTCCAAATCCAAATCCGCCCATTCCCATCCCGAACGGCATAGTACCATAACCACCTCTCATACCACCGCGTCCACCATAGGCCTCTCTCATACTTCTTGCCGCAACGCCTCCTCCTCCAAGCGTCATCTCATCTTCCTCCTCTTCTTCAAAATCATCCACCACCCCGGTGGCCTCAATCACCGCAATGTTTTTAACCACAAAAAACACCTTTGACTTATACAACTCCTCAAGAACCTTCGACACCTCAGAGCTAAATCCTCGAAATGTGATCTCGTAAGGCATCACTCGTGCACCAGGCACTTGCTCTTTAAACTTGGTCACATCGTCGAGAGTAAATTTCTGTTCAGAGAAAAATTCCAACATATCCTCTTCAGATGGTTCAGCCCCATCACCCCCTCGTACGACTTTAAGTCTACGCACGTTATAAATCTCGTGAACATTTGCCTTGAAAAGCGCTTGGCAAAGGGCCTCAATCTCGGCTAATTGATAGCACATTATCTCTCGCTCGTGTGGCTCAAACTCAGGCTGATCCCAAGATTTAGAAAAACTGAAACGAAATTCTTTCGCTTCCTCTTCAAATTTAGGCAAACGAATACGCTGAATCTTACACTGGCGCTGAAGTCCATATACCTTAGTATGCATGAACTTGAGAAAAGTGTTGTCATCAATACCAACGCGCGCCTTAGAATCATCTCCTCCAGCTCCCATTGAACCCATCCCCATCATGCCCGGCATACCTCCCGGCATACCTCCCGGCATACCTCCCGGCATACCTCCCGGCATACCTCCCGGCATACCTCCCGGCGGCTGTGTTGGATTAGGTATTGATTGGCTATCAGACGAGTAGTCGTTTGACCCATCATATCCTCCTCCATCTCCTCCGATAAGAACTATTACTTGGCCTTTAGTATAGCCGGAACCACCATCTTGAACCGCGATGTTCTCCACGCGGTATTGCTCAGGAGTATCTCCACCTACCGACCTAAGCTCTGGCTTTAGTATAGCCCCTTTACCCTTATTCAAACGATCCGTTACAGTGGCTGTGAGAGTGCCAATGTCGGAAGCGGTATACGAATTGCCACCGTTCATAAGGGTGACACTTAAGATCGCTCCGGTCTTTGGATCAACCTCAATGCCATCAGGGATTTCCAGCTCTGCAAATTTCTTATAAACGTTATTTAAGTGAGCATTTATGGCCACTTCCGCTTTGTTCGCTATTTCCTGATTACCATGCGCTCTATCCGTGGAAATGCTAGTAACATTCGTAAGCCCAAAACTCTCAGGCACGCTAGTGCTCTTAACGTTTTTATAATTTCTGGTGTTGCTCTCAAGTTTAGAAGCACTTTCATCTCGAATAGTCTTTGTGGCTCCATACTGCATATAGCCATAACCAACAAGAGCAACAGTAACAATACCGGCAATAATAAGGTCGAGGTTACGTTTAATAACAGCAGTATCAATATTCATTTTCATTGAATTACTTTAAAGCTATGGGTTCTTTCAGCACGATGTCTAATCCAAAGATTAGAGTCTTCAGTCGTGCTTTATTTTCTTCTGACTTATCGGCCTTTACATCTTCAAGCAAAACATTCTCATCCTCTGTTACTGGCCCCCACTTGGTTTCATTATAGTCAAATAGACCGCTGATTTTGAGATTGTCCACAAGGACCTTCTTAAGAGTAATATTTGCGGTGGGATTAATATCCTGAAGATCGATTGCTTTACAAACAACTCGCAAAGGCTTCTTCGGAGAACCTACAACATTTAGATTGTTAGTATCCCCCCCCACCCATTCCCATTCCCATTCCCATCATCATAGGGTTCATGCCGCCCATCATCATAGGATTCATGCCGCCCATCATCATAGGATTCATGCCGCCCATGCCCACTGGATTACCAGGCTCACCGCCCGCTGGAGGAGCTCCGCCCATTGGATTCATGCCGCCCATTCCATACATACCCATCATCATCGGATTCATGCCCATGGGATACATACCACCCATTCCCATTCCCATTCCCATTCCCATTCCATCCTCAAAATCCATCTCATCCGCGTCCCGCTTATTAAATGCCGCCACCCAAACTCCAACTTGCTTTCCGTATTGGCTTCTCATGGAGTTCTCAGTTTTGATCATCGATACACGAATACTTTTAAGTACTTCTGCCCAAAGAAACCGATCGCTAATCCATTTGTTAAATTGTTTGGCCTCTTGGATTTTTATGTCGATGCCATCAATTGTCCTGCTAAGTTTACTCGCTGGCTGCTTATACTTGGGACTCAAGCTAGCCAATAGAGCGACTTCATCCTCTTGAGCTTTGTTAACCGTGGTATTGAAATAAACCCCAGCCCAAATGGCAGCCACAAAGCACGCTGCTGCTGCATAAAAATATGGTTTTTTACGCTGCAATTCCTGCTGTGTCCGGGCACTACCCGGCATTAAATTCATTTCAAGTGGGCAGTTAGCTACCATGCGCACGGCCAAACCGGTTAATTGCCCAAAAGTATGACCAACCTGCTCCAAAGCAGCTACATCCACACTGTCATAATCGTTATCCATCCCTAGGAACGGGTTGAAATATTCAATTGGAACCTGAAGCTTTTCTGCGAAAAACTCTGGAAGATATGACATTATCGATGCCCCTCCATGTAGGAACAATCTTTCAGGAGCACTTCCTCCCTGTTGTTTCTGCCAAAACTGTATCGTCTGGTTAACCTGAACATGCAAACGAGTCATCACCTGACGGGCTATCTTAGAGAGAGCCGCCTCATGCGGATCATCGGGCTCGGCATATGCCCCACCTAAACCGACCAAACCCTTCTGCAGCTTGATCTCTTCCGCCTGCGAGAAACGCATCTTCGTTTCCGTAGCAAATTCCTGTGTAATCGAATTAGCGCCAATGTTGATTGTTCGGAAGAAAAATTTCTCTCCCTCAAAGAATAGCACATGAGTAGTCTTAGCACCTATATCCAGTACCATTGAACAACCTGCAAGATCGCTGTAGTTGTATCGGAAAGCGTTGACGATAGCCGCCTGCGCGGTGTCAATCATCTCGATATTAACACCGCGAGCTTTGGCTACCTCAATAATACCATTTGCCGCCTCACTCTTAAGAGCTGAAAGCAAAACCTCAATCTCACCAGATTTCGCCACCCCCATTGTGTAATGATCCCAAGCGGCTTCTTCTAATGGAAAGGGAATGTTCTGTTGCGCTTCAAACTTGATCAGTTGCGCTACCTTGGTGTTATCGACCTTCGGAATGCGAACAGGCTTGGACAAAACCTGAAAGCCAGGGGCAGCCACAACTCCTGTTTTAGCCTCAAATCCAACCTCTTCAAAAAGCTCGCTGGCCGCTTTCTCCAACGCTTTAGGTCTGGACCGTTCACTAGATCCCTCAAGACCAAGTGACTTAACCCCGAAACGCACCAACCGAATACCACCCTGAGCGGTAGGCTCAAACTCGGCGACACGCAGAGTGCCGGCCCCCATATCCATTGCCAGAAACGTCTTGGAACTCATATTAGGTCAATAGTTTAGACTATATAGTAATACCCCGCGTTCAATCGAATTGCAGGGCATAGCCAGCAAGCAAAATCAAAACGGTCGGGCTTGCTAAAGGAATTAATCCACTGCGTCAAACACTTAAAAGTAATTAGTAAGAAAAGAATATCAGAAACACACTTCAAAACAAGTTCCAACCCATGAATAAAGTAGTAATAGAAAGCAAACGAGAACTTTTGAGATCAACAATTAACCCAATAGATCACTCACTTTGCCTACGATATCAGGCTGGCTCATTAAGGAAGTACCAACCAGAATGGCTTTGGCGCCACAATTCTCCAACCTTTCAACATCGGAACGTGTATCTATACCACTCTCAGCTACTAGTATTCTTTCTGGATCATCCCCCCCGACAATATGGTTGGCCAAGCGCTCTGTAAGTCCTAAATCAACTGTAAAATCAGTCAGATCACGGTTATTAACACCAATCAGTTGAGCATCAATAGCCAATGCTCTCTCCAATTCGTTCTGGTTATGAACCTCAACCAAAGCCGCCAGTCCTGCTCCGGTAGCCAAACGATGCATGTGTCCTAACTGTTCGTCATCAAGACACGCAACAATTAATAAAATAGCATCCGCACCGTACTGAATAGCCTCAGACAATTGCCGTTCATCAATCATAAAATCCTTGCGAAGCAAAGGAAGCGCAACTGCCTTACGAATAGCACTAAGATAATCTAGTGAGCCTTGAAAAAATTCCTGATCGGTTAAAACCGATAGACAACTTGCACCAGCAGCTTCGTAAGTTTTAGCGATAGCAACCGGATCAAAATCCTTCCGTATAACCCCCTTAGATGGTGAAGCTTTTTTAACCTCAGCAATAAGTCCTAAATTGCCTTTTCGAGGTTTCAACAAACTACCAACAAAATCGCGCCGAGGGCCCAATTGAGCTACCTCGGCGCGCAAAGAATCCACAGTCACCTGAACTTTAGGCAGTTGCCTAAGTTCGGTGCGCTTGTGGGCGACGATTTTGTCGAGAATATTCAACCGCTGAATAACCGCACTGCCGCGCGATTACTTGAGCGGCTTTACGCGTATGTTGCGATAGTGCACTACGCTCTTAGGGTCATGAGCCTGCAAAGCGAAGGTGCCACTACCAAGTTTACGACCCGGCATTGACTTAAGGTGTGGAGCATTTGGAACCTCGGTCCAACTAGAAGTAACCTTACCATTGATCTTAATAGTAATCTTCTTGCCCTTTACCCGAATCTCGTAATTAAACCAATCGCCATCCTCTGCTGGAGCAGGATTTACATCCTTCACCGCATAAAGACCTCCTGTCTTTTTAGGATCACCGTGGGTATTGTTCACCTGAGCTTCAAAACCCGCATCTGGCCAACCAGAATCTTGATATTTGGTGTGGAAATAAATACCAGAGTTTGCTTTCGGAAAAGTCTTCACCTGAGCACGAAGCACAAAGTTCTTAAAATTGTGATCCTTAACATCACCAGCGTAGAACAGATGTGCACGCGGCCCATCAATAACGATGTTGCCATCCTTAACAGTAATAGACTTGGGGTTTTCCTTGTTCACCCTCCAGCCCTTAAGCGACTTGCCGTCGAACAAGCTGATGAAACCTTTTTCACCCTTCTTTTTGCCCTTGGCCTGTTCCGCATTCATTGCAATTAGCGGGGCCACCAGTAATGCCATCAAAAGGAGTTTTTTCATGGAAGGGAGAGCCTAATGAAAAGTCACCGACTGTAAAACGAAATTATTAGCTCTTAACAAGTAATAAGCTATATAGTGACATTTTGATCAAAAAAATGCTCTTTAAATTAGTCTGCGTAATAAGCTCCAAATAGGATCATCATCTCATCGGTGCTCCGAAGACCAAAATTAACCGTCTCATCAGTCCAGTTATCATAGGTGGTTTTCAATCGAATAGTCTCCCCCCTTTCGACTACCAGCGGAGGATCGAATTTCATCACCGGCGGATGCTCCCAATCGTAGGATATGTAGAGCAACTCCCCATCCCGCTTGCCACCG
>JASLKL010000121.1 GCA_030747605.1 Verrucomicrobiota bacterium | reverse complement strand
AGATAGGCAAATCACGACGATCTATTTTAGGGAACCGAACAGCATCTTTCTGCGTAGTAACGATCATGTCTGCCTGACGTGTTTTGCTGCGGTTAATGGCGTTGAGGATTTCTTGTTGTGAGAAACGGTGATGATCTACAAACCTTTTCGAGTATACCAATTCGCTTCCAAGAGAGATTAGGCTATGCTCAAAACTTTCGGGTAAGGCAATTCCGCTAAGAGCAGCCACTTTTTTCCCTTTCAATAAATCTAAGCCGTGTTGATCTCCAGTGAAAACATCCTCAAAATAAAGAGGACTGTGAACACATTCGATGATGCTTGCTTTCGAGTTGTAGTTAGCAATTTTAGCCCGCAATGCCTCAGTATTGCCGTCACTTTTAGTGATGAAAATGATACTTGCACGGGAGAGGTGGGATGGAGGCTCACGAAGAGTACCGCGGGGCAGTAATTTCCCGTTATTGCCAAAAGGCTGCTCACGATCGATCAAGACAACATCTCGCCTTCGCCCGCGAAGTTTCCAATATTGGAAACCATCATCTAGAAGCAAAGTATCGCACCCAAATTTTTCGATTGCATATCTGCCTGCTTTGACTCGGTCTTTATCAACAAGAACAACAACGTCCTTTAAGTTAGAAGCGAGCATGTATGGTTCGTCCCCCGCAGTTTCGGAGTCGAGAAGAAGCGATTTGCCATCGGAAACAATTTTGGGAGGCGTTATGTCATCGCGTAGAAGAATTTTGTTTAATATGCGGCGGTGAGCCGGAGCAGGCTTAGACCTGTATCCGCGGCTTAAGATAGCCACGTGTCTACCGGCATCCTGTAATTCTCGCGCAAACTTTTCGACAACAGGGGTTTTCCCCGTACCGCCAGCCGTAATGTTCCCGATGGCGATTACCTGAACACCCAAAGTAGAGTCACGCAGAATTCGAAGATTGTATAAATAACTTCTTGTTTTTACTGCCACAGTAAAAACCTTGGAAAGGGAATAGAGGATGGCACGCAGTACGGCAGCGCGCTTACCTTTCCGGTGCCCGTAAATTACTTCCAGGACAAATTGCTCAAGCGATTCAGACCACGCAAGGAAGAGTTCCCTCATGAGCGGCGAAGTGTGCCAAGCGGCGAAGTGTGCGGCAATGTTTTCACGAGTTGCGGTGAATAGAACAATTTTTAGAGGAACATTTCATTAGGCGGCTTAGAGTATAGCGGTTAACGGCGAGTTTCATATATATGAAGGAAGCTAGCTTTAAAGCAAAGGGAAGATGAAGCATCACGGCTGAAGGAAAAAGAAGAGGTATTTTTTTCCCGAATACACGAAAAGCCTCGGCGCCGGCCATCACCTTCCCGGGGGGAGAAATATAATGCATTTTAGCATGCATAGCCTCAGAGGTAATGGAGTGTTTGGACATAATTTGCCCAGCCTTACCAAGCGGAATGAATTCAATGGCGTTGAACCAATCAAGCTTCCGCAACTGCCGAATTGATCGGAGGCAGAATTCGCACTGATCGTCAAAGATCAGTTTGCCTTGAGAGGGTTGCATCAAGAAATGGTGGGCCCAGAGGGATTTGAACCCCCGACCAAACGATTATGAGTCGTCTGCTCTAACCACTGAGCTATGGGCCCCGCTCGTATTTGAGCGCGCGCATTGTGCTTTAGGAAAGGCGAAGGGGCAAAGAAAATCAGGAAGCCAAGGGAGAGCCCACATTGATTTTTTGCTCCATGCAATAGGCAGCATTCGCAACGTATTTATCGGCCCAACCCTTAAGAGAGGCGCGTTCTTCTTCTGAAAGAGCACGGACAATCTTTGCTGGGCTACCGAGAACCAGTGATCCGTCGGGGATTTCATGGCCTTGTTTTACAAGAGCATTGGCTCCGATAATGCATTGTTTTCCTATTATGGCTCCATCCAGGATGGTTGCTCCCATGCCGATTAGTGTCTCATCACCGACACGACAGGCATGGACAATAGCTGAATGACCGACGGTAACATATTTCCCAACATGACAACCAAAGTCATCGGCAATATGTAGTACAGCATTGTCCTGTATGTTCGTGCCTTCTCCAACCGTAATTTCATTAATATCCCCGCGAAGCACGGCGTTGTACCAAATACTAGCCCTATCCCCGATAGTGACCGCACCAAAAACAATGGCAGTTTTTGAGATATATACGCTCTCTCCCATCTTGGGAGATTGAGAAAGGTAAGTCTCGAGGCGATTCACAACCGGGTGACTAATTTTCATGCAAAGCCAAATTAAGCCTGATGCGATAATGGGTCAATGACAGTAGGAGCACTTAATTCGAGCAGAAACAACTTGGGAAAGATTTTGTTCCAAAAGGCGCGCTTTGCGAATGTCGAAACAATATTCGCAGCGAGAGAAACGCTCCAAATCCCACAAGTCCGCGAAAACGCGGTGATTAGGTGGCCCCATAGATTTATCAATTACATCTTCGAGTTGATCTAAATTAGGTTCATGAAATTGTCCGGAAATGGCTAATGAGTCTGTGGCTCCGTTACCGGTTCGAGTAGGGATAACGCATGAAACAGTTGCCCCGCAGGAAATGGAGAAATCGATGGTCTTTTTGGCCCAGTCGACTGATTCTTGTTCAGGCACAAAAGGGGGCTGCAGTAGCACAAAGGACCGAAGATCAATTTTGTTTTCAGATAAAAGAGAGGAAGCAGATTGAAAATCTTCAAGGGACATATGTTTGTTAAGCTTGTTTAAAGCGTCGGGATGAACGGTTTCAAGGCCAAGGGCAACTTCAAGTGTCCCGCTTATGGATTCTTTAAACCGTAGACATCGCTCCCCCACTAGGGAGGGGTGGCATTCGACAATTACCCGATTAAACATGGCCAATCGCTTGGCAATCTGCGCATCTTCTGATTTTGGAATGGCCTTGGGGTCAAAGAAGCTTCCAGCATTGTAGAGTTTAATTTGGTGAAGCGAGTCTAAGTTCCCCAGATTGCTGTCGGCATGGGCAAGCGCGTAATCGATTTGTTCTAAGATAGCTCCAGGAGAGACGGGATTATCGAGTGTGTTTTGCCAGAGATCACACATCAGGCAGGTCCAAGAACATTCTTTGTTGGTTAGAAATATCGTTAGCCCATCGACTATCTGGCCATCGGCCGACCGCTCCTTTTCGAGCAGGATAGAGTAAGGACGGTTCTCGATAAGGGGATTTTTTGGCCCGCGGAGTTGTCTGATCCACCGGCTCCGCGCGGATGGGCTTTCCGGGAAATTTACTTCGGGAATGTTGGGGGAATTAGGAATAAAGCTCCAAGAATTTTTTGCGTAGTTTGCCTTCTTGAGCCGGAATATTTTCACGTAGCGAGTTGACTGAGGTGGCTCCGTGCTGGAAGCGGCGTTTTTCGAAAACAGGCATATCAAAGCCAAGGACAGACTTAATGCCTTTAGCAACGATATCTCCCTTTAATGCATAAAGCTTATCAACGTCAAAGCCGGTCAGCTCAATGAATGGAATTCCTTCAGCAACTTCAACCACGTCAGGACGTGTGAAAGGACTAAAGCCTTTAAAGCCGAAGTGATGTGCGGGAGCGTATGTTCTCACATAAGACCGACTCAAGCCGCCCGAGTAGGTGAGCGAATGTTTGATGGTCCCAACGCCCCAGCCTTCCTGATAAAGCATCTGGTTATTAACCACACTCCGGATGGTTAACTCGGGGTTTTCTTCAATGGGGTAGTCTTTTAGATTTTCATCTCCACCATCGCCATCGATGAGATATTTCCAGGCGGGATATTTTTTCCGTATAGCACGGCATAATGCGACAGCCATGGAGGCAGATTCTATATCTAGAATTTTGTAGTCCTCCACAATTTGAATGGTTTCAGCAACATCGATGTCTTCAAGACTGGCATCAATTGGTTCCAGAAACATGTCCATATTTAATTGAGAGAGAAAAGCCCTACACTGCTCAAGGTCCGGCCCGTCTCCGAAGGAGAGGGTAAATGCCTTAAGCCTTCCCAAATCATAACCGAGTTCTCGCATGGCCGAATATGTTGCTAGAAAAACAGCTCCACTATCAATTCCTCCTGAAAAACAACACCCAACAGGCTCTGTTTCAGGAATGCGTTTTACCCATTTGAGCACTTCAGATTTAAGAGCAGCAATATAATCGTGACCGATAGGGGCGAGATCTGTTGTGTATTTGTTACGAACCGGATTAAAAAAACGTTCGTATATAGGATCAGGGTCCGGGCAGCCTACGAGGTGAATGGATACAAGATAATGAGCAGGGACCATACGGGTATAATATGGGTGGAATTGATCTCCGAAGCCCTGCTCTTCAAGCCATTGTCGAATGCTGTCAATCCGATGTGCGACAATTAATGCGGGCCCTTCAATTTGCTTGGCCAAAAAATAGCGCAATGGACGGTCTAGAGATCGAGCTAACTTCACCGATTTTCCGTCCTTTGCAATAAGGGCAAATGAGCCATCGAAATCACGGATCGATTCTGGTGAACCAGAGAGCATGCGGTGGCGAGCATCATCCGCAGAGAGGTTAAGAAGCTCAGTTTCGTTTGGGTCGGTAAGATCGATAACGCGTTCTATATATTCGTGCATGTTAAGTTATGGTGAAGATTTTTATTCGGCCAAAATTGGGTTTGTCTTTTTTCTTAATGTCGTTGTTTTGGCGGACAGCGCCTGCAATGAACAATTTGTCTCCGGCAGCATTGAATCGTGCTTTTATACACCGCATACCGCAATCCAGAGAGTGTAAGAGCTGGCCTGTGGTTGTGTCAAAGAATGCAACGTTCCAATTCCCCTTGAACAGCCGGCCGGCCATTACAAAATATTTGCCGGAAGGATGTTGAACAAGAGTTTCCATCAGGCCTGATCCGTGTTCGCCGGAGTGGGTTTCATCCAGTTTTTTTGCCGGAGAAGTCCGCCAGTCGAACTTTTGCCAAAGCTGTTTTCCGTTCCCGGCGGCGGGGTCTCTAGTTGATCCCATGCCGCAGACCGTAATCTCTTTACTGTCTTCAGAGAAGAACATGTCAAAGATTCCGCCCGTATAGTAGTGCCCCTTGATGATTCCCCAGCCTGTAAAGGCCCCGGTCGTCCAGTTGGCAACCTGTTCGGATTTAATTAAATCCCAGATACGAACTTCTCCCATGAGATTACCGGCAGCTAAGAATCGGTTGTCCGGACTGAATGCCAGCGACTGAACCGGGGGAACATGGGGGAATTTAGCAAAAGATTTCCCTGTCTGAGTGTCATAAACACATACGGATGGCTCTGTTTCAGGGGCCGGTTCATATTTGTAGCCGCCACAAACATAACGGCCGGTAACGCTGGCTAATTTGGATCCGTCGGCTGAAATTTTCATTTGCCAACTCCAAAAATCGTGAGCCTTTATATTTCGATAGACATTTTTTTTAGCCAAGTCGTGCCAAATAATACGGCCATCGTAACCAGCAGAAATAAGTGTTTGGTGATCTGGCAGAAGCTCAAGAGAGGCAGCGTAACTTTGATGTTCGCCAATTCGCTTAGTTTTCCCAGAATCAATATTAACCTGATGGACCCCGCCGTCCATTCCGGTGACATGACATATGTCCTGATTTTCCGAAAGAGCAAGCCCCAGTGCGGCCGAGGGGAGCTTGATTTCTTTTGCCAGGTTGGCCTTTACCGAGAGCTGTTGTTTAGATGAATCCATAGCTCAAGCAAGCAGCTCGTGAATAGGAGCTGATTTTTTCTCCACATAGTGAAATGTCGGCAGGCCGGGGAGGTCGTATTGCTTGTGTGGGTCGAGGCCTAGAGCGGCAAAAATTGTCGCGAACAGATTACGCTCATTGTATGGCTTGCTAATAACTCCATACCCATCCTTGTCGGTTTCTCCCACCACCACGCCTTGCTTGATCCCGCAGCCTGCCATCATAAGACTCCATGCCTGAGGATAATGATCTCGTCCGCGAGCTGCGTTAATCCCTGGAGTCCTCCCAAATTCTCCCATTGCAACAACTAGAGTATCTTTAAGCATGCCACGCTCTTCTAGGTCTGTCATGAGCTGGAAGATGATGTTGTCGAGATCTGGGATTACCATCTGGTATATCTCGTTGTGAAACACATGACTATCCCATGGCATGCCATTTGCAACCATGACAAATGGGGCCCCATTTTCGACCAAGTGACGGGACAATAAGGTGTGAAGTCCGAATGTTCCTGGGCCGTAACGATCTCGGTCTTTTTGTGGGAGTCGTTCTAGATCAAACAAATCGGCACAGCTCATAAGCCCCTTTACTCGAGCAAAAGCAGCATTTTGAGAAGAAGCAGCGGCACTTTTCCGGTCGTTTTCATATTTCCGACCAATAAACTGACGTAGCAATTCGCGCTCCTCATGGTCTGCGGTTGTAATGTCTGCCAAGCGGGTGACATCGGGTAGCTTATATTGCCCGCCAAGCCGAACCGGGCCGTATTCCGCCCCTAACCACCCAGCCCAATTGCCAGCTTTGAATCCCTTGAATTCATTTCCCTCAGGGCAGGGATCGAGCAATATAAAATTTGGAATAGGGCTGTCGAGTTGGCCAAGTTGCTGGCCTAAAACGGATCCGAGAGTAGGCCGGACAAATGGAGGCCGAGGCTTGTCGCCACGGTTCAACAAATCAATTGCTGTATTGTGATTTTCCAAGTCAGTTTTCATGGACCGGACAACAGCGAGCTTGTGCATAATTTTTGCACACTTAGGCATGAGTTCGCTTACGTGTACTCCTGGTAAACTGGTGGGGATGCTTTTAAAAGGCCCCCCGGTCAACCGGCCGGGCTTTGGATCCCAGCTTTCAAATTGGCTAGGGCCGCCACATAACCAGAGAAGAATACACCGTTTCTGGGAGCGTTTAGTTTGTTCAGCAAAAACAGGATTGGAAAATAGCCCTGCCCAACTTGCGGATGA
>JASLKL010000120.1 GCA_030747605.1 Verrucomicrobiota bacterium | reverse complement strand
ACTCAAACAAGAATAAAAGCTTTTATCGGCTGAAAGTTCAACGTTTGGCAGATTAGCATTTTAGAGGTACTGTTCCCCGGCCCGCGATGCACAAAATCCTCATAATCTTTTAAACTATATGGATATTCAAGTAGTAGCGCTGTGCGATGCAGCAACAGATTACAAAGGTAAGCTAAACCTGCTTGGCACGTTTAATTCCGTCTATACAACCGAATTACCCGCTAATTACCCTCAATGCTCAATCGCACTACGGATTGTGTTCAAACGCATCGAGGAAGGAGAACATAAACTTCGTATTAATTTTGTCGATGAAGACGGCAAATTCGTTATGCCAAGTATCGAACTTCCATTCGAAGTGAAGGTTCCCAATAATGACTCATATCTTTACCGTAATTTCATCCTCAACATACAACGCTTAAAATTTGAAAACTTCGGCCAGCACGCAGTCGACATCGCCATTGATGGAAGACAAGAAGCAAGTATCCCGCTTGAGGTCAAACAGTTGCCCGAACAAAAAAAGGAAATAGGCAACGACGAAAGCACCTAAAATTCATAGGTATAAATAGGACGCCCTACGCACTCCAAATCTCATCTGATATACAATAAACAAACTCCCTTCAAATGCATAGTAAACTCTTCATACTGACCTTGGCAATGGTTGCTGTCATCTTTCCAAGATCAGTCAATGGCATAGAACTCATTAAGGAAGGGGCAACCTTTAATTACCACAAAGGAACCAAAGAGGCCTCTTCACCCCGCTCTGCATGGACAGCAATAGATTTTGACGACAGCTCATGGCTACGAGGCAAGATCCCTTTTTATAGTAATGAGAAAATTACGAATGGCTCCGAATTAACTGACATGAAGGGCAACTACTCAACCGTGTACGTCAGGCGCAAGTTTCGCATCACTGACCCATCCCAGCTCGGGTTGGGTTCTCTTGAAATAAAAGCAGACGATGGATATGTGGCCTGGCTTAACGGAATAGAGATTGCAAGCCTGCACAAACCTACAACTACACTTAGATACTCCTCAAAATCATCAAAAACCAACCGCGAGCCGATTAAATGGGATGAAACCAAAATCCAAAACCTTAGTGGATCCATAGAAAAAGGCTGGAATGTTTTAAGTGTAATGCTGCTAAATTATAGTCGTTCCAATAGTGATGCTTTATTAGATGTTCGTTTATCAGCTGTTAAACGAGAATTTGTCCCCCCTGAAATCACCTCAATGAGCCCAAAACCTGGGGATGTGGAGGAGCTTAATTCAATCGCTATTACTTTCAGTGAACCAATGTCCGGAATCGACGCTGGCGACCTAATGATTAACAACAATCCAGCCGTATCAGTTGACAACAAAGGCAACACTTTTACCTTCAATTTGGAACAACCAGCTTCAGGGACAATTAATGTTTGGTGGGCACCAGGACATGGCATAGGCGACCAAGCCTCTCCACCAAATAACTTTGCACCCGATATAAGAACATGGAATTACGAACTTCTCGATTTGATCGCACCTGACCTAGCTAACCGACTTCCACTTGAAGGCACTGTACAACAATTTAGCCAAGCTGAGATTTGGTTCGACGAACCAGTGCAAGGCGTTGAAGCCCGAGACCTGATGGCCAACGGGCTAACAGCCAATTCAGCAAGTGGATATGGAGCAGGCCCATATATTTTCAAGTTCTCAGAAATTGAGTCAGGTGAAGTGGAACTAACTTGGGCAGAAGATGCCAATATCACAGACTTTAATCGCAGCCCAAACCTTTTCAACGGACAATCTTGGTCAATCCAAGTCGATACCAATTTTACACCAGGCGATGTTGTAATTAGCGAATTCAGCGCAGCTTCAGGAGCAAACTATAAACGCGTAGATGGAGACTGGATTGAATTACTTAATCGCGGCAGCGAAGATGTAAACCTAAATGAGTGGTCACTAACAGACGACCGCAACAATATGGCTAAGTGGGTTTTTCCAGAAACAATAATCGGAGCAGGAAAACGACTCATTGTATTTGCTACTGGAGAAGATAAAAAAAACCCAAAACAACTTCATACAAACTTCAAACTAAACCCCGGAGGAGAATATCTCGCGCTATGCCAACCCGAAACTCCCAGACGTGCAATATCATCAATAAAATTCCCAGAGCAGGCCGCAGGAACAAGTTACGGATTAAATGATGAAAATGAATGGGTATACTTTGAAAAACCAACCCCAAACAGTAATAACAGCTCCAAGACTGTAAGCGGCCGGGTAAAACCTGTGCACTTCGACCTGCCACGTGGTTTCTATGACAAAAAGGCCGTCTATCTGACTCTCTCGACCGAAACTCCTGGAGCAGAGATTCGCTATACTACCAATGGAGATACACCAGCGTGTTGCGGAAACAGTCGATACGAAACTGTTGGTAATATCTATACGAGCCCAATTCGCATATCCAAAACCAGCATAATACGAGCTGTTGCCTACAAGAAAGGAATGCTTTCTTCAAAAGTTAAAACCCACACATATTTTTATGGACTGACAACTAATCGTAAACGTCTACCTGCCTTATCACTAGTTACCGACGACCGGCATCTTTGGGGCTCAAAAGGAATACAAAAACAACCTAACGCTCAACAACACGGCATAGCGTGGGAACGGCCAATCTCCGCAGAATTGATTAGACCAGAAGATAATGGAGGATTTGTAGTAGACTGCGGTATTCGTATTCAGGGAGGCGGCTATGTACGCCCTAGGTATAATCCAAATGGAGGACTACCATTTAGCAAATTCTCTTTCCGGCTTTACTTCAGAGGTGACTACGGAACTGGACGACTTGAGTACCCATTATTTGGAAACATCCCTGTTCAATCATTTGATCGCATCGTTTTACGAGCTGGCATGAATGACCACACCAGCCCATTCATAAAAGACGAATGGGCACGCCGACTCTGCATCAACTCCGGAATCGTCACTCCAAAAGGAACATTTGTTAACCTGTATATCAACGGGAAATACAAGGGCTACTACAATCCCACAGAACGCATTGACACCAAGTTTTTAGCAGACTGGTATCAAACGGATGAAAATTACGACCTGATAGCCCAGTTTAACGAAATTCGAGCTGGAAGCACTACTGCTTGGCGTAAATTGCTCAACTATGCATCACGTTATGATCTGGATGAGCCTAAACATTTTCAAAAAGTTGAAGAGCAATTGGATATAGCCGCAATGGCAGACTATCTTCTACCACTTATTTACGCTAACAATGATGATTGGCCTCATAACAACTGGCGAGTGGCCCGGCATAAACCAGATGGTAAATTTCGATTTATCTGCTGGGATGCAGAATGGGCTTTTAGCAACAGCTCTCACAACACAATAAAAAATCAACTCTCCACCTTAAATCCACCATGGGGCGATGCCGAAATCGCCAAACTATTTAATGCGCTAAAGGTTAGTCCGGAGTTTCAAATGATCTTCGCCGATCAGGTTCACAAACATTTTTACAATGGCGGATCCCTAACTAATACAGAAATCAGAAACACCTACGACGAATTATACAACACAGTCCGAGGTACGGTTAGCGGTCTTAGTAAAAACTGGGGCATAAACTGGATCAATCGCAGGAGAAGCCGCGTCTTGGCTCACCTCAAGGAAGCCAATTTGGCAGCTTCAGACCAAGCCCCAAAGTTCAACCAATTCGGAGGAGAAGTACCTGCAGGATTTAGCCTTAACATGAGTGCATCCAAAGGAGACATTTATTACACCACTGACGGATCCGATCCTCGTGTAAAATTCGCAAGTTCCATTTCTAACAACGCCAAAAAATATGAAAAAAACACGGGAATCATTCTCAATACAGGATCACAAGTTAAGGCGCGCACACTTACCGGCAGTAAATGGAGTGCACTGACATCAGCTACATTTCAGATAGGAGAAAGCGCTGTGCCAATTAGAGTCACCGAGATCATGTACAATCCTCAGGGCGGCGACGCATTTGAATTCATCGAATTTCAAAATACTGGTGACTCCGAGCTCAATCTATCTGGATTTTCTATGGATGGCATCTCATTTCGCTTCGCAGAGAATAGTCCAACTTTGGCGGATGGCGGCTATCTGCTTTTGGTAAATGACGCAAATTCGGAGGCGTTCCGTGTTCGCTATCCCGGCGTATTTATAAACGGCCTTTATGAAGGAAACCTGTCAAACAGAGGCGAACGATTAGCTCTGATCGATCGCAACGGTGAAACGGTGATATCGGTAGATTACAAGGACGGAGGCGATTGGCCAAGTGAAGCTGATGGCGACGGATACTCCCTGGTTTTATCTAACCCAAATGGCGATCCAGATGCTCCAGCGAACTGGCGCTCGAGCTCAGCCAAAGGCGGCACACCCGGTCGGCCAAATTCAACCAACCCAGAACCACTGGTTGTAATCAATGAAGTCCTAGCTGAAAATGTTAACACAATAAAAAATGGCGCAATTTTTCCAGACTACATTGAGTTAAAAAATGTAGCAGGCACAGATGTCTATCTGCAAAACTGGAGCCTAAGTGACAATCCATCCAAACCACGCAAATTCAATTTCCCGGCTGGTGTTGTAATCAAAGCAAACAGCTACCTTACAATTTGGATGGATGATAACTACGAAGCCTCCGGACTCCATGCCGGATTCGCTATGGACAACGACGGTGACACAATCGCGCTATTCAATCCTGCAGGCGAACGAATCGATGTAGTGACTTTTGGCCTACAATTGGCAGATCACTCCATTGGCCGAGATCAAAATGGCTGGACACTCAATCAGCCAACCCCTGGCAAAGCCAACAGTAATGCGAGCTTAGCAGACCTAAAAAAACTCCGAATAAATGAGTTTGTTGCAGCAGCACCTCCAGGCGGAGACGACTGGATCGAACTTTACAACATGGACGACAAACCGGCAGCGCTTTTCGGTCTATCATGGGAAATAGGTCTTAGCAGATTCACATATCGTCAATTGTCATTCATTTCACCAAAAAGTTACCAGATTTTCTTGGCAGACGAAAAGCCAGGCGTAAGGCATCTCGATTTCCGACTTCCCGCAGATGGAGGCACCATTCTGCTCCGCAATCATCACGGTGCCAAACTAGACGATGTAAGTTACCGTACTCAGAATGATGGCGAATCCCGGGGACGCTATCCCAATGGCAATGGCAGCTGGATCACGTTCACTTCAACTATAAGCCCTGGGCAGGCTAACTATAAGCCTGCGACTGAAGGGTTGCAGATCAACGAAATTCTTGCAATCAACGACACCTCAGTGATTGACCCCTTAGGCAGGTCGAGCGACTGGATTGAAGTTTGGAATAACTCTAACAAATCCATCGATTTAACTGGCATGAGCCTAAGCATCAACAAAATTGACCCTGATCAATGGAATTTCCCTGCAGACACAAGTCTAAACGCCAAAGGCAGACTATTAATATGGTGCAATGGTTCTAGAGATCCTGACCTTGGACCAAAAGATTACCTTAATAGCGGAATATCCTTAAATGGAACGCACGGTTCGGTTTACCTTTTTAACAGCTCAGAACAAATCGTAGATAGAGTTCAATATGGCTTTCAAATTTCCAACACCTCGATCGGCCGTGACAAAAATGGAGAATGGAAACTCATGAACCAACCCAGCCCTGGTAAAAGCAACGAGATTGCAGCCCAAACCGCAACAATCTCAAATATTACAATTAACGAATGGACATCAGGTGGAAGCGGAGACGACTGGGTTGAGCTGCACAATACAAGTACATTACCGGTAGATTTGGGAGGCAACTATCTTACCGACGACCTCAGCTTAATCGGACGAACAAAATTCGAGATTCCAGAATTAAACTTCATCGATGCAGGCGGCTTCGTGAAATGGATTGCCGACGGGAATCTTTCTAGAGGAGCAAATCATCTAAACTTTAGTATTGCTACTCTCGGTGAACCTATTGCTATCTATAACTCATCCAAATCACTTATAGAAAAAGTCCAGGCAACTCAAACCCTTCCCGGAGAATCACAAGGCCGTCTGCCGGATGGGGCAAACAATATCGTCAAATTTCCTACAACAAAGACCCCTGGCAAACCTAACTACAAACCTATCGAATCAATTGTAATAAACGAGGTGCTTACCCACACCGACCCACCTTATGAAGATGCCATTGAACTACTCAACCTAAGTGAAAATCCATTAAATATAGGTAAATGGTGGATCAGCAACTCAGGATCATATCTCAAAAAATTCCAAATCCCTGATGGCACAACTATACAACCACGCAGTACATTAGTTTTTTATGAGGGACAGTTTAATTCCGCACCCGGCACTGATCAAAGCTTTGCACTTAATTCATCGCAAGGTGACCAAGTGATCCTTTCAGCTACCGACTCCAACGGCAAACTCACAGGATATCGTATTCCTATCGAATTCGAAGCCGCAGAGAATGGCATCTCTTTTGGCAGGATTAAAACAAGTTTGGGAGATCAATTAGTCACACTCACAAGACCAACTTTTGGCGTGGATAGTCCAGCTTCCATTCAATCCTTCCGAAAAGGTACTGGGGCCGAAAATTCTGGACACAAGATCGGCCCAATTGTGATACATGAAATAATGTATCACCCTGCCCCACTTCCACTCGGTGCAGGAACCCCCAATGATGAATTTATAGAACTAAGAAATATTACCAATCGAACCATAAGATTATATGACCCCCTAAATCCGGTAAACACTTGGCAAATCAATGGAGGCGTAAAGTTCGAATTTCCAATTGGCAGCGAATTAGCACCGCATGCCTTCGCCCTATTGGTAGAATTTGATCCAACCAAAGAACCGGACAACGCTAAGCGTTTCACCAAACGCTATAATATCCCGGAAAACACAATTTTATATGGCCCAATGCGAGGCAACTTATCCAATGGTGG
>JASLKL010000011.1 GCA_030747605.1 Verrucomicrobiota bacterium | reverse complement strand
CGGACTTCTTCGGCTAGTAAACGTCGACGGTTGAATCGCCACCAAAGTTTGTTGTCTGGATCGATTGAATAGGCGCGTTCCTGATATTTACTACTCATACGATAAGCAGCGGAATTCATGATTATGCGATGCATTTGTTTGATCGACCAATTGTTTTTGATAAATCTATATGCCAACCAGTCGAGTAGTTCCGGATGCGTTGGGCGAAGGCCAAGTGTTCCAAAGTTGTCTGGAGTACGAACGATACCTTGCCCAAAGTGCCAAAGCCAAATTCGATTAACCATTACACGAGCAGTGAGGGGATTGTCTTTGGTGAGCCAGATAGCAAACTCGTTACGGCCACTACTGTTTTTGGATGGATTTGCTATTTTTTGATTTGCAATTACACGGAGATAGCCGCGTGGTGCAAGCTCACCTTGCGTCATGTAGTCACCCCGTAGGTGAACTTTTAAATCTTGCACCTTGCCTTCTCGAACAGCCATGGCTTTTGGGGTTTGAGGTCGACGTTTTTCAATAGTGCTGAGTTCATCTTGCAGCTGCTTTAATTTATCTTGATTAGTTTTTGTAAAAAGTTTTTCAACTTCTTTCGGCGTTTTGAAAGGGCCATTTTCTTCGTGAAGCAATTTGTAGAGTGGATCATTTTTCTGAATTTCAGCGAATTCTTCTCGGATATCTTTAATCGTTTTTTTGTTAATAGGTTTAAGCGGGTTGTCGATAAACACTTTCCATTTTTTTAGGGGTGATTTGATATTTTTTTTCGCTAGTGTTAATTGTTCAACCCATTGTTTGTTGAATGCCTGCTTAAGGTGCTTGGTATTAAAAGAATCTTCGGAGTTGTTGGCACTGGTTGGTATTAATAGAAGTTTATCGATGTGGGGGGTAGGAGTGGGCCAATCAAATTTAAGAATATTCTTTCCGCTATTCAATTTGAAGGTGCCTTCTAGGTGCCATTTTTGTGAATCTGGATACCAGGTGCCAGTGGTTTTGGCGGCGACTTGATCGTTTGTAAGATTGTTATTTACGAACAGTTTTCCCGGACGTGACTGTTGCGCAGCATAGCGCATGTATAATTTGTAAGCTCTGGCTTTGGGGATATTTATATCGAATTCCACATTTGTAGGGCCGCTGCTAATCAAGATGCCTATTCCTTCCCCGTAACCTTCTTTGGATCTTAGCCCATTGCCCCGGCTGAAAGTTTCTGCTTCGATTAAAATGATGTCTTTTTGAATATCTTCAGGATTATTTTCAAATTGTTTGACCGTATAATCAATTAGGGCGTTTTTGCGATTTTGAATAAGAGCCTGAATAAAGTAGTCAGCAGCATGACTTCGGGCTTCTTCGATGATTGCTTTTGACGCATTGGACTTGAACTGATTGAGTGCTTGTTTTTGATGATTGACCTCTTTGTTTACCTTAGCTTGCTTGTGTAGTAGTTCGGAGGTTTTAAGTTCGGTTTCGTGCCACTGAGCGACAACCTTGTGATTGTCCATTGTGTGTGTGCTTTTGAAAATGCCTGCCAATGCGTAGTAGTCTTTGGTGGGTATTGGGTCAAATTTATGGTCGTGACAACGGGCGCATCCAAGTGTCATGCCCATAAAGGCGCGACCCAATGTGTCTAGTTGCTCGTCAATGATATCCATTTCCATTTTTCGACCATCATCTTCGGCGAGCATTTTGGCTCCGATGCTTAAGAAGCCGGTTGCAATTTGCCTAGCATGTTGTTCGGCTTCGGATTCATTATGAGCAGGTTTTAGTAGGTCTCCGGCAATTTGTTCTCTGACAAATAGATCGTAAGGTTTATCTTTGTTAAATGCGTTGATGACGTAGTTGCGATAACGAAAAGCGTTAACATAAGCCAAGTTTTCATCGAGGCCATTGCTGTCAGCATAACGTGCAACGTCGAGCCAGTGTCGGCCCCACTTCTCCCCGTAGTGAGGGGAGGCTAGAAGACGATCTACAACCTTGCGGAATGCGTCCGAAGATTCGTCATTTAGGAAGCTGTTAATCTCTTCCATTGTTGGAGGAAGGCCAGTGAGATCGTAAGTTGCTCGGCGAATTAGTGTTCCCTTGTCAGCTGAAGGTGCTGGTTGCAACTGGCTTTTCTCTAGTTTGGTTAGAATAAATAAATCAAGATCTTCTCTGGCCCATGAGGTGTTTTTTACGATCGGTGCAATTGGCTCTTTTGGTTGACGGAATGACCAGAATTGTTGTGCTTTTTCGAAGTCTATAGACTTGGCAGGGTTTTTCTTTAATTTCCCCTTGCGCGGGTCAGGAGCCCCCATCTCAATCCATAGTTTAAAGTCATCGATCACGGACTTTTCCAAGCGGCTCTTGGGGGGCATTAACAGCTCGGAATCGAGGTATGCTATTGCTCTATAGAGATTACTCTCTTCCGGTTTGCCAGGTACGATTGAAATTAAACCTGACTCGCCGTGGCCTCTAATAGATTCGCGTAGGTCGAGGCGTAATTTGCCCTTCAGTTTGCCTTTTTTTTCTGTCTCAGCTGAGTGGCATTTATAACAGTGCTTGATAAGGGTGGGCCGGATTTTTTTTTCAAAAAAATCTATACCCTCATTTGCCCCCAAGCTTCCTATAGTGGCGAGCAGGCTGGCGAATATGAGTAAAATGGTTTTGGTAATTTGACTCATCAAAATAGCCGAAGTTATTTTTCGACAATCCAGAGGTTACGAAACTGAAGAGGGTTATTGTGACCTTGTAATTTGATTGGGCCGGTAGTGCCTTCCGGTTCCTTGCGACTTCCGCCGGTCTTGCCGTTGATCTCAATGTTGTCGTGAATAATAATTCCATTGAGAAGTACTGTCATGCGAGCATTCTTAACCTTCTTGCCATCCTTTACTACAGCATTGGTGAAGTTGATATCGTAGGTTTGCCACTGTAGCGGTGATAAACAGGCATTCACATCGCTTCCTTTTTTGGTGTAAACACCACCACATTCGTTGTTTAAGCCTTCTAGCCCGAACGAGTCCAAGATTTGTACTTCGTAGTGGTCAACCTGATAGAAGCCACTGTTGCCACGTTTCTGCCCTCGGCCGGCTGGTTTGTAGGGGAGCATAAATTCAACATGCATACTGTAGTTGCTGAATTTACGTTTGGTTTTTATATCCTTTCCATCGGTATTTAGGAGTTTGGTTTTTTTGTCCACTCGTCCGCCAATCCATTCGTTCTTATTGCTGCCATCAAACAGGACGATTGCTTCTTTTGGGGGATTCTTGCCGATTGATTTAGATTTGCGAACAATACTTTCCAATCTAAAGGAATCTCCGCCGTTGTATTTGCCTTCAATTACTTTGCCGTTGGCAATCAAATTTGAGGGACGGTGCCCAGGGGGTGGAAAATGCCGTGTTGCACTGAATTCATTTGCTCCCTTGGCGAGATATTTTCGGTTGCCTTTGGCTTCGATAAATTTTGCAACCTTGCCATCTAACGAACCAGATAGCAGTGACTTGTTTTTACCGTCCCAACCTGCGCCTGGTAGTCCTCCAGGTAGAAGGACAGCTTGAAAATACCCCTTATCTAGGGCGATGATTTGAGCACCGATTTTTTTGCCGCTTGAAGTTTTTCCAATGTACTCACCTTGAATTTTGAAGTCGATTGGTAGAGTAGAGTCGTCTGGACTGGTCCATAGTCCATTGGCAGCTTCAGCTGATATTAAGCCTATTGATAACGAAAGAATAAGTGCAGAGGTTTTCATATAAAAGGATATAGGAATCCTAACTGTTTGACCAAAGTCTGGGAAGTATTTTGCGATTATATTCAGAGATCTAAAGAGCGAAAGCGCAGACTGCGAAATTTTACTGTGCCTCCGGCCCCGTGGTGTTGGATGCCAAAACGCCCATGGTGATTTTTGATTCCTTTTACATCTGAAACCTTTTGCCCGTTAACCCAGGTTTTTACACGATTTCCAACTGCACGAACATGAATCTTGTTCCATTTGGTGTCGCTGAATAGGTCCTTTGTGTTGGCCTTGAGTTGCGCGTTTTGTTGTTGGTCTTTTGGATATAGCCACCCTCCGAATCCGATTCCATAAACTCCACCATTTTTCCCGCCCGCATTCCGTTCGATTTCACACTGGTAGCCTTTTGGTTTTCCTGTTTCGCCAATAAGGCGAAATCCAAGGCCGGAGTTAAAATGATCATTTTTACTTTCGGGTTGTGGTGGAAGCTTTACTTCGAGCTCTATCTCGAAATCAGTTGCTTGTGCCTTCGATACAACCCAGATGTTTTTATTAGATAGCAAATGTAGTTCTCCATTTAATGCTTTAATAAATTCAACTTCGCCGCGTGGATTCCAGCCTTCTGTTGTTTTGCCGTTAAACAATGATATCCAGCCGATGTCTTTACGTTTTTCTAAGGATGCGGTAGCAGGGTGATACCCGGATACATTCATTTTGATTTGATACAGCCCGCCACCCGCTGTTATGTAAAGTATGTTTGAATTTTTCCCTTTGCCAAAGCAACAGTTTGTCGGCAGAGACTCTGTAGGGATGTAAGCTAGCTCCTTGCCGCTTGGTGTGTATGCAACTATTCCGAATCGGTTTTTAGAACGAACAGCAGCGTATATGTTTCCCATCGTATCGACTGTCATGCCATCAATTCCTGTTTTGTTGCCGAAGTTGATAAGTACTTTTTTCTTTCCAAGACTTCCATCGCTAAGGATTGGAAAGGCATTGAGAGTCATTCGCCCCATTTTAGGATCCTTTATATCGTTTGGGCCTCCGGTAGATCCGTTGTTTGTTTCCGCTACATAGAGAGTTTTGCTATCAGGTGAGAGGGCGAGGCCATTAGGTTTTTCGATAATATTCGAGTCAATCGCCATCATTACAGAGCCATTGAATGGATTGTACAGGTAAACAGCCATGTTTATTTGTTCCTTCTTTTCATTCCCGATATATCTAGGGTCGCTAAAGTAGATCATTCCGTTCGGTAAGATAATAAGATCATTAGGGGATAAGTATTTTTTGCCATTGAATGCCCCGGTTAGTGTACGGATTTTTTTATTTGGCATTATTTCACAGAGCGCCATGCGGCCGTTGTTGGCTCCACAGCAGGCAATGAGGCGATCATCACGGTCGAACATAAGGCCGTTACTTTTTTCCGATGCTGACACATAAACTTGGGTCTCTAATGTTTTAGGATCAAACTTTAGAATCCTTCCTGAAGTTGATTCATCGCTTGGTATGTCACTGAAATAAACTTCTCCGTTTGCTGCTACAGTTACACCTTCGGTGAACTCTCCTTTTTCCCATAAAACTTCCAATTGAGAGTTGGATGGCAGAATGGAGATGTTGCCACTGGGATTTGCTGGTTCTGCATGCATTGCTAACATGCTGAAGGCGTAGCCTAACGCGGCTAACCGTAAAGATTTGTTTGGCATGCAGGTAAGATGACAGTGCTTAGCGCTGCTGGCAATCTGTTGTAACCATCAGTGAGTCAGTTTAGGTTGCCATTGTTCATCGAAAAAACCCGCTGCACTTATGCATTCAGGGTTGCCTGCGTTATATGGTTTAAGTATTTTCGCTAATGCCCAGTCAGGTAGTTTTGGTGTTTGAGTGGCATTGCTCATGTGACCAAACCGACTGAAAGTGAATCCGGAGTTTAGTACGATATACCTCTTTTGGTTTAGTGGGTTTGGGTAAATCAAAATGGGTATATGTATGTTCGATGGTGCTTCTGATTGACCGATTTTAAGTGAGTCGCGATTCCATGTAAGTGGTAGTCGATTAATAATTTTAGCAATTATCGAGTTACTTTTGAAATCACCCCAAAGGATGAGATTGTTGTCTTCTATTTCCTGTGCAGAAAGATCTATGTCTTTTACTACTCTTGGTTTTCCCCGAAATTGCATTTCCCAGTCTAGTAGTGCTTGATCAAGCTGTGCAGCTGTCCATGCATCGATATGTTTAGTCATTGCTTTACTTGTTGGTTTCACTATCACGAAACTATCCATAAAGGCGTCATCAATAGGTCCTTGTAATTTTGGTCGCTTGGCTAAACCAATAAACTCAAAATTTCTAACAGCCCTCCACCGGCCAAATGTTTTGATGAAACGTGATTTCCATGAACGATCTGTTTGGACGCGTTCCCCGTTTAGTTCGTGCCCATCTATTATTACTTTAGGATTAACGTTGGGTTTGAGTGGGCAGGTGCCTGACGGCATTGATAAAATGATACGGGAGATATTGATTGTGCTTATCTCTATATGTTTATTGCCGATCAATCCGGCTTCGACTCTTGCTGGCATCCAGTGCTCTTGGATTCCGTCTACCTGAACCCATGATTGACGATTGTATCGTAGTGTTCGGGTTGTTAATCGTACTTCAGAGGGTATGGGCTCGCGCCCTTTTGTGATGGTGTTATTAATCCATTCATCTATCTCGGCTTTTGATGTGCTATGGTATTTGTGCTCTGTTTTCGGCCCAATAATATGTTGTAGTGATAAGCCTTCAGCTAACAAAAATTTTTCCATAATTTGTGCGGCTTGAATCTGTTTGTCGTATTCACCGCTATAAGCAATTGTTGAAGTGTTGAACAAGTTGCCAGCATACATAGTAGCGTCATAAAGTCCCCATAATGTACGTTCGTATTTTGGTGGTAGCTCTTTATTGCTGAGGCCTAGATATTCTAGTGACTCAGCAAAGCCTGCACCGGGAGCTGCTGTAATCCAGTTGCTAGCGTGATGGGTTGCAAAGTGCCAGCACCCGGCTCCTCCCATTGAGAATCCTCTTATACTTAGGCGTTCTTTATCTACAGGGTAATTTTTAATTACGTGTTCGAGGGCCTCTATTACATCCATCTCACCGGCGAATTTGAAGGCATTACAGAACCGACCATATGGATGCAGCACAATAGTATCAATTGGGTTGAATTGCCCTGGATTGGTTTGACGTTGATGAATGAATTTGAGTTCGCTTAGTTTATTGTCACGGCCGTGCAACCAAATATCCAGTCGACGCTTTCGCCATGGGTCAGTGTTGTATGATTGAGGAATTACAAGTCCGTAAGGTTGTATGGAATTATCAATTTTTGAGATGTATCCACGAACTATTAAGCCGGATTTGCGCGTCCAAGGAGATTTGCCATTAGCGAGTTGTGTTGCACGGGCATTTGCTTCTTCGAGAAGACTCTCGGCAATTTTGAATTCATTTTCTTTATAAAAATTTTGATGTCGTAGCCCCCAGTCGATTGCCTTATGAAAAACTTGTATATCAGGGATCAATTGAAGTAATGCCGGATTTTTGGCGTGTTGAATACTTAATTGGTCGATCGTTTGGCTGAGCGTGTCAGATTCTTTTCGCAGTGAACGATAAATATTCTCTGGAATATTGATTCCAATCGATGGAACTAGAGGTGTTTTTGCGACGAAATTAGATGAGGTTTTTTCCTCTTCTGCATGTGAAAATACTGTGATGCAAAGTGCAAATGTTCCGCACAAGTTCAACTTTGAGGCTAAACCGAATAAGAATTGCTTTGTCACCTGAAAGATTTTGGAGACAAAGCTGAGGTTATGCAATCGGCTAACTGAATTAATCAGTTCAAAATGCGACTGCCTTCTGAAAGGAAGATGCCTTTGAAGTTCATTTCCAAAGCTTGTGGGTTAGAAGCTTTTTCGAGGGCTTCTTCCTTAGTGATGACGCCATCTTTAACTAGTTGAAAAAGCGATTGGTTGAAGTTTTGCATTCCATCGTCAGTGCCAGTTTCGATTGCGGCATGAAGTTTTTCGGTTCTGTTTTCGGTGATCAGTTTAGTTATGGTCGGTGTATTTATCATTATTTCGATAGCGGGCACAACGCCACCATCCTCACGTACTGCCATGCGTTGCACTACGATTGCTTTAAGAGTTCCGACCATTTGTTTGCGAACCTGTTCTCGTTCATCGGATGGGAAAAAATCTAGTACACGTGAAATCGATTGTGGTGCATCAATGGTATGTAGAGTGGACATGACCAAATGGCCGGTGTCGGATGCACTCATAGCTGCTCGGAAACTTGTGGCATCACGCATTTCACCTACCATAATTACATCAGGATCTTGGCGCATTACATGCTTAAGGCCTTGTTCATATGAAGGAGTGTCTAAGCCAACTTCGCGTTGTTCGATAACACAACCTTGATCTTCGAACACATATTCTACTGGATCTTCGAGTGTAATAATATGCCGTTTCATGTTCGAATTTATGTGATCGATCATACCGGCGAGAGTGGTGGATTTTCCGCTTCCTGTGGTTCCAGCTACAAGAACAATCCCTCGTGGTTCTTCAGCGATTGATTTTATTACTTCCGGTAGATTCAGACTATCTAACTTTGGAACTTCAGCCACTACATAACGCATAGCCAAGCACCATTTACCTAGCTGTTGAAAGCAATTTGTCCGGAATCGACCAATTCCTTCGAGGAAGTACGAAAAGTCAATTTCGCGATCTTTTTCGAGTCGAGGTAAGAAGTGTTCAGGGATTATTTCCTTAATGACCTTGTCCATCCAATCTTGAGTTGGGGTTTGGGCCATTTCAGTTTCTACTAACTGACTATTAATGCGGTAAACTACGGGCGAATTCGGCTTTATGTGAACATCAGAAGCGCCGCCTTCAACTGCGGTTTTCAGAATCTTATTAAAAAGTTCCATTTCAAAAGTGGCGGGGAGAAAACCAAGAATTGATCAATGGGGCAAGTGCCAAAAAATATTGATCGCGTTAGTATCATTAAAAAAATAGTTGGCGAGAGAGTTTTAAAAGTTGATCAAGTCCTTGTGATAGTGTGAGTTACCACTCTATCACCGCTGCCCCCCAAGTGAGTCCAGCACCAAAAACGAGCAGCAAAATCAAGTCGCCTCGTTGTACTCGTCCTTCTTGAACGGCTTCGTCTAAAGCAATAGCTACTGAGGCAGCAGAGGTGTTCCCGTAGCGCTCTAAATTGCTGTAAACCTGATTTTCACTTGCGCCCAAACGATCGCGAACGGCTTTTAGAATCCGCATGTTGGCTTGGTGAGGTATGATGCATTTGATTTGGTTTATATCTAATTCGCATCTAGCTAAAGCTTCTTTTGAGGCTTTTGTCATGGCTGTTACAGCATTCTTGAACACTTCTTGTCCATCCATTTTCAGATAGTGTAGTCGGTCGGAAACCGATTTATCGGTAGCTGGATGGAGGCTGCCGCCTCCTGGCTGGGAAAGAATGGAAGCCTTTCGTCCGTCAGCTCCCATACACGCTGTGAGGAGGCCATGAGTGTTTTTTCGATTCTGCAGGACGGCCGCACCTGCTCCATCGCCAAACAAAATACAAGTACCACGATCCTGCCAGTCGGTGATTGAAGAGAGTTTTTCAGAGCCGATTACTAGCACAGTGTCGTAGGTTCTTGACATTATGAACTGTTGGCCGATTTCAAGTCCATATACAAATCCAGAGCATGCAGCTTCCATGTCGAAAGCCGCTGCATTAAATGCTTCTATCTTTTGCTGTACTAAACATGCAGTTGCAGGGAAAGGCATGTCAGGAGTAATTGTGGCAAGAATGATTAGATCAACTTCAGTTGGATCAACTTTTGCTCGCTCTAGTGCAATCATAGCTGCTTTAGCTGCCATATCTGAGGTGAATTCATCCTCGGCTGCAATACGACGTTCATGTATTCCTGTGCGAGAAAGAATCCAGTCGTCAGTTGTATCTACCAATTTTTCCAAATCGGCGTTAGTTAGTACTTTCTCGGGCACATAAGAGCCAACGGCTGAAATAGAGCAGGTTCTACCTATAAAGTCGTGTTTAGCTCTCGGGTTTTTGAAGTTGGATTTGGTCATGCTTATACCGCAATCTAATTTTTCGTGTTAGTTGACAATTTGTCGTTGGCTTTGACTACGGCGTCAATAATTAGTTTATTAATATTATGATCTACAGCTTCGACAGTATTACATATGGCATTGTAAATTGCCCGGTTATTCGCAGAACCATGTGCAATCGTAACTGTTCCATTGACTCCCAATAGTGGTGCACCTCCGACATTATCAGGATCTACCCGTTTCTTTAATGAACGGAAGGCTTTTTGGGATAACAATGCTCCTACTTTAGGGATTAGCCCTGCACTGAGTTCATCTTTTAGCCAACCCATCATTACTCCTGCAAGCTGTTCACAGGATTTTAATACTACATTGCCGACGAATCCATTTGTGACAACAACATCTAGTTCATCACTGAAAAGGTCATGGCCTTCAATATTTCCAATGAAATTTAAGTCTAATCCTTTGCAAAGACGAAGAGTTTCCTGAGTTAATTCGTTACCTTTTGATTCCTCCGTTCCGACACTCATTAGTCCAATATTAGGATCTGTGATTCCTAGTACCTCCCGGGCATAAATGTCACCCATGATTGCGTAATGCATTAGGTGATTAGGCTTACCTTCCACATTTGCTCCAGCGTCAAGTAGTATAAAGTTTTTGTGCTTTGATGGTAGGACTGCTGCAATTCCAGGGCGGTCTATTCCGGATAAAGTACGCAGTTTAATCGATGCTGCAGCAACTACACCACCAGTATTGCCTGGAGAGATTATGGCATTCGACTTGCCGGTTTTGACCAAATCCATTGCCACTGCTAGAGAACAATTTTTCTTTTTGCGAAGTCCTTCTACCGGCTTGTCCTCCATTGAAAGAACTTCGGAGGCATGGATAATCTGAAAACGCGACTCGATATTATCTAATCGATCGAGTGATTGGCTAATTTCTACTTCGTCACCGACTATCTGAATTTCCTCAATCTGCTGACATTTTCTCAATGCTTGCATTAAGCCGTCGATTACAACCTCACAGCCAAGGTCTCCACCCATTACATCGACCGCGATTTTCATTGGAAACACTTACAGCCCAGAGAAATAGTTCCCGGAGCGCAGTTAATAAGATGAAGTTTATGCTCCGGCTTCGACGGAGATAACCTGTCGGCCATTGTAGTGCCCGCATTCGGGGCAGGCGCGGTGAGGTTGGTAACCAAGGTGGTCACACTGTGGGCAGTTGTTCAACTGCGGTTTTTGCAGGTTGATATTCTTGGCGCGGCGCTTTCGCACGCGGCTTTTGGATGATCTGCTTTTTGGTACTGCCATAAGTTAAGATTTTTATTCGATGTTTAGTTTGTCGAGTTCCATCCAAACATTCTTATTAGATGGTTCAGATAGAGGTGCATTTCCATCATCTGTAGACACCTGATTAATGCCTTCACATCGACTCTCACACAGCGGATGCTGCGGAAAGGCGAGGAAAGTATCTTCGCGTAGATATGGCGTCAAGTCTGCGGTGCCATGAATTATTTCCATGGAATCCTCCCCTTTTAGTGCAAGTTTGCAGTTCCAGCTCTTTTGGTGAATCTGATATTCGAATATTTGGAGGCATCTTGCACATTCGCACTGAAGCAGCATTTTTAGCGATCCTTGAAGTATTATTGATTCGTCATCTTGCTTTATAGTGATGTCATACACTAAAGGTCCGGCTGGTTTGATTAGCTCATCTCGGGTTTCCATTTCTAAATCCGAGAGGGAGATTTCTCCTTTTAGGGTTAAGGATTCATTCTCAATTTTTTCCATGTGGAGTAATACAGACATATGTGGAGTTATCTACAATTCGGCACAGTGTGTTATTCTTGGAGATGGGGCGTTGTGTCCAGTCGAAGGTTTAATTTCCAGAGGATTGACCAAGTTTTTTTGCTAAAGATTTACTTGTGGTTTGGGAAACAAATGTGGATACGTCCCCTCCTAATCCGGCAATTTCCTTAACCAGGTGTGAACTTAAAAAAGAATAAGAAGCACGCGGCATCATGAAGAGAGTTTCTACTTTTTCATTTAACTTACGATTCATGAGTGCCATTTGGAATTCGAATTCAAAATCAGAAACTGCCCGAATTCCTCGGATCACTATGTTGCAGTTTTGTTTTTTGACATAATCTATAAGTAGTCCTTCGAATACATCCACATCAACATTATTTAGCTCTGATACAGATTCCTCGATTAATTCTTTTCGTTCGATAGGGGAGAAGAGAGGTGATTTATTGTTGTTTTGAGCTACGGCAACAACTACACGATCAAATAGTTTAGATGCTCGCTGAATTACATCTAGATGTCCATTTGTTGGCGGGTCAAAACTACCTGGATAAACTACCGCGCTCATAATGGTAGTATTTGAATTGGCATAAAAAAACCCGGACGGATTGTCCGGGTTTAGAAAAGTGACTTTTAATTCCCCTCTACTGGAGAGACTGGAACAGGTTTTAAATTATCTATCGCTATCGGATTGTACCATTCTGCTGGTGCAATCGCTTCCGTTTTAAATACGCCTTGACGAAGAGGTACTTTAATGTTGAATCCAGGAGAAGAAAACGCGGCACTAGCAGCAGCAGCAGCAGCTTGTTCATCCTCGGCGGCTTTCAGCTCACGTCCGCCTGAGTATTTTTCGCCACCTGCGATCAAGACTTCCTTGCCATTCGATGCATCGGTGTACTCAACTTTTCCAGAAACAACGATTAATTCACCGTCAGCATTTATTTCATATACGGTGCCTTTGACTTTGGCTTCTCCTTTTGGAGTTTTAATCACGTAGCTGGATCCCAATGGCAATTTACGTACGCTGCCAATAGCACGTCCACTCTTCAATATCATCTCTGTTTGGGCAATTGGTTCAATTGGCGAATCAGCAATCATTAGTCGACTGAATGTTAATTCACTGCCTCCTGCAAGGCGTAGCATTGATCCATTAAGTCCTAAAAATAAATCTGTTTGTCCACCTTTGCTGGTTTTAATTGTAGTGCCAGTTTTTAAAACAGTACCAACCTTGAGTGGCGCCCAATTCTTTCCATCAGCTGACATCTTGGCTTCACCACTTACTGTTCGTACTATGGCGTGACCCTCGCGAGCTTCTGCTTGAGCCGTGAATAGCAGTCCAGTGGAAAATACCGCAGTGAAAAATAAGTTCTTCATAAGTTTTTGTGTTCTAAAGGCCAAAAAACGTTCTTTTAAGCGCCCCAGATCCTAATATTACTCATTATAATGTCAACGTGTAATTTTATTTTTTCGGCCGGTAAAAACCATATACAGTCAAAAAATCATTTTTTTCACCTCTTGGCGATATTTTCTGCGAATATTGAATTTTTACTAACAAATACATCAATTTCTATACAAACATTAGAAAAATGGGTTCACAAGATGTTGTTCGCGAACAGTTGTAATAGGGCCGTGGCCAGGGCAAAGGATAGTTTCCTTTGGAAGGCTAAGGATTTCGGACTGCACTTTTTCTCGTGCGAGCTTGTAATAATTGGGGGCTCCACCCATCGAGCCTGCAAAGATGGCATCGCCAACAAAAGCCACCCTTGGGGTAGGGTTGGGAAGATTATCAATTATATATGTTGCCCCGTCATCTGCGTGACCTGGTGTTTCACGTGATGAGACATGAAGATTGCCAACTTTAATGATTTTTTTTGTACAGTTTCGTTGGCGTTCGGGTGCGTTTGGGGAACTGGAGTGTAATTCTATATTTGGGAATTTTTTTCTGATTGGTGTTAGCGCTGCTATATGGTCGTGGTGAGTATGTGTAATAAAGAGATGTTTTAGTTTTAGATCGTATTTCTTGATTAACTCTAATATTGGCTCGTGGTTCCATCCTGTATCAAATAATGCAGCCTCTAGGGTTTCTTCATCCCATACAAGATAGCAATGAACTTCCATGCCTTCGTTAGTGCTGATTTGCTGTATGTTCTTATATTTGTAGAGATTGATAACTGGCGTCCAGCCATTGGCGATCATGGAAAGCTTGTTAGATGTTAATCCAAGCAGCTTACCTAGTTCTGAAACATTGGTTGCAGGTTCGAGAGATCCGTCTTTTTCGAGCCGAGAATAATTTATGAGATTTAGATTGGCAGCTTTTGCTGCTTGATTGGTATTAATACCGAGTCCTTTTCTGGCTTTAGCAATAATATCGCCGATATGATCCTCTAGTTCCACTCAACGAAAATTAGTGGAGGTTATTGTATAACACAAGCTGTGTTTGATTAATGGAATTTGGTAAGTCGAAGGTGTGGTTTTAATGTGTAACTCAAAGTCTTGCGTGGCGGTTTTTGTGGCGGCATCTTTCCGTTTTGATGAATCGTGTTTTTATTTTTATATCTATCCTATTTGGGGCATCTACTGAAATTATTGTTGCCGTTGATTGGAATCAGTGGAGAGGCAGTGATCGTAATGGGGTGGTTAAGGATGGTGTTCCTCTTATGGATTTTTGGCCTGAGGGTGGTCCCAAGTTACTTTGGCGTAGTGAGACTATTCCGAGCGGTGACAATGGGGGCCATGGAAGTGTTTTGGTAGCAGGAGGAAAAACTTATATTTCTCTTGTATGGCATGATGATAAGCCGTCAGAAAATCGCGAGATTAATGATCTGATTTTGCGTAAAATTGGTTATCGAAACATATCTTTTTCTAAACAGTTGATTATTAGAATGGAGAAGGCTCGTGAATCCTTAAGTCCTCGGCTTCGTGGGCGTAAGCTAAATGATTGGGCCGAGAAGTGGGTCGCCGATAATTTGTCTCAAGAACAAGCTAAGCGAAATGGGAGTTGGGTTATTGGTCGATTCAAAAAGGGGCGAGCGGCGATACCTTATGAGGATATGCATTATATTGCTCAGAAGGGTAATCAGCGTTTTATAAATGATGAGGCTCTTAAAAAATGGGTCGACACTCAACCAATTGCTAGCTTTTCAAAGCACGAATTAATTAAAGCAATCCCGAATACTGTGCGTGTGGCAAAGGATGTAATATTATGTCTTGATTCTAGGACTGGTAAAACGCTTTGGAAGACAGAGGCGTCTGGTGAGCCGACAGGGCGAAAGTCATCTAGCACTCCTTGTGTTTTCGGTGATCGATTGTTTGCGGCCGGTAGCACTCATATTTATTGTGTGAATGCGGTTAGTGGGCAGAAAATTTGGTCGGTACCGTTACCAAAACGTGGGAAAGGTCCGGCTTCCTCAATTCTGTTTTACGATGAAAAGGTATTTTTAATTGCGGGGCAATTGATTGCTTATGATTCTAAAGATGGAAATCAAATTTGGGTTAACAATGATGTGCGGAGTAGTAACTCTTCTCCTTTAATTTGGGCTCACCAAGAAAATAAATTGATTATTTGTAGTGGGCGTAAAGCGTATTTTGCAGTTAATCCTGAGACTGGAGATACAGCTTGGAGGTCGATTGGTGGCGGTGATTCGTCTCCGGTTATTTCAGGTGATTGGATGGTTGTATACAGTAAGGATAAAAAAATAGGGCTTGCTGCATATCGTCTTACAAAGGAGAGAGCTAGTCTTGTGTGGAATATACCGATGTCAGAAAGGCGGTCACAATCGTCTCCATTGATTTACGGTGGTCACGTATACTTGGCCGGTGGTGAGTGGCACATGTGTGTTGAGCTAACTACCGGTAAATTGAGATGGAAAGAATCACGTCAAAGTACAATTACATCACCGGTCATTGCTGATGGTAAGTTAATCACATTGGAAAAAAAGGGAAGCGATCTCGTTATGATTGATACTGATATTAAGGCCCATCGTGAGTTAGGTAAGACACGTATAAAGGCTATGTGGTGTCCTTCTCCGGTGATTGTAGATGGTAAGCTCTATCTAAGGATGAAAGATAACATATCTTGTTATGATCTGCGTGCCGAGCCAGGTGTGCAGTGATTCATTAGTTTAGCGCACTTTTTAGTCGCAGTGGTTTTTTATTATGGCTTAGTATTTTCGCAGATTTTTCTTTATGCAATTTGGTTCTCTTAAACTTGAAACTAACCTCTTTTTGTCACCTTTGGCTGGATATACAAATCTGCCTTTTCGGTTAGTTTTGCGTGAAGTGGGTGGATTGGGCCTAACGACTACTGATCTTGTTAACGCTCGTTCACTGCTTGAGCGTAATCGCAAGGCCTTGAAACTGATTGAGTCTAACGAAATGGATAGTCCCTATGCAGTGCAACTCTTCGGTGCTGTGCCAGAAGAAATGCGAGATGCTTCGCAATATCTTGAATCAATTGGAGTTGACGCTATAGATATCAATATGGGGTGTCCCGTTCGCAAGGTGTGCAAGACTGGTGGTGGGTCTGCTATGATGACCGAATTGGACAAGACGGCTAATTTGGTGGAGATGATGGTAAATGCGGTTAATATTCCTATTACTGCGAAGATGCGTTTGGGGTGGGATGATAATAATATTACTGCGCCAAACTTGGTAAGGGTTCTTGAGGACGTTGGAGTTAAGGCGATTTTTATTCATGGGAGAACGAGAGAGCAAGGCTTTCTTGGGACAGTTAATCTCGCGGGAATTCGTGAAGTGGTGGCGGCAGCTCGGGAGATTCCGGTGATTGGTAATGGAGATATTACTACGCCGGAGTCAGCTAAGCACATGATTGAGGCTACAGGTTGCCATGGGATAAGCGCCGGCCGTGGTGCGTTTTATAACCCATGGCTTTTCAAGCATACCGATCATTATTTAAAAACAGGTGAATTGCTGCCGGATCCAAAGTTTCTAGAACGGGTGCGAGTGATGCGCCGTCACTTTGATCTAATGATTGAAGTGTTCGGTGAAGAACGAGGGTGTCTAATGTTTCGTAAAGTTGCTCCGTGGTATGCCAAGCGTTTCGGCCCAGTGAAGATGTTTAATAAGCGTGTGGTCCAAATATCAACTCGAGAGGATTTTGAGTTAACGCTGTCTGATTACCTTGACTGGCGTGATCAGTTTGTTGATAGCGATGGGGAATTGATAGAGCGCTATCGTCAAGGTCCAATGGTGCCCACTTTCATGCAGGATGGTGAACTGCCAGGGGCTGGGAAAAATGAAATCCCAGTCCCTAAGGGGCCAGTGGAGGTTTGGTGACTTCGCGTTTAGCTAGTTACAAAACCTGAAATCTCGTATTCGACAAGGCTCCAAATTACGTTAAACAGAACAGAAACTTATGTGTTGAAGCGTTGATCGATTGATGTCCGGATTTTTTCATCCATCTTGATGAGTGGAGGCCAGTCGCGATTAAAGCTTTCTCCGGAGACTTTGCGAGTTGCATCAATTCCAAGTTTGCTGCCAATACCAATTTCGCTTGTTGCATGATCAAGAACGTCTGCAGGCCCCTTTGTTAGAATACTATCGCGTTGAGGATCAGTATCGGCACACATGTGAAATAATACTTCGCTAGTGTCGTGAACATCAACAAAATCGTCCACAACAACAATGAATTTTGTAAACATCATTTGTCCCATTCCCCAGAGGCCGTGCATGATTTTGAATGCCTGCATTGGGTAGGTCTTTTTTATGCTGACAAAAACCAGATTATGAAAAGTTCCTTCAGCTGGTAGCGCAATGTCGACAATCTCTGGAAAGTTCATTTGGAAAATCGGCAGGAATAATTTTACGCTAGCGCTACCCATATAAAAATCCTCCATGGGAGGTATCCCGACAATAGTTGCAGGATAAGTCGCGTTTTTTCGATGTGTGATAGCGGTAATATGAAAAACAGGGTAAGGTTCAGGTAGTGTATAATAGCCAGTATGATCTCCAAATGGTCCTTCTTCCCTTAGTGGCTCAGTTGTATCTATATAACCTTCGATAACAATATCAGCATTAGCCGGAACTTCTAGGTCGCAGGTTTCGCATTGAATCATTTCTACGGATTTACCGCGTAAGTAGCCAGCCAGTAGAAACTCGTCGAGTCCGTCTGGCATCGGTGCGGTGGCGCAGAAAGGGTAAACAGGGTCGCCTCCGAGAAATACTGCTACTGGCATCCGTTCGCCGTTTTCGTAGTATCTTCGTCCATGTCGTGCCGCAACTTTTTGTAATTGCCAATGCATGCCGGTGGATTGCCCGTCGTAGACCTGCATTCTATACATTCCCAAATTGCGATCTCCCGTATCTGGATCGCGCGTGACCACGCATGGTAGTGTAAGAAATCTTCCACCATCAAGTGGCCAGCATTTAAGAATAGGTAAATCTAAAAGTGTTGGAGGATCTTTCGATATGCTTTGTGGTTGTTTAACATTTGGGGCAACAGGCCACGTGTTAGTTTGAGGGGGTGGTGAGTTGAAGTGGTGAATGACTTCTTTGCATGGGCCGCTCTTAACTTTTTTTGGTCGGGCGTGTCGTAGTTCAAGTGCTTTGCTAAGAAGCCCCATGGCATCACGGAATCCGGTTGGCGGTTTAGCTTGAACGAGTGAGCCTAACTTTGAAGCTACGTCATCGACACTATCAGCCCCGAGTGCCATGGCCATTCGTTTAGTGGATCCCATGGTATTAATTGCCAAAGGAATGGGTGAAATTTTGCCATTAATGGTAGGTTTTTCGATGTATATCGCTTTACCTCCGCCTGGTTTTTTCATCTCGCGATCTGCTATTTCTGTTATTTCTAGCTCTGTCGCGATTGGGTCTTTTATGCGAATCAACTCTTCTGCATTTTCGAGTGCATTCAAAAAATCTGCATAAGATTCGTAGGCCATACTTTGAGGAAGTCCAGTGGCTAGGGAAGCCGTTAGTTCGTGAGAAGAATTATCATCAAGCACAAAAAAATACGATGCTTATTCTGAGGTGTTCTGATTTTGGTTTATTGGCTCGACTACGTTTGCACAGTGCCTACGATGCCCCGACTCAAAAGGTTTTAATCAATTAGTATGAACTGTTTAAGGAGAATTATATGAGTAGAAAACTAATGGGATTTGTAGTTCGTCTCTTTTTTGTGATATCGCTTGGTCTGACGATTGCTCAAGTTCAGGCAAAGACAAAGCCCAATGTATTATTCATTTTCGCGGATGACCAGTGTTTCGAGACTGTTGCTAATCTTGGGCTTACTGACATTGACACGCCCAACCTTGATCGGCTGGCCAAGCGTGGTACGCAGTTTACTCGTGCCTACAATATGGGTTCATGGAGTGGGGCTGTTTGTGTTGCGAGCAGGCACATGCTTATAACCGGTCGGCACATTTGGCGTGCTCAAAAGGCTCAGCAAGTTTTGCGTGGCAGGAAAAAAATGACTGACGCTGAAAAAGCTGCACGAGATTTAGAGTTTAGCAATTTATGGCCTCAGGTTATGGGGCGTGCCGGTTATCAGACGTTTTTTACTGGTAAGTGGCACATTTCAACTGCGGCAGATCGTGCGTTTGAAGTTACTCGTAATATTCGTGGCGGCATGCCGAATCAAACTCCCGAGGGTTACAATCGGCCATTGCCAGATAAGAGTGATCCTTGGAGCCCTTATGATGTAAAGTTTGACGGATTTTGGAAAGGGGGAAAGCACTGGAGTGAGGTGGTTGGTGATGATGCTTTGAACTACATAGATGAAGCCAAAAAAGATAAGCGCCCGTTCTTTATGTATATCGCCTTTAATGCTCCGCATGACCCAAGGCAGGCCCCAAAGAAATATGTTGATCGTTATCCTTTGAGTCGAATTAAAGTACCGGAAAATTATCTCGATCAATATCCCTATAAGGAAGATATTGGAAGTGGAGCGAACTTAAGGGATGAGAAACTTGGGCCTTTTCCTCGTACGCATCATGCTGTCAAGGTGCATCGACAAGAGTATTACGCAATCATAGAGCATATGGACGCGCAAATAGGGCGTATACTGGATGCTCTTGAACGTTCCGGTCAGGTTAATAATACATATATCTTCTTCACAGCTGACCATGGTCTGGCCGTTGGTCATCACGGACTTTTTGGGAAACAGAACTTATATGAGCACAGTACGCGAGTGCCTTTTATTGCAGTGGGGCCAGGAATAAAGGGTGAGGGTAAAATTAATACTCCGATCTATCTGCAGGATGTAATGGCAACTACTCTCGACATTGCAGATGCCAATCGACCTGAACAGGTTGAATTCCAAAGTCTAATGCCTATTTTAAATGGCAAACAGGAACAATCTCAGGTTAAGGCTGTGTACGGTGCTTATCTAAGAGTGCAGCGTTCCGTTACTGTGGGCAATTGGAAGCTGATTCTTTATCCTAAAATAGCAAAGGCACGTTTATTTAATATAAAGCGTGATCCACTTGAGATGAATGATCTCGCTGGTGATGAGTCAAAAGCTGCATTAGTAAAACGTCTTTATAAACGCCTGATAAAACTTCAGAAAGCCAATGATGATACGTTGGACTTAAAGGTGGCATTTCCAAAGTTAGGGTAAGCTTTCGGTGATTATTAGTCTGCTGAAAATTAAAGTGAAACGGTTGTTATTCAAACGCGGCCCTATAGTAGCCATTTTATTTTTTCTTCAAGCGGCAAGTGCTGTTGAGCACACACCAATAGCCCCTGGTAGTAAAGGTACCTTTCGGGGGCGTCCCACAGTCAATGCGATTCGAGTAGAAACGCCTCCTGAAGTTAATGGGGTTTTGGATGATGAAGTCTGGCGGTTGGCAAAACCTGCTGGTGAATTTTTACAGAAAAGCCCTCAACAAAACGTTCCCCATTCTCAAAGAACAGAATTTCGGGTTTTATACGACGATAATGCACTTTATGTAGCTGTTTGGTGTTTTGATGATTCGCCTTCAGCTATAATTGCTAAAAATATGGAGCGTGACGAGTATATGCGATCTGAGGATATAGTGAATATTACCTTAGATACATTTCTAGATCGAAGAAACGGTTATTACTTTAGCGTTAATTCTTTGGGGGCAAGAGGTGATTCAAGTATAAGTAATAATACTAGCGTTAATTCAGAATGGGATGGGGCTTGGGTTGCTCGTTGTAAAAAACAGTTTTGGGGGTGGGCTGTAGAAGTTGAAATACCATTTAAGTCTATTAGCTTTGATGAGAATAATTCAACTTGGGGTATCAATGTTTATAGAAATATTGGTAGATATGGCGAAAGAGGTCAGTGGGCTAACTCTAGGTCCGTTAATAAAAGTTTTAACGTGTCAGAATGTGGGGATTTATTAGGTCTATTTGGTTTAAAGCAGGGTCTTGGTTTGGATATCAATCCTTATATTGTAGGAAGTTATCAAAAAGATTATGACAAGAATGATTCAGATTTATTAGGAGATTTGGGATTTGATGTAAGATATAGGCTGACTCCTAGTTTAACGGCATTAGCGAGTGTTAACACAGATTTTGCTCAAACAGAAGTTGATGAAAGGCAATTAAATTTAACTCGATTCCCATTATTCTTCCCTGAGAAAAGGCAATTCTTTTTAGAGGATTCTGGTATTTTTGGTTTTGGTGGAACTGAATCAATAAGTCGTCGATCTCGCGATAGTTCTTCTACATTGCTTATCCCCTTTTTTAGTCGTCGTATTGGCTTGAGTAGTGATGGAGAGGTTGATCCGATACAATTTGCTGGGAAGCTAACCGGTAGAGTGAAGTCTTATAATATCGGTTTTTTGGATGCCGTTGTTGAATCTAAAGAGGGAACAAGAAATGTTTTTGTAGGTAGGGTAAGTAAAAATATCTACGAACAATCATCTGTTGGTTTTTTATCTACGGTAGGGGATCCAAATTCTGATGAAATGAACGCTCTTGCCGGCATGGATTTCCAATTCCGTAGTAGTGATATGTTTGGAGGAAAAAACTTTAGGGTTAACGCTTATGCTTTAGCTTCTTATTCAGAGGAGGGTGAAGATATTGAACCTGCTTGGAATATTAGTTCTTCTTTGGAGGATAGGAATATTGATCTATCGGCTAGTATTACTGAAATAGGTAAAGAATTTGATCCAGCAATGGGTTTTGTTCGTCGAAGGGGTAACAGGCGTTATACAGCAGAATTAGACTTTATTCCTTATCATGATAATTTGACTTGGTTAAGGAATACTCGTCATGGTTACGATGCGGAAATGTATACAGACTTGGGTAATAGTATAATTAATACAAAACAGAGATTTGATTTAGCTACTTTCTTTTTTGAGAGTCAGGATGTGATTGGCCTAAGTGTTAGTCATCTTACCGATAGGCCGTCAGAGAGTTTCTCAATATCTGATGGGACAGAAATTCCGGCTGGTAATTATGAGTGGTGGGGCGTGAATCTGCGTGGATATATAGGTATGCATAGAAGGGCTTTTTTTGGGCCTTTTTATTCCGTAGACGGTTACTATGGTGGTTTGCGTCATCAATTTGGTCTAGAATCATATTTTACTCCTTGGCCAAATCTGAAGTTTGGTGGGAAAATTGAAAAAAATCTTATAGAATTAGAGAGTAGTGAAAAGTTAGACATAATCATAAGTAGATTAGAATTTAATTATAATTTTACTCCTGATCTTATTTTGTCCAATATGTTGCAATACGATAATATTAGCGATTCGCTTGGTGTTAATAGCCGGTTGCAGTGGGAGTACAAGCCTGGGGCAAAGATGTTTTTGGTTGCGAACCAAGGTTATTTAGATGAGAGGACGGGTTTAGTTATGAAGGAATTCGAGGTTGTAACAAAAATTGGGGCTTTGTTTCGTTTTTAAATCTTTACTCTCGAACCTTTTGTTTTCTCCCTGCAGAATTCGGTGTGCAATTGGCAACCCTCAAACTTCGTGATTTCCGTAATTATCGGAAACTGGAAGCTGAGTTTGAGCCGGGATTTCATCTTTTGCTTGGGAATAATGCGCAGGGGAAAACTAATCTGCTTGAAGCGATTTATCTGCTTTCGACACTCAGATCATTCCGGGGCGTAGGCAATTCTCAAATTATTCATCATGGGCAGTCGGCTTTTTTTGCCGGGGGTGTGGCTCTTGGTCAAACGGAGAATAATATTCAATATTACTGGTCATCTAATCAGCGAAAATTAAAGTTAAATCAAAAACCAATTCGCCGCCTAGCTGAATATCTTGGTACGCTTCAGACTGTAGTGTTCTGCATGGAGGATTTGCATCTCATAAAGGGGTCTGCCAAGTCGCGCCGTCGATTTATTGATTTACTTCTTACTCAAACTCAGCCTGGTTACCTCGGAATTTTGCATCGCTACACGGAGTCGCTTCGTTCTCGGAATGCATTACTTAAGCGAGATTCCCCTGATGTGTTGCTACTTGATAGTTTTACGCAAGAGCTAATTTCAACAGGTGAAAAACTGATGATGTGTCGCCGTCAGCTAGTTGAGAAGATATCTCCGTTAGTTCGATTAGGTTATCGAAAAATTGCGCCTAAAATGGAAGATGCAAGAGTAGAGTATAAGCCAAGTGTGAGAGAGGATTTTGTTATAGAATTAAATAGATCACGTGAAAGAGAGCTGCGCTACCGCAGTACTATTATTGGCCCTCATCGTGACGAGTTGAAGCTTACGCTTGATGATAAACCAGCGGTTCATTTTGGAAGTGAAGGGCAGAAAAGAACCTTTTCCATCGCACTTAAAATGGCTCAGGCGGAATATCTAGCTGGGGTGCATGGTGTGCCTCCGGTCTTGCTGATTGACGATGTGATGGGTGAATTGGATGCGGAGCGTCGTGCTGGATTGATGCCTCTTATCAGTCGTACTGGTCAAGCGCTTGGTCAAGTGTTTATGACCTGCACAGAGGAAAATTGGCCAAGCGAATTGTCCGCTGACATTCATCGTTGGAGAGTAGAACAGGGTCTGTTGCGCCGAGCTTAGTGCTTGGTGTGAGAGCAAGTCCCTCGTTCGCTGGTTGCCACAAAATCAATTATCAATTGCGAAAGAGATCCATTGAATTTTTTACGAGCCTTTTGAACGGCATCCTTTAGCAACTCTTTTCCCATGAATAATGCCCGGTAGGTTTGTTTTAGCTCGAGCCGTTCATTGTTTGAATAACCAGCGCGTTTAAGTCCGACGCTATTTAGACCGCACATGCCGTTGATTCCCCGAACGATGGTAAATGGCGGTAGGTCTAAGCTAACACCTGAACATCCTTGCATCATTGACAGTGTGCCAATATGACAGAATTGGTGTACAACAGCATTGCCAGAGAGGAATGCTCCGTCGCCTATCACTGCGTGACCGCCGACTAGTGCGCCATTTGCAAGTATAGTTCTATCGCCAATGGTTGAGTTGTGCCCAACGTGACTATTAGCCATGAGCGTATTCCCTGAGCCTACTACGGTATCTTCGTCCAAGCAGTTTGATCGGTGAACAGTCACATGTTCACGAAAGGTATTTTGTTCACCAACAATTAGCCGAGTTTGTTCTCCTTGATATTTAACGTCTTGAGGTAGGTCCCCAATGACACAGCCGGCATGAAAACGATTTTCGTTGCCGATAATGGTATGCCCTGTAATGTGTACTTGTGGTCCAAGGGTGCAACCAGCTCCAATTGTAACGTGTTCGTCGACCACAGTGAAAGGACCTATTTCAACAGTTTTGTGAACTTTAGAGTTTGGGTGGACGATTGCGTTTGGGTGGATCATATTTATTGTCGTCTGCTGATGAAATAACTCTTATGTTACTTCAGAGCTTCCTTTCGTTTTTTACGTCGTTCTCGTTTAGGTTTCTGTTTTTTTGTTTCTTCTATTTGAGACTGGAGTGTTTTATCCCAAGGGTTTGCTCGGCGTGGTCGATAGAGTGGTCTCCCGTCAACCTTGGGTTGTTTTGCAATTATAGCTCTAAATTTATTTAGTGCAGTTAGATGTTCAGGTGTTTTGCTATTAATTAGATTATTTTGTTCTAGTGGATCTTTTTGGAGGTCAAATAGCGCGTTTATAGTTGGATCATGCTGAAGCCATACTTTATATCTTTTATCGCGAAACACTCTGTCTGCAAAATCGTGTGTTCCTCTCACACCGTCATTATCTAAGCGCCCACCTCCGTGTCCAAGTGACATAATCCAGTCGCGAGGTGAGTCATTGGCCTTTCCAAGTAATAAGGGAGCGAATGATTTTCCATCAAGAGTAATATCTTTAGGGAGACTCGCTTGGCCTAACTCGGCAAAAGTCGGCAGTAGATCTGAGAAATCGGTTAGCGCTTTTGTGTTTTGGTTAGCTGGTACCAATCCGGGGCAGTTGACGATAAAAGGCTGACATACGCCGCCTTCGTATTTCGAGCCTTTGCCTCCGCTAGGTCTTACTCCATTTATTGTGCCGCGCAATCCTCCGCTGGTTCCATTGTCAGTAGTAAAAATCACGATTGTACGTTCACGAATATTTAATTCGTCCAGTGTGTTTACTAGTTTGCCGACGAGAGTATCAGTATAGCGCACCATGGCCTTGAGCTTATCTTTGCTTTCAGTTGCATTTGGTTCATTAGGAGTTTTCACAAGTGGTCCATGTGTCAGTGCCATTGGGAAGTAGAGCATCATTGGATCGTTACTATGTTGCTTCATGAAATTGATAAGAAAATTGCAATATATGTCTGGTCCAAATTTGCCATCATATGTTTTGCTGCCTGTTCGAGTGTGAACATAGGCATCCCAGTATCGTTCACTACTTGATGGATTGCCGGTCTCATAACCTGTCCATACGGCCCAGTCATCGAATCCATGTTTTTTAAGCGCATCGGGCTCGATTCGGAAATCGTTTATTTGCCATTTGCCGGCAATGGCAGTGCTATATCCGGCAGTTTTCATTACTTTTGCGAAGGAGGTGTACTTGTCCCAATCGAAATAGCCGACTCCCCATCGTGGAACGTCCCAGTGGTTAACCCATCCGGTGCGCCAAGGGTATTGGCCTGTAAGTAAAGTAGCACGAGTTGGTGTGCATTGAGGCATCGACCATGCATTGTGAAACTTTAGTCCGCCTTTGGCTAAGCTGTCTATATTTGGGGTTTTGATATTGTCAGCGCCATAGCATGAGATCCAATCTTTGCCAAGATCGTCCACCATGATGAAAAGTATATTAGGTTTGGTGTTTGCTTTAGCCTGAAGCGATAGCAGTAGAAATAATAAAAAATAGATAAATAGTCGGTTCACGCAGAGAATCCTAGTCATGTAAACACTTCAAGCCAAGCGCTTGGCCAAGGGTGGTTTTTAAAATTTTTCCTTTGATCCAAAGAGAATGATTCGAATTTTTTGAAGTAAACTTCGAATGTCTTCAAGTATTAGATACATTGCCGGAACAAGAATAAGAGTAATCACGGTGGCGAAAATAACTCCAAAACCGAGTGATATTCCCATTGGGACAAGGAATTTTGCTTGTAGACTTTTCTCAAGTAGCAGGGGAGTTAGTCCGGCGAAGGTGGTCAGTGACGTCAATATAATTGGCCGAAAACGTGACATCCCCGCTTGGCGGGCGGCTTCCATTTCTTTCAATCCGATACCGCGTTTTCGGTTAACATAATCAACCATTACGAGGCTGTCATTTACCACTACTCCGGTGAGTGCGACTACTCCAAATCCGGATAGTATAGTGACGTCCATGCCCATAACAACATGTCCCCATATGGCTCCAATCAGCCCAAAAGGGATAGCGGCCATTACAATGATTGGCTGTATGTAAGAACCAAATGGAATGGCTAGTAATCCGTAAATGATAATCAGCGCTATCATGTAAAGGTAGTTCATGCTGGCGATTGTTTCGGCTTGTTCACTTTGTTCACCTTCGAAGCCCCAGTATACACCGGGGAACTCTGTGCGGAGTTTAGGCAATATTTTATTTTGAAGTTCAGTGTTAATTGCATTTGTATTGCCCTCGGAAGAATCAACATCAGCTGTGACGTTTACTGCACGACGTCGGTCTATGCGTCGGATAGATTCGTATCCGCGTCCAAATTTAACACTTGCGACTTCGTTAAATGGGACCTCTGTCCCTCCCGGTATTCGTATCCGCATTTTTTCTAGGTTAGCTAGGCTGCGGCGTTCATTTTGAGGATAACGAAGCATAACGCGGACATCGTCGCGACCACGTTGGATTCGTTGCACTTCATCTCCATAAAAAGAAGAACGAACTTGCTTGGCTAGATCAATTTGAGTTAGCCCAAGCGACTCGGCTTCCGGTTTGATCTGAAGTTGTATTTCTTCTTTCCCTTCTCTGAATGAGTCAGAGATATCAATCACTCCTTCAAAGTTGGCCAATTTTGTCTTAAGCCATTCTGCAGCATCTATTAGTTCGTTAAAGTTTGCCCCTGTGAGCACTATATTAATGGCATCGCCAGCCTGAAAAATATCGGCTGTGAATTGTAAGTTTTCAGCTTCGGGCATTTCACCGACTTTTTCTCGCCACCTTCGTGCTATATCGTAAGCATTAAACTTTCGTTCTTCCGATGGGGAGGCTTCGATGTGCACTTCACCAGTATGTGCCCCGACGATTGACGAGGCCACGGATCCACCGGATCGGCTTTGGTCTGTCATAAATGGTTGGCTCCCTACTGAGCTTAGCATATGGCGAACGATACTAGGGTAGCCCTCCGGCGTTTGTGCATCTAGTTCGTCGCGAACTTCATATGCAGCTTTTTGTATTTTTTTTACTGCTTGTTGGGTTTCCTCGCTGGTAGTGCCCAGTGGCATTGTTACAGCTGCGGCTATATTGTCACCTTCGACTGGAGGAAAAAACGTGAATTTTAAATGTCCACCTCCAACGAGGCCCATTGTGATAAAAAATACAGCGGTTGCTATTGCCATGGTTAGGTATCGCCACTCTAGGCACCAGCGCAGGCTAGGCTTGTAAATCTTCATTACAAATTGATCCATTCGGGTGACAAATCTATTTTGAAAACGCCGCCAGTTACCTACAAATCCTCTACCTCCTTCGATATCGTCAACTTTTTTTAGATGACTAAGATGCTTCGGCAAAATGAACAATGATTCTATGAGAGAAAAGAACAGGGTTGGAATTACTATCAGAGGTATATACTTCATTATTTTCCCTGTGTTTCCGGATACAAAAATAAGTGGGGCAAATGCTGCAATTGACGTAGCAACTGCAAATGTTACCGGTTTAGCCATTTCGATTGCTCCAGCTATGGCACCTTTTAGCCCTGGTGTGCCTTGTTCGTGGTGTGCATGAATATTTTCACCTATCAGGATGGCATCATCCACCACGATTCCGAGCACCACTATGAATGCGAAAAGAGAAATCATGCTGATGGAAACATCGAGAGTTGGCATTAACCAAAAAGTGCCAAGGAAAGAAATTGGAATGCCTAGGCTTACCCAAAAGGCCAAGCGAAAACGAAGAAATAATGCTAGGACCATAAATACTAAGCAAAAACCGGTAAGTCCGTTTCTAATCATTAGGTCTCGACGACCAGCAAGATATACAGAGTCATCCTGCCATGTCGTTAAATTAATCCCCTCAGGAAATAGATGAGTTGAATTTTTTGTAAATTGTTGAACGATATCTGAAATCTCGATTGCGTTTTCATCACCCACTCGAAACACTTTAACCAGTGCGCAAGGTACCCCGTTGAAATACGACTCGCGATCGTTCTCCTCAAAGCCATCGATTATGTTGGCTACTTGACCGAGTCTTAGTTGAGTTCCATCTGGTAGTGTACGAAGAATGATTTGCTCAAAATCGACTACTTCCTTTGCTTGGCCCTTGGTTCGGAGAAGTACTTCACCGCCACGATTTACTTTGATGGAGCCGCCTGGGAGATCAACTGATGATTTGCGGATCGCCATTGCCAACTCATCAAACGACATTCCATATTGACGAAGGTTGTTCTCAGGAACTTCGATCGAGATTTCCAGTTCGCGAACGTTGGCCAGTTCAACTTGAGTGATTCCTTCGAGTGCCATCAGGCGGTCTCTTACATCAGACGCATAGTGTCTCAAGGTTGCCTCAGGGGCGTTGCCTGAGACGGCTACATTGATTACCTGCTTACGCATCATAATCTCCTCGATTACTGGTTTTTCAGATTCCTCAGGGAATGTATCGATGGCATCAATCCTAGTCTTTATTTCGTCGAGCGCTCGTGCTGCGGCTGTGCCTGGATTTAATTCAATCATTAACGAACTGGAGTTTTCACGGGAGGTGGATGTGATTTTTTTAACATCAGTCAATCCATATACGGCTTCTTCAATTTTTTGACTTATTCCCTCTTCGATTTCCTCAGGTGCGGCACCTGGATAGACGACTCGAACATAAATAATATCCGACGAAAATTCTGGGAAAACTTCTTGGCGCAAAGTTCCAATAGTCATGAATCCTACAACAGCAATAAATATTGCCAGCAGATTTGCTGCGACTCCGTTTTTTGCGAACCATTCAATCAGGTTGTTCATGAGCTAGTAATTTGACGGAAGTTAATCTTCAATTTTTACGCCCATGCCATCAATTACTCCGGACAAGAGAGAGATTATTATTTGTTCTCCAGGTTGAATGCCATTAGTCAGAATAGCCTGAGTCTCATCAGAATAAGTAACATCTACTTTTCTGTAGGCAAGAGAGCCTTTGTTAAGCAGGCAAAAACTTCTTACTAAATCAAATGATTTAATATTGATTTCATTTTCTTGAAATAACCAAACTCGATCTTCTCCGCGTAAGGCTGTGCGTGGAATAGAAGTAATATTTTTTTCAGTGCGACCAGTTATTACTGCATTTACAAAGGTACCTCTTAGCAGGGGTGCATTATCATGTTTAGTTAAAAGATAAGGGTCATTGACTTCTGCAACGACATAAACCATTCGATTAACTGGATCTACGTTTTCCTCAGATCGTACTATGGATCCCATCCATTCTTGTATATCTTTACCTACTTGTTTTGTGAGAATTACTTTGGGTGCTTGATCAAGAGCTGACGGTTTATTGAGTCTAGGTAAATTAATAAAACTTAGATCGCTAGCACTTAATGGGAGACGTACTTCTGCAACATCAGTTGCAAAAATTTCTCCTAGTTGTATGGCTATTGATACGAATTGTCCCGGGCGTACGTTTGCTTTGGCAATCATGCCGTCAAAAGGGGCGCGAATCTTGCAACGATTAAGATTACGCTGTGCTGACTCCTCAGCTGCCTTTGCTGCAGCTAGTGTTGCTCTTGCTTCTGCTAATTGAGGTTCACGAGCTTGCAATCCGGTGGGTTCGCCCTGATTAAGCAGTCTCCACTCACGCCGAGAAACAGTCGCTTCCTTTTCCTCCATTTGTAGTCGTAAGTCTGCTTGTGCAACCTTCAATTGAGCTTGTGCGAGGGCGAGCTCGTAATCGCGTGGATCAATCTCCAGCAACAAATCATTCTTTTGAAATGTTTTTCCAGCGTCAAATTTATCTGAAACCGATATAACTTTTCCACTAACTTCGCTGATAAGTCGAATTGTTGTGCGTGGTAGGGCTATGCCTTGGGATTGAATTTTAAAAGTATGTGAGCTGATATTTGCGTTTATGACTTTAACATTCGGCAGTTTGCGTTCGCTAGGTTTTGACTCTGCCTTGGTATTGAATTTTATAAGTAGCATTGATCCTGCTATTCCTAAAATAAGGGTTATGATCGTAAGTAATAATTTTAGTTGGGTCGGATTCATTTAGTAGTTAGACGTATAATCTTTAGTTGGTTCAAACCCGCCTCCCAGGGCGAGATGTAAGTTAATTCTGTTGTCAATACGTTGTCGACGTATCGACCACCAACGACTTTCAGCCTCGATCGATCGTCGACGTGCTTCCAGTAAAGTTATGATATTTTCGAGTCCTTGGTCATAGCGTTCCTGTGCGATATTTGCTGCGGCTTTCGATTGTTTATTTGCCTCTTCTAGTGACATATCCATTATCACTAATTGGACTTCGGCATCGAGGGCGTTCTCAACTTCACTAAGTGCGG
>JASLKL010000119.1 GCA_030747605.1 Verrucomicrobiota bacterium | reverse complement strand
GGATAATAATCGAATTCTTAAAGGGTATGAATACATTGCTCGTTACGGCCTTGGAGAAGAGGTGCCTTACCGGCACTACTTGGACCGGACGGGTAAATATGGATTCAATGGTCGTAATAATCATTACACCAAAATCTCCACTGTTAGCAGAGGTAATTTTTGGCCAATTTATGAGCGCAATTATCAGCACTATGTTAAGCGACGAGGAATATTAGCTCCGTATTCAAAGCAAGTTGTTGAAATGAAACGTCCCGAAGGGCATAGCAGCGATCACGTTGGCTTGGGTACGTTGTCACACTTTCGACCGAGAATTTCATTAAAGATGCCAAAGCATATTCCGGGTGTTCCTTCGGGTTTGGTTGCTCGTTCAACAAGCAATGGGATTTCGTTAACTTGGGTAAAGAGTGTGGATCCTGTTACAGCTGTGGATGCCGATAGTTATGAGGTGTACAGAGCCAATCAACTTGGAGGGGATTCTAGGAAAATTGCTAATGACGTTACCGTGTCAAAGTATCACGACACGAGTGTGAAGCGTGGAGAATTGTATTTTTATACAGTCAAGGCGAAGAACAGGATTGGCATTAGTCTTCCATCTGTCGCTCTTGCGGCGAACGCAGCATTGCCAAATCCATGGTTGAGCCGCGACATTGGAGATGTTCAGGTGAGTGGGTTTTCTGAATTTAATGGCGAACGTTTTACGCTTGAAGGTGAAGGGTCAGGTGTTAAAGGGAAACGTGATTCGTTCCATTTTGCCTATGCGCCATTTACTGGGGAGGGGACGATTACGGCACGGATTGTTCGCCCGATGAGTTCGCAATGGACGAAGCCTGGAGTGATGATGCGTGAGACGCTTGAGGCTGGTTCTCGTCATGCATCGGTACTGTTATTGCCACATTGGAGAGGGGCGTTAGTCGCACGAGGTGAGATTGGAGGAGAAACTACTTTTCACGGCGATAGGAATCTTGGCGAAGAGCATGTTGTAAAAAAAAACCGACTTAGTAGTCCTTATTGGGTTAGGTTGATTCGTTTTCGAAATCGCTTTACTGGCTATATATCACCAGATGGATTTCATTGGCAGGAACTTGGTTCGATCGAGATCCCCATGAGTCGTACTTTTTATGTCGGTCTTCCGGCTTGCTCTCAATTGAACAAGGTCACCACCACTGTGACATATGACAATGTCAGTATTCCAGTCTGGCGAGTAACCAATGGCAGTAGGCAGATTACTTCCCGGCCTGAGCCGCGTTGGCATAAGGATACTTGGCTCAAGCGCCACAATGCTTTCAATGAACGTGTAATGCAGGGTAATGTAGGAATGCTGATGATTGGTGATTCGATTACGCATTGGTGGGATCGCGATGGAAAGAAAGTCTGGGATCACTATTATGCCAATCGCAATGCTGTGAACCTTGCAATTAGCGGAGACCGGACTGAGCATGTACTTTGGAGACTTGAAAATGGCAACATAGATGGCATTTCCCCTAATGTTGCTGTCCTAATGATTGGTACTAATAATCATATGAGCAGCCCCCCAGAGATAACTGCTCGCGATGTCCGTTTGATTGTCAAAAAACTTCGAACAAATCTACCTGAAACTAAGATTCTAGTTTTAGGTATTTTTCCTCGCGGGGCAGGGGACGATGACGGGGCGCGGCAAATTAATATGAAAGTAAACCGGTTGATCGAGGATATTGGTGATGGAAATTGGGTTCATTATCTCAATATTGATCATGCCTTCTTAAAGGGGCGTCGTTTACGTAGTGAACTGATTCCAGACGGCTCGCATCCAAATGAAAACGGTTATGCAGCTTGGGCTGCTGCTATGGAGCCGGTCTTGGCGAAATTATTGGATGAAGAGCCGGTAGGTCCTTTAAAATAAACTAGGCGATTAATCTGGCGACTAGCTTCTGAGCGTTATTGCTAATTCTTTTTTGTCTGTTTGATTTTGGCTTTTTGTTTGAGCCATTCGTGATGAACACGAGCGACTTGACCCATGTATCCATGCGATTCATGACCCTTCGCTGCTAGAGCAATGTATTTTGCTGCTTTATTCGTGTTGTTTTGAGCTTCAAAATAAAGACCGAGGTATAGGTGGCCGTAAAACTGATTTCGTGTTAGGGCGTTAGCATTGGGGTTTCCTGCAATAATTGCATCAAGCACCTGTTGTTCAGTCCCTTTACCGGCGAATAGAGCATGGATTTGCTTCAGCGGCACTCTGCGGTCGGAAGTGATTTTAATAAAGTTATCTTCAGCTTTCTTTGTTCCATCGGTTTTGGCGATACAGAGATAATGCCATACAGCGTTTTCTACATCTTGTGAGTTGACGGTCTGATGAACTTCAAATTGCTTGCGGCCAGCTTTGTACTTTCCAGCATAATAGTGAACTAAACCTCGTTGCCAGTGGTAAGGTTCTTGGCTTGGAACCATTTCGATAAACTTGTCGAAGTCAGCAAGTGAATCAGTGAACTTTAATTGAAAAAAACGGACAACTCCACGTCGGTGATAGATCCCAGCATCGGTTTTGTTCTTACTAAGAACATTGGTGTAGTCGTTTTCAGCTTTAGTATGCTGGTTTTCCTCCTCATAAATACGGCCACGAATTGTAAGGAGAGTATAATCTTCAGGATGTTTTTTGATCCCTTTGGCAGCCAATTTAAGGGCTATATCTTTATTTCCGTCGGAATATTCTTTTCGAATTTTTTCAGCTATGGATTCGGGTGTTTCTGCTTGGCTAGGTGCTTGGCTTGAAAGGCAAGTTACAAGTGCCAATGAAGCCTGAATGTTTCGTGCAATCCGTTTCATGTGGAAATGTTGGTCGAGTAATACTGTTCTGGCAAGTTTGCTAAGCTTGGCCAAGGCCGATTGTGTCGCTAGTTTTCTGGCATGTTCAAGGTTGTGATTACAGATTACATCGGCCCTGAGGTTGAGGTGGAAAAATCAATTATTGGTGACCTAGCCGAAATTGAGCCCCTTCTAGCTCGGTCACTTGCTGAGCTAGAGGGCAAAGTGGATGATGCAGATGCGATTATTATTTTCCATGAAGTTTCATTGCCAGAGGCCGTGATCAGTCGACTGTCGAATTGTCGAGTTATTGCTCGAGGCGGAGTAGGGTATGACGCGGTCGATTTTCGCTTTGCTGGTAAGCTAGGTATTCCGGTTTGCAATGTGCCGGATTATGGGGTTGATGAAGTGGCTGATCAGGCGATAGGAATGATGATCGCTTTAAATCGTGGTTTTTTGAAAGCGGAGCGCGGGCTTAAATCTTCTCTTGAACCTTGGGATTGTCGCGCGGTTAAGCCGGTCAAACGATTATCTGGTGCAACACTGGGGATTGTCGGTTTAGGGCGAATAGGCCAAGCAACTGCTCAACGTGCTCGTGCGATGCGAATGCGTGTTATTGCGTATGATCCCTATTTGCGACCTGGAACAGAAAAGGTTTTTGGTGTGGAAATGGTTTCATTTGAAGAACTACTTTCGACTAGCGATGTTGTCTCGTTGCATGTTCCATTGACTAAAGAAACTGAAGGTTTGATCGATAATGATGCACTCTCAAGAATGAAATCTGATTCGATACTGGTTAATACATCTCGGGGTTCAGTCGTTAACACTGCGGCCTTAGCTCAAGCATTACGCTCAGGGAAAATTGCTGCAGCTGGTATAGATGTATTACCAATTGAGCCGGCCTCTGAAGATGAGCCCCTTATTCAACTATGGCGAGAAGCTGACGAGACGAATGTGAATTTAATTATTACACCTCATACCGCTTTTTATTCTGCAGAGGCGATGCTTGAGATTCGCACCAAGACTGCGATGGAAGTAGCTCGTGCGTTGAGAGGAGAGAAGCTCGTTAACTGTGTTAATAGTCAATGGTTGCCAGATAAGATTCGTGAACGGGTTTTGATTGGGGTCCCGCCAACCGTTTGATATCCTTTTGGAAGTGGATTTAGATATATCACAACTATCAAATGCCCTGGCGCTATGGATGTGTCTAGTGGTTTTGCTTTCGTTTCACGAATTTGCTCACGCTTGGATGGCTTATAAATGCGGAGATGATACGGCTCGAATGATGGGGCGAATGACAATCAACCCTGTCGTTCATATTGACCCCATCGGAACCATCTTTATACCGTTAGCAATGCTACTGCTTAGTCCTAGCTTCGTTGTTTTCGGATGGGCTAAGCCTGTGCCTGTTAACCCTTCTAATCTTTCCAGTCGCAAGCGGGATGATATTTTAATTTCCATGGCTGGCCCTGTGATGAATCTTATTTTGGCTTTTGTTTTAATGTTTGTATTAAGGATATTGCTGGAATTATCGCCATCTATTTCAACTAGTATAATAGTCGAAAAAATGCCTCAGATTGCATTGATTAGTCTTTTTCTCTGTTTTTTCAATCTCATACCAATTCCTCCTCTTGATGGGTCACATGTTATGCGGCATGTGGTTGGAATGTCGGAAGAGATGTACTACTCGATTGCAAAATGGGGTTTTTTAATTTTAATCGTTGTGTTGAACTTTTTCCCTGTTGTAGGTGCATCCGTAGCTAAAATTAGCATGGCTTTGCTTTATTTTATGATGAATCTGCTTATGTTTCCGTGATGAAAAGTACAAAAGAAAAAACTTTCTCTCAGCTTGGCTATCCTGGGCGCCTTGTTGCTGTTGAGGGCGTTGATGGATCTGGTAAATCAACACAGATTTATTTGCTAAAGCGGTGGCTTGAGATGCAAGGGTTAAAAGTGTTTTTTAGCGAGTGGAATTCATCTGGGCTTGTTAAAAGTGCAACGCGTCGGGGCAAGCAACAAAAGATTCTTACCCCGACGACTTTTAGTCTAATTCATGCTACTGACTTCGCTGATCGATATGAACGTCAACTGGTGCCATTGCTGAAGGCTGGTTACATAGTTTTGTGTGATCGATATAAATTCACTGCTTTTGCTCGTGATACAGTTAGAGGGTGTTCGCCAGATTGGGTTCGTAAATTATATAACTTTGCTGCACTTCCAGATTTAACCTTTTTCTTTAGGGCTCCGCTCGATGTGTCTTTTAATCGAATTTTGCAGGGCAGACCTCAGTTGAAATATCATGAGGCGGGTATGGATCTTGGTTTGTCTGATAATATAGAAGAGAGCTTCAAGTTGTTTCAGGGTCGTTTGCTAAAAGCTTACGCTGAAATGAAAACTGAATTTGGTTTAATCCAAGTTAACGCCAATCAACCAATCGAAAAACAGCAGGAGCTGGTGCGAGGCCGCCTAGCAAAGGATATCGATCTTAAGGGGTACCAGCTGAATCAATAATATGGCAGCTAAACGTAATAGCGCTTCTAAGGGTAAGTCGAATAAAAGGTTCTTGGGCTATGATCTCCCGGGAGTCAAAGCGCGGGAGTTGACGGGGAAATTGATTGTTATTGAAGGGGCTGATGGATCTGGACGTTCAACACAAATTAAGCTTTTAGTCGATTGGCTTGAGGCTAAAGGGTATGCGACTACTCAAGTTGGATTGAAGCGGTCTAGTCTTGCTAGTGAAGAGCTGGAGCGAGCTAAAAACGGGAATATTCTTAACCGTACAACTCTTAGCCTTTTTTATGCTACCGATTTTGCGGATCAGTTGGAGAACATTATAATTCCTTCGCTTCGAGCTGGATTCATAGTGCTTGCAGATCGGTATATTTACACACTGATGGCAAGGGATTTGGTCCGTGGGCTTGACGATAAATGGGTTCATAATTTGTACAGTATAGCCCTCCAGCCTGACGCGGTTTTTTATCTCAAGCTTTCACCAGAAAAACTGATTCAGCGTAACTTTATGAAGAACCATACGCTTGATTATTGGGAAAGTGGTATGGATTTAGGTTTATCAAAGGATATGTTCGATAGTTTTGTGCAGTATCAGAAACTCCTTTCCGATAAATTTGATGAGATGCGGAAAAGTTTTGATTTCACAATTGTTGATTCTGACCAATCGGTGGATAAATTGAATCAAGAGTTAAGAAATCATACCAAAAAGATTATCAATTAATTATCCATTCAGATAATGAGTAGTAAACATTTCATTGGTGTAGACTTGGGTGGGACCAAGATTCTTGCTGGTGTGTTTGATGGCAATCTTAAATGTTTAGCTTCTGACAAAAATAAAACAAAGGCCGCATTGGGTTACTCTGGGGTTAAGGAGCGGATTGTTGAAACAATTAGAGGATCTTTGCATTTGGCCGGGATTGAGATCTCCAGTGTTAAAGGCGTTGGGATTGGCGCGCCTGGAACTATTAGTAAAGATGGTGAGAACGTTTTATTTGCACCTAATCTTGATTGGCGTGAAGTTCCTCTGAAGGCAGACATAGAGGCGGAGCTGGGCTGCCCGGTTTGGTTAGGTAACGATTGTAGTGTAGCCACTTTGGGGATTCACAAGTGTGAACTAGATTCTAAGCCTAATAACATGGTTTGTATTTTTCTTGGAACAGGTATTGGCGCGGGAATCATTTCTAATGGCGTTATTTTGGAAGGGGAAACTCAGGCTGCTGGAGAGGTGGGGCATATGGTGCTTGATACAGGAGGTCCGCTTTGCGGATGCGGTGTGCACGGTTGTTACGAGGCATTAGCTAGTCGGACAGCAATATATAATAAAATTAAGAATGCTGTAGAAAATGGAAAGCAGACAGTTCTTGTTGAGGATGACAGCAAAACCTTAACAAAAATCCGCAGTGGCAAACTTCGTCGAGCAGTTGAGGCCGGTGATAAATTGGCGATAAAGGTGCTCGATGAAACCTGTTTTTACTCTGGTGTAGCAATTGCTAATTTGTGCAACTTATTAAATCCCGAGGTTATCGTTATGGGAGGAGGGATGGTGGAGCAAATGGGTGAGACTATGTTGCCGAAGATCAAGGAAGCTGCTTTTGATCGTATTATGCCAGGGGCGCGTGAAGTTCGTATTGTTACGACTAAATTAGGTGA
>JASLKL010000118.1 GCA_030747605.1 Verrucomicrobiota bacterium | reverse complement strand
TGCCTGCAATTTGTTTTTTTGGGTCAAGCAACTTGATATAGTCTTGGAGAATTTGAAGTGTTTCACGTAGGTGTGGATCTAGCTTAGGAGCTTCTTCTTCTTCTTCTTCGGAATCCTCATCATCGTTTTCTTCTTTAAGTCGAATTGGTTTTTCCTCTTCTTCAATCTCTTCTCCTAGAGCTATGTTTTTTTGAATCATCTTGATAGTGACATCATAAATTGTTTCTTCTGGCTTGCCTCTATCCTCTCGTTCTTTTTTTCGATTCTCTCGTTTGGCTTTATCTTCGTCTTTTTCCTTCAGTCGTTTGGTCTCGTTCAAGGAAAATGATTTGTCTTTAAGGCGTTTTTTAAGCGTTTCTATATCGTCTAAGATGTATGTAAAATCTTGATCTTTTTTGATGCGATCAACCGATTTAGATGATAATTTCTGAATATAATCTTTTACTAGGTTTAGGCGTCGGTAGTTGAGTGGGTCTGTGTGATCTGCTGCGAGGCTATTGGGGAGTGATGCTTCCCCGATTTCCATATAATCATATGGACTTGGAAGAATGAGATCTGGTTTGACACCTTGTTTTTGAGTCGTTCCTCCTGCAATGCGGTAGAATTTGGAAATGGTTAATTTAAGTTTCCCTGGGTCATTTATTCTAACCCAGTTTGTTAACGGCATTACTGTCTGAACTGTTCCTTTCCCATGTGTAGATTGACTTCCTACAACTACAGCTCGCCCATAATCTTGGAGAGCTGCCGCTACAATTTCTGAAGCTGACGCGCTGAGCTTGCCTACAAGTACTATCATCGGCCCGTTATAGCCTATTTTCGTATCATTATCTTGAAGCACTTGTTTGCGTTGACGGCTATCGATAACTTGTACCATTGGGCCTTGTTCAATAAAAAGGCCTGAGAGTTTTACGGCTTCAGGCAGAAGTCCTCCTCCGTTCCTTCGAAGGTCCAGCACTACGCCGTTTACCTTTTCTTTTTTGAAGCGATCTAATATTAGGGTTACATCTCTGGCGCAGTTCTCATAAAACTGAGGCAGGTCAATAACTCCAAGGCGCGGCATGTCAGGATAATCTACGACTTGTCCTTTTGCTAAACTATCAGTTAGCTTGATCTTATCGCGTATAAGGCGGACTTCTTTTGTCTCGCTTTCATCAGCTGCATCGGCGGGAATTATGGTGAGCCGAACCATTGTTCCTTTTTCTCCTCGGATCTTATCGACAACTTTATCAAGTTCCATTTCGAAGACATCTATGGGCTCTCCCTCTTCACCTTGTGCGACGCCAACAATGCGGTCGCCAGGCTTGAGTTTTTTGCTTTTAATTGCTGGTCCGCCTGGAACTAGTTCGATTAATTTTGTATATCCGTCATCCCACTGCAAACGTGCGCCAATTCCAGTGAGAGATAGTTTAATGTTATTAATCTCAAAATTCTCAGCTTCACGTGGACTGAAATAATCCGAGTGCGGATCATATCCGTTAGACAGAGCGGTAAGGTAGTATTGCAATACATCGCCAGAGTCCATCTCCGTGCGTACTCGGAGGAAACGTTCATAACGTCGAAGAATTTTCTCTTTTTCTTCTTTGATATTATACAGTTTTACTGGAGTTCCATCTGGTTTTTTTATTGATTCGTTTCCTTTGTTTTTTGCTTTCAGAGCGTCAACACTACGTCTTTTGCTGAGTCTATTTCCTAATACTTCATACTTAATTCGCTTCCTCCATAGATCTCTGGATTCTTTTTCATTATTAGGCCAATTGGTTTTTGTTCGATCAGGAGTGAAAGTTTCATCGGTATTGAAATCGAATTCTTTATTAATAATTCCTTCTAACCAGCTATGAGAGGTTTTGAGTCGATTTATATATCGCTTATGAATTTCATAAGCAGGCGAAACATTTCCTCTCTTAGTTAAGTTGTCTAGTAGCGTGCCGTATTTTTTGGAGAACTCATCAAAATCGGACTGAAGAAAAACCATTCGACTATAGTCTAGGGATTCCATGTATTTACGAAGGAATTGTTTTGATATTTCATCATCTAATGCAGCTCGTTTGAAGTGAGTCTGCGAAAGTAGGAATCCAACAACACGGGCAATCTTTCCACTATCTTCGTCGGATAGTTGCACTGCTTGGCTGAATGGGGCGCCAAAGCACATCAAAGCGCATATAGTGGAAAGTAAATTTCTAATACTCATATTGTTTGGACACATACTGTCTAAATAGGGTTCAAAATGCAATCGAGAATTGACCTGAGAGATTGTCTGGTCAGAATCCATTGCCTTAAACCATGGCCAATTCAAGCGCTTCTAATCCTACAAAGACAAACGATGGGTGGCTTGGGTGGATAGAGAAGGTGGGTAATAGGCTGCCTGACCCTGCGACTCTTTTCCTTATCGGAACAATATTGGTGATGATTGCCTCGGCGGTGGCGGTGAAATCCGGCTGGGTAGTCCATGAGCGGCTGCCGGATCACTCGGCTGCGCTTGGCCAAACGGCTGCCGGTAGCCAAGTGGCCGTAAAGTGGATCGAAACAGGCGATACGTTTGAGGCAAAGAATATTCTGACCCGAGACGGTCTTTTTTGGGCTATCTCCAGCATGGTCGAGAATTTCATTAACTTCGCCCCCTTGGGAATCGTGCTGGTGGGGATGCTGGGCATAGGCATCGCCGAGCGCACCGGCTTCATTGGATCCGCGCTCAAGGCGATGCTCATGGTGGTGCCGCAAAAGCTATTAACTCCAGCGATGGTTTTTCTCGGTATCATGTCGTCGATGACTTCCGACGCTGGGTACATCATTCTGCCTCCACTGGCGGCTGCTTTGTACAAGGCGGTGGGCCGAGCCCCGTTGGCCGGGTTGGCCGCGGTGTTCGCTGGCGTGGCGGCCGGCTTCAACGCGAATCTTGTCATTACGAGCCTTGATCCGATGTTGTCTGATTTAGCCACAATGGGAGCACAGGTGATCGATCCCAACTACGAGGTAAATCCGGCTTGCAACTTGTGGTTCATGATCGCTTCGACGATCGTCATGACCGGGGTCGGTTGGTTCGTGGCTGATGTCATTGTTGAAAAACGGCTAGCCAACAAATCGGCCGAAGAGGGTGGGCCGTCGCCTGTGGATGTGTCCGATTTGGAGTCGCAGCGATTAACCCTTGAGGATAAGCGTGCACTCAAGATTGCCGGGATTGTTTTTGCTATAGCGCTGACGACCGTGATCGCGATGGTGAATATCCCCGGATCACCGCTGTACACTTATGAATTGGAGTCCCCGATCAAACTAGGGAAGATGGTCACCGTCGAGGTGGTCGAAGTCGTAGCGGGCGACCCACTCCCTGCAGGGGCAATCGAAAAAGACGGTCAAGTGTTCGTGCAGTCCAAAAATATTTTTCCTAGATGGGTAAAAGCGATTGTTCCTTTAGTACTTATTGTTTTTATTATTCCCGGTATTGTGTATGGGGTGTTGCAGAAGAAAATTCATAGTGACCGTGATGTAGCTAAGTTGCTGACTGATTCTATGGCAGGTATGGCTCCGATAATAGTGATGGCATTTTTTGCGGGTCAATTTGTCGAACATTTTAAGTATTCAGGCTTGGATAAAATGTTGGCTATGACTGGTGGCCAAGCGCTTGGCCAAGCGGCGTTGCCCACCTCGCTTTTGATTGTTGCGTTTATTTTGATGACAATGTGTTTCAACATGTTTGTTGGGTCTATGTCAGCTAAGTACACCATCTTCGCGCCGATCTTCATTCCGATGTTCATGATGGTGAATATTTCTCCTGAATTGACTCAGTGTGCTTATAGAATTGGAGATTCAGTTACAAATTGCATAACTCCGCTTAATCCCTATATGGTCATTTTGTTAGCATTTATGAAAAATATTGCACCTAAAGGAGGGATGGGAACGCTTATCTCAACAATGCTTCCTTTTACTATTATTTTCTCAATTATTTGGACAATTATGCTTCTCGTTTGGTTTTGGTTGGGTATTCCACTTGGGATGGATGGGCATTTAAATTATTCCCTCCCCAATTAGGCTCAGGGGTTGATTAACGCATTAACAATCGGTACTTTTTCTTTAAACCTTTATAAAATGAAAATTAAAAAATTAACCAGAAAAGGAGCATTTACTCTGATTGAGTTATTGGTGGTTATTGCTATCATAGCCATATTAGCATCACTTTTACTTCCGGCTTTGGCTAAAGCCAAGGCGACAGCTCTTAAGGCGGTTTGTACTAATAATATGAAACAGACTAGTTTAGGGCTATTTATGTATCGGGACGATAATTTGGGCAAATACTTACCTGGTAGGGGGGCTCAACCTGAAGGGAGCGATAATATAGTGCAAAAATGTTTAGATTATCCACAAGTAGCACTTTTGCCTGGTTATAATTTGGCAACTGAGTATTCGAATGATTATGACAAGTCTAGTCCTTACATTCTTAAGGTTGGAAGGGGGCCTGCTGTTTCCTTAAACGAGGTATTTGGGTGCCCTGGTCTTCGTTTTAATGGGAAGATTCCAAAAGGTTATACTACAAATCCTCTATTCCCTGCTTGGGAAAAGCAATATCCTCAGATGATTCTTGGTTTTCAGCATTTTGGAGGTGCAGATACTTGGCGTAATTCCGCTGGAGTTTTCAAATCTCGTAGTCCTGTGCATTCTGGACAGGATGGTCCTCAAATGGTTTTGCTAGCTGATTTAGTGGGAAAGATTGACGGCAAATGGGGTGGTGGTCGTGTAACGGCGTATGGTGGTTATCCCGCTCACGCAGATAATAAAGGACTGCCGTCAGGGGGTAACCAGTGCTATGCAGATGGTTCTGTTAGATGGGTGCGATTTCAACAAATGCAGTTTATTCATAGTTGGAACCCTGGAGGCCGCCAATACTATATATATCAGGAGGATCTGGGAGACATGGGAGCTAAGGGCAAGGTAATTGGTTCCCGTTTATGAGTGAAGAATCCTCTGGTTCTTCAACTAAAACTATTTTAGTTGCAGCCGCCGCGCTAGGTGCCGTAGCAATACTGTATTGGTCGTGGTCTGTGAACTTGAAGCAGGCGACAATCGAATTGGGTTATTATTGTTTATCCTGCAAGAAAACCGAAAACATTACTGCATATCAGGATGATTATCCTAATAACTGGAGGCAATATCCAGGTGGCGGCAGTGATTCTGTATTGTATTGTATCAAGTGCAAAAAAGGCAAAGCTCACCCTGTGAATGATTGTAAAATTTGCGGCACAGTTTTTATTCTGCACCTTTTCCCTAGATACGACCAGTATGGCGATCCTTCATGTCCAAAGTGTGATGCTGCTTATGGCGAAATGGCCAAGTCAAGAGGGATTGATCTAATGCCTAAAGAATTGAATCCCTGATTCAGTAAAACTTTTCTGGCAAAATTTTGTTTTTTTAACGAATCTCCTCTCGCTTTTTGATGAAGTTCACCGGCACATATACAGCTTTGATCACTCCTTTCAATCGCGGACGCGTTGACGAAGAGGCATTTAAAAATCTCATAAAAGAACAAGTACGCGCTGGGGTCGATGGTATTGTGCCTACAGGAACAACCGGAGAATCGCCAACACTGGAGTTTAATGAGCATATAAGGGTGATTGAGCTCGCAGTTAAGGTTGCCAAAGGTAAAATAAAGGTACTTGCGGGAACTGGGGCCAACTCTGCTTCTGAGGCGATCGAGCTTACTAAAGCTGCGGAGGGCGTAGGTGCAGATGGTTCACTGCTTGTAGCTCCGTATTACAACAAGCCTTCTCAGGAGGGATTGTTTTTGCATTTTAAGAAGATTGCCAGATCTACCAAGTTGCCCATTGTGCTTTATAGTATTCCTGGGCGTTGCAATATTTCAATTGAGATTGAGACTGTTAAGCGCTTGGTGAAGACATGTGATAATATTGTTGGCATAAAGGAGGCTGGGGGCGATGCAGACCGTGTTAGTCAGTTGCGTGAATCTCTTGGGCCAAAATTTGTAATCCTTAGTGGTGACGATTCTTTAACCTTGCCATTTATGGCTGTGGGAGCGGAAGGAGTGATTAGTGTAGCGTCTAATCTTATTCCTAGGAAGATTGTGCGTATGGTTGAATTATATTCAACCGGGAGGCCAGCAGCAGCGCTGAAGATTCATCAAGATTATTATTCGATGTTCAAAGATTTGTTTATAGAAACTAATCCGGTGCCAGTTAAGTTTGCTCTGGCGATTATGGGTAAGTGTGCTGAGGAATATCGATTGCCTCTATGTAAGATGACATCAAAGAACTGCAAGCAATTGGTCAAGACTCTTAAGAGTTGCGAGTTGATTTAACTAACGACAATGACAAAGGTTATTATAAACGGATCAAAAGGTCGTATGGGAAAGGCCTTGATTAGTTGTGGGGAGGCTAATCCAGACATTGAAATTACCGCTGGCATTGATGTGGGTGATGATTTGGTCGATGTGATCAATAATGCTGATGTAGTTATTGAATTTAGTTTCCATGACGTCACTCGTGATATTGCAGAGCTGTGCGCTAAAAATAAGAAAGCGCTCATTATTGGGACAACCGGGCATAGTGATGGAGATAAGGCGGCTATCATGGAATTTAAATCTCAAATACCGATCGTTTGGGCATCAAATTTTTCCACTGGTGTGAATACCCTATTTTGGTTGACCCGAAAGGCTACTGAGGTGCTTGGTGCCGACTTTGATCTAGAAGTAGTCGAAATGCATCATAGATTAAAAAAGGACGCTCCGAGCGGTACCGCGACAACACTTTCAGAAATTCTTGCTGAAGTTAGGCAGGTTTCAATTGAGAAAGAAATTCGTCACGGTCGGCAGGGGATTGTTGGAGAACGAACTGATTCGGAAATTGGTATGCATTCTCTTAGGGGTGGAGATGTTGTTGGTGATCACACTGTTGTATATGCGGGGAATGGCGAACGGTTAGAGTTAACTCATAAAGCGGCCAGTCGTGACACGTTTGCGAATGGAGCTTTGAGGGCTGCTGTATGGGCCTGTAGTCAGGCTCC
>JASLKL010000117.1 GCA_030747605.1 Verrucomicrobiota bacterium | reverse complement strand
CTCAATGCTCGGGCCATCGCCTTTCGCCCAACTTTTTTAGGCTCAGCCTCCCCTGTGAAATGTACGCCTTCGACAACAGCATCTGTCTTATGAAGCTGCCATTTGCCGGGAATCCCGGCATCGATAACTGCACAATCATCACCTGCACCGACAATAACAGAGTCATCGACGGGGAGTTTGGTTTTGAGCCTGGCAAGTAGTTCAAGCTCGCTAGGAGCTTTTGCAGAAGCACTTTTCTTTTCATCACTCATCACCAAATTATCCAACTCGAAACTGGCGCATGTCCTGAGGAGAGGAAAATCATAAACACATTGGAAGCATTAAAAATCGAATGAGCAATTATTGGGGCTAGTAAATTATCAGTAAATTCATAAAGCAAAATAAGTCCCAATGCCACCGCAGTGAGTGATGCAAACGTAACCAAGTTTACATGGAAAAGAGCAAAAAGAATTGCCGTGCCAATTGCTGCCAAACGAGGATATCCGATTTGCTTGATTGCTGGATATAGGATCCCTCGAAACAAAATCTCCTCCACAATTGGCGCCACAAAAACCGCCATACATACAAAAAATCCCAATATGACATAACGTTTTTTTTCTACTAAATCTGCAATTACAAGGACCAGCTTTTGAGGATTCGCTTTCGTTGTTATTTCCTCTCCTGAAAGTTGCCCGTCATTATTTTTGTCAAGGGAAGCCAAATTCGACGCTGCATTTTGAATTTCTTCCCTAGAGATGACCATATCTTTATCTGTATCTAAAACTACAAGACTCGATGCATCACCAAAAATATTCGTTTTGGCCATAATCTCTTCTCTGGACAATTGTCCGTCTTTATTAACGTCTAAGGAAAATAATGCCTTTTCTGCATTTGCCCATTCTTCCAAAGTTATCACTCCATTATTGTCTTCATCCAAACTAGCTAACCCTGGATCTTTTCCAAGAGCCTCAATTATCTTGGCGCTAACAAAAGCAAGCAACATCGCTGCCAAAACCAAGACAAAGCCAACGATCAAGCCGGATAACAAACATTGGAGGGACTTTTTACGATTAAAACCAAAGGTATCACCTAAAGTCATAGGCACCTTATAAAGTCGTCTATTAACCTGCAGCCAAACGATGAGCGAAATGAGGATAGATGCGGGAAGAACTAAAATGTTCGCCACCATTTGTTCTACTGATTCGTTCTCTAATAACCCGGCGAGCGAGCCTCCCAAACCTAGCGCGATCATAAGTGAGGCACCAAATGTTATTAGTGACTCGGGATGCCATTGACGTTTGGATAACACGGAAGCGTTAATGTCTAAAGTGGCGGCCTCCAGTGAATGCCATAGCCATGCCTCGCTCATTAGCCGCAGCTATAACCTCCTCATCTCGCTTCGACCCTCCAGGCTGAATCACTGAACTTGCTCCGGCATCAGCAGCAGCAATCAGCCCGTCTGCGAAAGGGAAAAATGCATCACTACACACAGCACTTCCTTTCAAATCAATACCCGCTTCCCCAGCCTTCCAGACTGCAATACGACTTGAATCAACTCGGCTCATCTGCCCGGCCCCAACACCTAATGTACGATCCTTAGCTGCGTATAATATTGCGTTGGATTTTAAATGCTTTACTGCCCTCCATCCAAAGAGCATCGCCTTGAGTTCGTCATCGGTTGGATGACGTTCAGTAACAATCTTTAAATCCGCAGCCCCGGTTGCTTTAAGATCTCTCTCCTGTAAAAGAAATGACTCCGCTCCAACAGATCTCAAATCCCAAGGAGCAGCTTTCCCAGGATCCAGTTTTAGTTTTACCAACCGCAGGTTTTTCTTTTTCCCTAATAATTCAAGTGCATCTTTAGCAAAATCAGGAGCGATAATAACTTCAGTAAAAATCTCACTTATTTGTTCAGCTGTAGCCAAGTCCAACATAGTGTTGCAAGCAATAATACCACCAAACGGGGCCTGCCGATCTGTTGCAAAAGCTTTTTCCCAAGCTTCGTCAAGCTTGTCGCTCTGGCCAAGCCCACAAGGATTCGTATGCTTAAGAATGGCCAGTGTCGGCGCATCAGCATTGTATTCGACAATTAATTGTGCAGCAGCGGTGAGGTCCAAAATATTATTATAAGAAAGAGCCTTGCCTTGTAGCTGCTCATAAAATTCACCAAACCGCCCATACAGAGCAGCACGTTGGTGAGGGTTTTCACCATAGCGCAAATCTTGCGCCTTGGGCGCACGTAAAACTAACTCATCAGGCACTTCCAACTGCGGTTGTTCAATAGCATAAACATTATTGAGGTGCTGCGCTATGGCCCCATCATATGCAGATGTACGAGCGTAAACTTTCACAGCCAACTGGCGTCGTAATTCAGTCGTTGTGTTTCCTTCTGCTGATATCTGGGCAGCTACAACATCATAATCAGCAGGGTCAACTACGACAGTAACACTTTGATGGTTCTTCGCCGCACTCCGCAACATAGAAGGCCCTCCTATGTCTATATTTTCTATAGCATCCTCAATCGTGACATCCGGGTTAGCCACAGTTTGCTCAAAAGGATAAAGATTCACGACAACTAGATCGATCGAGTTAATTCCATGTTCTTTTGTCGTGGCAACATGATCGCCATTTTCCCGTAAGTAAAGTAACCCGCCATGAACCATTGGATGGAGCGTCTTCACTCGCCCATCAAGCATTTCTGGAAAGCCGGTGTAATCACTTATATCTATTGCTTCAATACCGGCCTCACGCAGCGCTCTGGCCGTGCCTCCCGTCGAAAGAATTTCGACACCTGCACGGGAAAGCACTTCCGCGAACGGAATAAGCCCTGTCTTGTCAGAAACTGAAATAAGTGCACGTTCGATTGTTGGCATATTGATAGGTATATTAATTTTATATTCGCTTAATCTCTAACTGAATTATCGCCGAGATAATAATATTAGATCTTATTGACCAGCATTTGGCTACTGTGGCGGATTAACTTCCGCAGAATTCGGCGTTGTTGCCGGTTTTGGAGATGCAGGAAATGCTGTAGAACTCGAAGGATTCAGCGCCTTAGGAACTCTGACCGGAGCCGGCAAGCCAGGTTCAGGGTTTTCGTAAGTAATAAACGATCCGTCCTCATCAATTAATGTTGCGGTTACGAAAATAAGAAGATAGCGCGGCTTGTCTAATGTGGCGCGTTTACGGAAAAGAGCCCCGATACCTGGTATGTTTCCAAGGATCGGCACTGACTCTACAACCGTACGCTGCTCACGCTGAAGAACCCCTCCCATCATTATGCTTTGTCCTGATCCAACCACAACTCGCGTTGACAATTCCTGCGTCCGCCATTTGGGAAGAAAGATTTGCATTTGGTTATTTGCCTTATCATCAAGCTGATCCACTGTCTGCCCATCAAGCGAAACATAACTTACATTCTGGTTTACCACAGGATGCAACGCCAACAAAATGCTTTGCCCATCACCGCCAATACTTGCTACAACATCAAGCGAAACCCCTGCAGTAATCTTACTTGGCTTTCCCGTAGGAACCAGGCGGGCTGAAGTACTAAAATTATTTTCATTGCCCAAAAATTTTTCCTCAATGGCAAATTGTTCATAATAATAATTAACTTCCCCATCATTTATTTTCCCAGGTCGATTGTTAAGAAGCGTCAATCTGGGAGAACTCAACAATTGGCTTTCTCCGCTCTGCTCAAGAGCGCTAAGCGCCGCAGTTAAATCTGCATTCTCAAGAATACTGTCATTATCAAAAACATTTTTTAATGTTATTCGAGTAATCATACCTTCCTGACCGCCAATATTTCCCTGACTTATTCCTGTTTGATCTTTTACAGATCCATTTGCAATACTCGATGCCCACCTGAAGCCCAGATCTAAAAACGCTGCCTCAGAAATTGTAATAAATCGCGCCTCTATCAAGACCTGCTGAATAGCCCGATCGAACTCAGCAATAATTTTTTCTAGTAGCTCAAACTGAGAAGGAGTCCCTGTAGCGACAATCAAATTACGCTCATAATCTATCATAAACTCTCCCTTAAAGAATTTTTCTATCGCTTCAGATATTGACGGGTTCTGGGATTTACTATCGTTTACAAACTTATTATAAGTCGACGTCTCCCTCGTAACGGACGGCCCTTCAGCGGGCTTAGTGGTGACAGAAACAACCTCATCAGGGCCAAATTGCGCTGGCACAATAAATCCTTTTCGCAACCTGTAGAATCGTGTTTCTTCTATCAACTCTTTTGAAGCTTTGCCATCGATGACCCAAATCAATTCTTCTCCTACTTGAAATTTTATACCTGTATTTCGCGCAATATATTCCAGCAATTCATTAAGCGGTACATTATCAAGCTTTAGGGTCAGTTTTTGCTGTAGCGGCTTCATGTCCTGATCAGCAACAAAATTAATGCCCTCCTTTTTACCAAGGTCAAAAAGGATTTGTTGAATGGAGAGATTTTCAACTTCAAGGGAAACCTTGATTTTTAATAACTCAAACATTCGACCCTTCTCGCTTTGCGCGTCAAAAAGAAACCCTTTTTTGGTTACCTGTTTGCCAAATGTCTCCGGTACATAGGGGGTTGCCTCAATCATCTCCAAGGCATCACGTAAATCTTTACGAGGAGACAAGCCTCGATCCTTACTTTCATTCCATAACTCTTTGAGAGTCGGATTCATCCCTGTTTGTCTAGCATTAACACTGCGAATACGGTCCTCAACAGCCTGTTGTCGAAGAAGCGTTTTTTGAGTTGTTACCCACTCGCTAATACGCTGCAAGACGGGATCCTCCTGATGTTGTTGCAGCAGCAAACTTATTTCGGCTTCTGCCTCCTCCCACTTCCCTTTTTCTGAAAGATTAAAAATTGAGTCGAGCTCCTTATCATAAGCCGCGTTGTATTTAACCCGATCGTTAAGATTAAAAGTATTGTTACCTTTTTTTGGAGAGCGACAACCTGCACCGATGATCAAAGCCCCCGCCACTAACAAAAATAGCAGATGCTTGGCTAAATGATGAAGTGCCACAGGGATATTTATTATTTTCAAATTCATTATGCTGCCACAGCCTTACTGTTGACCAAACGATACCAATTATCGCGCTGGCGGGGGTTGTATCCGATATCGTCAATTAGTCGCTTCATGTCTCCCTCATCCATACAGAATGTAGTGCCAGCCTCTGAAACAACATTCTCTTCAATCATAATACTGCCTAAATCATTTGCTCCATATTTCAACGCCACTTGCCCAATCTCAAGGCCCTGTGTCACCCAAGAGCTCTGAATATTGGGTACGTTGTCTAAGTAGATCCGACTTAATGCTTGCATCCTCAAGTACTCGTTTGCTCCAACCGCGGGAGCCCTGAGCTTAGTATTTTCCGGCTGAAAGGTCCATGCAATGAAAGCAGTAAATCCTTCTGTCTCATCTTGCTGTCGCCTTACTCTTTCAAGGTGTTCAATACGATGTTCAATGCTTTCTACATGCCCAAACATCATTGTCGCAGTTGAAGCCATATTGAGGCCATGTGCAATCTCCATCACCTTAAGCCAATCATCTGTCATTGCCTTTAATGGAGCTATACGATTGCGAACTTCATCTACTAGAATCTCTCCTCCTCCTCCAGGGATAGATCCGAGCCCTGCATCTCGAAAATCACGAACTAAACTCTCGAGCGGCTCATCAAAAACATCCCGGAAATGAATAAACTCACTCGGACTAAATGCATGAATATTGATCTCAGGAAATTTATCACGAATGTGCCCAAGTAAATCAAGATACCACTGCTTATTTAATTTGGGGTGGTGCCCTCCCTGCATAAGAATTTGCGTGCCTCCAAGAGCTACTGTTTCCTCAATTTTTTTATCAATTTCATCACGAGAAATGACATAGGCTCCCTCTTGCTTCTCTGTTCGCCAAAATGCGCAAAACTTACAGTAAACATTACAGATGTTGGTGTAGTTTATATTGCGATCAAGAATATAAGTAACAATCTCGTTTCCCTGTCCATCATAGTCACCAGCTTTTGCGAGCCGGCGGCGGCGATCTGATAGCGCGCCCAACTGCTGTAATGGCAGCCGGGACAAGTCAACCGCCTCCGCCTCAGTAATGCGCTCTCCATTCCAAACTTTTTGGCAAAGATCGTCCATAGTGGCTTCGAACCCTTCAAAAGGAGTTTAGTGTTTTGTCCGTAAAAGGCAACGCGCTTGCCCAAGCGATTGGCTCACGATGATGCCTTGTTTTTTTGCTTCGCCCAAGCGTCACGCAAAGTTGTAGTCCGGTTGAATACCGGTTTGCCATGCTCGGAGTCTTTTGAGTCTGCACAAAAATACCCCAATCGCTCAAACTGAAACGATTCTCCCGGATCCGCCTCGGACAGGCTCGGCTCCAGTTTCGCATCTGCAATGACCTGTAATGATGATTCGTTTATATAGTCAAGAAATGTCTTACCATCATCTTCCTTATTCGGGTCATCTGTCGTAAAAAGGCGATCATATAATCGCACTTTTGTTTCAAATGCCTTGGCGGCGGAAACCCAGTGAATCGTTCCCTTAACCTTGCGCCCATCGGGAGCGTTCCCTCCTCGAGTTTCCGGATCATATGTGCAGTGGAGTTCTACAACTTCTCCCACATCGTTTTTGATGATCTCTTGGCAGGTAATAAAATACGCGAACCTCAGCCTCACCTCACGGCCGGGCCCAAGGCGAAAAAACTTTTTTGGAGGATCCTCCATGAAATCATCTTTCTCGATGTAAATTTCACGCGAAAAAGGCATCTTCCTAGTTCCAGCCTCTGGGTTTTTAGGATTGTTGACAGCTTCGAGCTCTTCAATCTTTCCCTCCTGAAAGTTTGTGATCACAACCTTGATTGGATGAAGCACAGCCAGACGCCGCTCCACCGTTTCATTCAAATCCTGTCGCAGGCTATGCTCAAGCAACGCAACATCGGTCAGGCTATTAAATTTGGTCACACCAATCGCATGACAAAACGCCCTAATACTGGCAGGTGTGAACCCTCGACGGCGCAACCCAGAAACAGT
>JASLKL010000116.1 GCA_030747605.1 Verrucomicrobiota bacterium | reverse complement strand
TAACTACATTTCACCTCTATAAAATAAGGGTTTAATAAACGTGGGTTTATTACTGTAAATCAGCTGGCTACGCCTTCGCAGGTTCGAGTCCTGCTCCTACCACCACTTTTTAAAATGGCCGGTTTTCATCGAAAGCCGGCCATTTTTGTTTCTGACTGGATTAAGAGCCTCTTTGACAAGGTTTGGTGGGGTGTCGTGGATCTTTTATGCTAATGATTTTACAGCGGAGACAATTGCACTAGAAGTGATTCCAAAGTGTTCCCACACTTCTTCGTGCCCTTCTGATGGGGCGATACGCGGATCGACGATCCCAATATGTTCGGTTTTTGTAGCGGTATCGCTTGCCGCGGAAATCACCATACTTGCGAAACCGCGAATGCCACAGTCGCGTGTTCCTATAATGCCATCTTCAGCGGTTACAACACTATCGTAATTTTCAAAAATACCTTGAAGGAAGCCGTCTGGTAATGGCAGGCCGTTGATTACGTATACGTCTGCTTCGCCACCAAGTTCTTCAGCAGCTTGTTGAGCGATACCTGCGGTTGCACCTAGGGCAAGAATCGCGGTCTTTGCAGCGTTATGCTTTCTGAGTAACGTAACGGCTTCCCATTCACTTTCAGGATTATAAAGAGGACTGCCTTGTTCGTCCGAAAGAACTATTAAGTTGTCGCGAGGGATAGCTACAATATGTGCTCCGTAACGGGCACATGCATCCTTTACTGCTACAAACGCGCCTCGGGCATCAGCTGGGGCATAAAAACGGTCAATATATGGAAGATAACCCATTGCGAGCGATACCCAGTCAAGGCTCCAACCAGAAAAGTGATCTCTACCGGTGCAGGCACCGACGTGACTCATGTGCATAATTACATTGAGTCCTTCGTTTATTCCGTTGAGATTTCTTTGGTAACGCCAAAGCTCCAGTCCTTCACGGGCAATGCCTTCAAAGAAAGCAGAGAATGTTGAGACAACATTGACCTGTGGTTTGTTCGAGCTCATAGCCAAGCCGTCGGCAACGAGAAGTGCGGCTTGTTCTTCAATGCTTAATTCAATTTGATTTTTAGAAGGAATTTGGGCAGCTGCTTTTCCGAGTTTAGTTGACGGGTTGAGATCGCAACTGACAATGAATGTGTCATTCGGATGTGCTTTAGCTACGGCGGCGTAGCCAGCTTCTGAACCAGCTCGCGCACTGCTCTTTTTGCCGACTTCCGGCAGGCTAACTTCTGCCAATTGCTCTGTGCTGAGCATGAGGTTTTCTGAGCCGATTCTAGGGCGTGCATGGGTGGTTACTTCTGCCTTAGGTGCGGCAGAGAGTTCATCGAAAGCAGATTGTTGAGCTTCGCTACGGGTGAGCATTACGTTACCCAAGACCTCGGACTCATCACGTCCTTTCATATGGCCATCATGGTGTCCAACACCGCCAGGCAGGTCGTTAACAAGTAGCACGCATTCGAGCATCGGCACAATATCACGATAACTCATCAAAGCGCCGGGCACCCAGATTTCCTGATCCAAGGCAATTTTATTCTTATTAGTTATGGCTTCAATCTCAGATTCTAACCCAAAGCGATTGGCTAGCCAGTTGAAGTCTACCTTCTCTCCATCGGTTGAGGAAAATCCAGTTGGGAAAATCAATGTTGGACGGCCTTCCATAGCCTTGCTGTGTGCATATTTGTAAGCCTTATACATCTCACTAGTTTCAAATAGCGATTTTAATTCAATTATCTCAACACCCATAGCTTCAATGATCTTTCTAGGATCCTTATCCATTACATTTTTGTTTGAGTCAGATAATTGAATGCCGTTCCGTTGCATTACAAAAGTTAGTGGAAGATTGCCAATATCAGCAGCGTTAAATCCGTTTAGTGCTTGTCCGGCAATCCATCCAGCATCACCACAGTGACAAACGACCCAAGATTGAGGATCCCTTGATCGCATGCCCATTGCTTGTCCTGCAGCAACGGGTATCATCACTCCCAGTCGTCCACCGTTGAGTTGGGTTCCGCCTGGTATCCAGGAAACGTGACCGGGTATATCTAGTCCGCGGCGGAATTTGTGCACAACTGATTCTCGATCCACATAACCTAAAGTAGCCAGAGAGGCATAGTAGCCTATACTAGCATGGGCATTTTCAATTGTGTACTGCACTTTTTTGTAATCGGTTGCAGCAAGTGTAAGCATTAGGCTTGGGATTAAATCTAGTCCTCCACCTAAGTGATCAAGTTCCCCAATAGTAGCAAGAGATGCTAGTGAAGAAATGGAAATTCGGGCGGCCTCAATTTCGAGTGCTTGTAGGGTGTCGACTTGTTTTTGGTCTAGCGTGTTTGTATTTGTGATGTCAATGCTAAGTGGTAGTACCTGTGAGGTGACAGATGACCGCATAAACTTCGAGTTCTTGATAAGTTGGTCGTTCCGGTCCTGTTGAGCCTTCCAGACTTTTTGCGAATAGTTACTCATAAATCCTTGATGTCATTTTGATCGCTGAGGTAGGTGAGAATGCTCACCGGATCAAACGGCGGAAAACTTTAAGGATTTTGACGCGAAAAAAAAGTATTTTTGGTCCGTCTGTCCATCAATTATCACTTATATAGAAGGTATTTGGCACGTTGTTGGCGGAAGCGCGCCTCATCCTTGTTCCAAGACTTAACGATTTGACCTCCGGAGCGGCCTGCTGCCAAGTCTCTACGGATCATATCTGTACCGTTGACTTTGTCGAACATGTTAAAACTGCGACCGCTTTTGGACCGGGTAGTGAACAGGTCACGCTTAGCTACGGCCTTTACGGCGTCAATGATGTGGTAGTTGATCGGCATGAGTGGGGCGATGGAACGATTGGTAAATCGAACTCTAACTCCCGAGTAGATGCGGTTTTTTACGCGGCGACTTTTGAATCGAATTGGCTCGAAACGTACACCGGGTAATTGTTTGCTGTTTAGGTAACGTGCCATGCCATCGGTGTTCATCCATGTTGACACGACACATTCAAATGGCATTCCTTCACCTATGCCTATGCTTAGACCGCTGCCCGCACCGAGTTCACCCAATACGCCAGTGGAGACGTAGTGCATTGGGGAGTCCCCGTGAGGTATGTTTGGTGAAGTAGGCACCCATTTGAGGCCGGTGTTGCTCCAAGTCATTGATCGTTTCCATCCCTTCATTTTGACGATGGAGATTTTAGGCCGGTGACTGATCCAGCCTTCGCCGCTGATCATGTATGCTAGTTCCCCAGAAGTCATTCCATAGACGTAGGGAATTTTCCACTGACCAACTAATGATTTGAAGCGTGGATTGAGAATGAGTCCTTCGACACGCTGACCGCCAAGGGGATTGGGTCGGTCGAGTACTATAAATTCTACTCCAGCTCTGCCGCACTCCTCCATGCACAGGCCCATAGTGCTAATGAATGTGTACGATCTTGCCCCGGTATCTTGGATGTCATAAACCAGACAATCGATATTTCGGAGCATTTTTGGAGTAGGCTTGCGAACTGGGCCGGGGCCGTAGAGAGAATAAATTGGTAGGCCGGTTCGTCGATGAGTGCTATTAGGGAATTCCTTGCCAGCAGGGATCTTGCCGTCTACGCCGTGCTCTGCTCCAAACAATGCGACGAGTTTCACTTTTGGCGATTTGTGGAGAATATCAATGATCGAGTGACCTCGGCCGTCTACGCCGGATGTATTGGTTAGAAGGCCAACACGTTTGCCTTGCAGTGTTTTGTAACTGCGCATGGCTAGAACTTCATTGCCAAGATAAACTCGTGCCATAGCCAGATTTTGGCTGAGGCAGAATAAGGTTAACCCAAGCAGGGCGGTTGCGAAGCGCATGGCTGAAGTTAGACAGTCATACGCATACCCTCAAACCATTTGTGGCTATTCTTTATCTGGCGAATCAGCCACGGCACGAAGGTAATCGTATGCAAATAAGCCAGTGCTGTGCCCATCTTCCCACATGGGTTGAATGGCATATCCACCAATGTATTTAATAGATTGAATTCGAAAGGAGGAGAGTTTGTATGGTCGGTCAGGTCCTTTGTATAGGTTTCCCATTACATCCATCTCTCCTTTGCAGCCGGCACAGGGGCAGGCTTTTCTGAGTTTAGCTAAGCTAACGAATGATTCATCACCATTTTCCCATTTTATGGCCATTTCTTCAGCTATGATTTGGATATCCGTTGGGTTCATTATCTGTATTAAAAGAAAAGGGGAGCTGCTAATAGCAGCTCCCCTTGGTGTGAAATTCTATCACTTATTCGGTTGAGGTGTAGTCCTTAAGTAGGGTTTAATTTTAGTAAAACCTTTCGGGAATTTGGCTTCGGCCTCTTCGTCTGAGAGATTCGGGACAACAATGCAGTCTTCTCCATCTTTCCAGTTCACAGGAGTAGCCACAGCATGGTTGTCGGTAAGCTGAAGTGCGTCTATTACACGAAGTATTTCATCGAAATTTCTACCAGTTGCTGGAGGGTAAGTGATGGTTAAACGTATCTTCTTATTGGGGTCAATGATGAAAACTGATCGCACAGTAAATTTCTCTGCAGCATTTGGGTGAATCATATCATAAGCTGTAGCCACTGAACGATCAGGGTCGGCGATTATTGGAAAATTAACCGTGGTGTTTTGTGTTTCGTTAATGTCATTTATCCAACCATGGTGATCTTCTATTGGATCTACGCTTACAGCTATGGTCTTTACACCGCGTTTGTCAAATTCTGGTTTTAACTTAGCTGTATAGCCTAGCTCTGTAGTGCATACTGGTGTGTAGTCCGCTGGATGGGAGAAAAGTACAGCCCAGCTGTCTCCTATCCACTCATGAAAATCAATTTTCCCTTCAGTTGTCTCGGATTGGAAGTTTGGAGCTTCGTCGCCTAATCTTAGTGCCATTTGTCTGATTATATAATGGATTATAGTGGCAGTCGGTTTGTTTTGCAGTTGCCACCAAGTGTTAAAGAGCGAACTTGTTAACTAACAGATGTTTTTCTGTCAATATGGTTTTATATTGGTTTCGCTTCTTTAGAAGCGAAATGTAGTAACCGCCTTAACGGAGAATTCGCTTTCTCTTAATTCCAATAGATGTGCTTCATCACCATAATTTTGACGCAGTACTGCATAGAATTTTTTTCCTGGCTGAAATTCCCAAAAAAATCGAGTGTTATATCCTATTGACTCGGATACGTTGTCGTATTGGATCAGATGTGACCAGCCCATGTCTGGTGTGAAGTTAATGCGGGCATTTAACGAGGCAACTTGAGCATCAAATTCATTATCAGGAAGTTTAAATAAATTGTATGTATAGCTAAGGCTGGTGTTAAGCCATTTGATAGGATCGTATCCAATTCGGGTATAAGATGTTTGTTTTTTTCCATGATACCAATCACCGAATACATAACCTAAACCACCATTAATTAATCCGGCATCCGGAAAGTCGATATCGAGATTGTAGTCAGTTATCCAATATTCTCCTGCAGGTACGATTCCTCCACCAGAAATTTCAAAATCGTTATCAGGTTTATCGAATTCTCGCTCAATCTCAAAAGACATTTCGAGTCCAGATTCAAAGTCTAGACGCGGGATATAAAATGAATGCTTTTGTGACTCGATTTCATTATCAAGCGAAGTATATAAATGGTTGAAATATGCAAAAGAGTATTTCCTTAGCCATTTAATATTTTCGGTTCTAGGGCTGATCGAAAATGCAGAACCGTAGCGCCTCACTCCAGTTCGTCTTGTGTAGCCTAGTTTAGGCTTAAAATCTTTATCAATTCCATAGTAAGAAACACCCGTGTAAATTACGTCATTAGGATAGTATATGCTTCCACCATGTGCATAACTCCAGTCTGTTTTTTCATCAAAATTTGCCATTGAGTATAGATTTGCTCGAAGAGTTTTGCCGTTGAGGAATTTGGTGTTTCTGTAATTAAAATCGGTTCCTATCATGTATGCATCATTATTGGAATTTGGATCGCCGACTGTATTGATGAATCCGATATTAGATTGCTCTAGAATATTTCGGGATACACGAGTAACAAAAGTGTTTTGAGAATTTAGATTATCTTGCGATTCAAGCATGGCCCCAATCATCCCTATATTATATTTGCCAACTCGACCGGTAAGTTTGGTTGCTAGATTTATTGGTCTTGGTTTTCCGTTGGCTGTTAAACCTATGCGCCGACTGAAAAATGGCGTGCTAGGAAGTGGGCTTGATCCTGATGAAGGGCCGAATTGAAAAATACCTGAATCTTTAAGAAAAAAATCACGTTTTTCTGGGTACATTAAAGAGAATCGAGTGAAATTGAGTTGTCTGGAATCGACTTCTGTTTCCGCAAAGTCTGTGTTTATGGACATACTGGCGTTTAGGTTTGGAGCTAGGCGATAGGATATGTCTCCACCAAAATCACCTAATGAAGAATCTTTGTTACTGTCATGATTGTAATTATATTTACCTATGCCGTATGGGAGCAGTTCCCATTTGCTTGCATTTCTTAAGTTGTTTAGACCTCGAATTTCACCTGCATTAGCCATGCTGGATGTTCTTAAGTATCTGCCTTCATTGTGCCACCTGCCTTTTTCATTTTTGCGTCGGATGGTTCGTGAAATATTAAGTCCCCATGTGGATTGATTTGGGGCGAAAGTGATGGAGTCGAATGGAATAGAGATTTCACTAAACCAGCCTTTTTCTGTTATTTTACTTTGGCAACTCCAAATCGTATCCCAACTGTCACCGTTGAAATCATTGTTGGCGATGATCGCATCATATCGAGTTCCATTGGGGTTTACTGTGAAGGCATAACCATTACGTCTGTCTAAAAAAGTATCGATTACAATAAATACACAATCGTCTTCTCTTGGCCATATGTCTCGGGACATTGTTCGCGCTAGGATTTTTTTAGGCTCGGAATCGAAAGCCCAAATTCCGATATAGATTGCGTTGTCATCATATAAAATCCGAAACTCGGTGCGTTCGGACATTTTTATACCGTCGAAAGGTTCGAATTGGATAAAGTCTCCACCTATAGATGCCT
>JASLKL010000115.1 GCA_030747605.1 Verrucomicrobiota bacterium | reverse complement strand
AATTCAGTTTTAATACAAGAAATTTTTGGAAAAGAAAATAATGTTATTCAATTTGACGATTTTCTAGATTTTGAGAGGTATTTGATCGCACAAGCAGTTTTGTCGCCAATATTACAAATGACAAAAACAGCCTCACATTGGCTGACCGAGAAGGCTTCAAATGATAATCAGGCTGATGACTTCCTTAGATCTCTTATTTCTTCAACTCTCCAATCTGATATCCTGAGTCAGGGAATTAAAGGGTTGAGTACTAAAGGTGGTTTAAATGAAACATTAAGGATGTACCTAGGCGAAAAGGGGCTCTATAGTGATTTGAAAGAAGGTCTTGATACTTTGTACAAATCTCGGAAAGAGTAAATTAATAAGAGGGTACTATGGGAAGTAATGTTAAACTTGATCTAATATATTTTAAAATGCGTGCTTTTGCGGAGCCTGCTCAGTTCTTGTTGTCCTACGGAAATCTTGAATACAAGTATCATATGGCTTGGGACTATTATCATAAGTCGTGGGATGAGTTAAAAGAGATAATACCGTTTGGGCAATTGCCTTTGTTAGTTGTGAACGATGAGATTAAAATATGGCAAAGCGGATCAATTGTGAGGTATATTTCTAATCTGATTGGTAAAAACCCAAGAAACACCGAAGAATTGGGAAAGGTGGATGCATTATTTGAGTCTAGTCAAGAACTACTGCAACCATTAAATATGACAATTAACTTTTTGTCTGGAGACGCTTTTGAAAAGAATAAAGAATTGGTGTTGGGCAGCTTCAAGCCTAAATTGTCTTACTTTAATCGAATAATTGAAACTTCTGGGGGGCCATTTTTTTATGGAAGCGAGCCTTTTTATTGTGATTTTGGAATCTACCATCAATTTTCTCTCTTAAGATTTCTAGATGAGCAATTATTTAAAGATACTCCCTTGATCTCTAGTTTTATGGGGAAAATCGAAAATCTTTCAGGTGTAAAGGAATATCTTGATAAAAGGCCTGAATTAATAGGGGTTTCATCATGCCCTCAGCTGGTAATTAATGGCAAAGCTGTTGCTACCGGTGCATCTCAAGATTAGTTTTTAATTATTTTTAGCGCTATATTCAAAATAGTTTAATATTAAACTAAAATGTTATTTTAAGAGTTTGAGGCAGGCAGAAGTGAGTTAGATTGGATGACTCGTCATTTACAAAAAGATTTGCACAGAGTCTGTTACTAATCTGATCGGATATTCATCCGATCAGATTAGCTTTCTAATTAGGTGGCTTTAAGCGAACCACCAGCGTTCAGTATTCTTACATCCGTCAAGAACCCAACTACTGGCTTGTTTTTCAGCCATTCCAATACGATCACTTGTAGCAGAAACGAAGTTAGCAAATACTGGTGCGATCAGTCCACCTTCCTCATTAACAAGACGCTGCATTTCTGCATACATTCCCTTACGCTTTTCATCATTTAGCTCTGCACGTGCTCCAACCAGCAGTTCTTCGAATCTTTCATTATTCCAAGCAGTTTCGTTGTAGGTAGACTTTGCTGAGAATGCCAATGAGAACATTGAATTTGCTGTAGGACGCCCAGCCCAGTATGAGACACACATCGGAACGGTGTTCCAGATCTTGCTCCAATAGCCATCTGTTGAAACCTGATTGATTTTAATGTTAATGCCTGCTTTTTCTGCATGGTTCTTGAATAAAAGGGCTGTATCCACACCTCCTGGAAAGATATCACCAGCATGTAGTTCGATATCGAGAGATGAATTTCCAGATTTCTTGAGGTGATACTTTGCTTTATCGATGTCATATGATCTCTGAGGTATATCATCTGCGTAATATCGCATGGCACGAGATATGGGATGATCGTTCCCAATGTAACCGTGGCCATTCAAAATTGTTTTCAGAATTTGTCCTCGATCGATTGCATATTTCAGGGCTAACCGCACATCGTTGTTGTCAAAAGGTGACACATTCATTCTCATTGGAATCGTGAAATGTTTGTTTCCAGGCGTTTCCTGAATATTGATTCCCCCACTTTTGGCAAATAAGTCAAGTGTGTTGAGAATGGGGTCGTCAATAACATCTACTGTCTTTGTTCTAAGTGCATTTTGCCTTGCGGTTGCATCTGGCACATTAAGTGTTTCAACTGAGTCAAAATAAGGCAATCCTTCTTTGAAGTAATTTGGGTTCCTTTCGGTTTCAGCAGAAACACCTGGCTCCCACTTATTAAGGACAAAAGGTCCTGTTCCAATGCGCTCAGAAATTCCTGCCGGTGTTATAGCAAAATTATGATCTGTGAGTGTGAAAGGAAGGTCTGCATCTCCAGACTCCAGGCTGAAAATGACAGAATGCTTTCCATTTGCCTTCACTTCTTTGACACCGGAAACTAGTCCTTTAGCTACAGATTTAGTCTCTTTACCTAGATGCTTCTGAATTGATTCAACAACATCTTGAGCTTCTAATGATTTACCATTATGAAATTCCACGCCCTTTCTGAGCTTGAACTCCCAAGTTGCAGCATCTGGTGTGGCTTCCCAACTTTCGGCTAGCTCTCCTGCAACTGATCCGTTTGGCATTTGTTCCGTAAGATTATTGTAAAGTTGCCTTTTGATGTTTTGAGGATGGGTATCCCCAGAGGCTGCCCCTGTTTCTAACGTATCGGACACAGAACCGCCTCTAAGTGCTTGGCGCAAGTGTCCTCCCTTTTTAGGGGTTGCTGCATTTGCAGTTACGGTGCTGACAACTGGCACTACTGCTGCAGCAACACCAACTGAAACAGAACCTTTAATAAAGCCACGCCTATGTATTTGAGCGTTACTATTAAGTATCTCTCTAGCCTTTTTCATTGATAATCTCCCTTTAAATATTCTAAAATTCTAGGACGATGTGTCGCACCTGTCAATTTGTATTTAAATTGAAATGGATTAAGTAATTTGAGTGCTTTAGAGGAGTAGGAATATAATTTTTCCGCAAATGACGAAATAATATTTTGAATTATTTCCATCGAATGCGAAAGGACAAGATTACATTACCAAACATTCACGAACTTAAAAATTTCTTGACCGACAGATTATATATTGTCAGTGTCGGATTGTATGGACATATATCTTTCCTCACTAAATTTTTCATATTTAACTCGTGTTTTTGTATTTTCTCTAAAGAAAATTGGTACAGGGAGGTATAATTGAGCAATTTGACAAGAATGGTCCTGAAACGCCTTTTCCTTGGAGTTGGGATGCTTTTTGTTATCTCTGTACTGATTTTTATCGGTGTCGAAGCATTGCCGGGTGACCTCGCAGAAGCAATTTTGGGGCAGGCTGCCACACCTGAGTCTATCCAGGCATTTCGTAGTAACCTCAAACTGGACCTTCCGCCTCATACACGATATCTCAGTTGGATTGGTGGAATTTTACAAGGAGATTTGGGAACATCGCTAGCAAACAATCGTCCCATTGCGGACTTGCTGAGCTCTCGGATCAGTAACACATTTTTTTTGGCTGCTACGGCTGCTGTTTTCTCCATCCCCATTTCTATCTTGCTGGGAATTTTGGCAGCCCTCTACCGGGAAAGCTTTTTCGACAAATTCATCTCAATTTTTACCCTATCGATGATTTCTTTTCCGGAGTTTTTCGTCGCCTATATTCTGATGGTGCTATTAGCTGTGGAGTTTCAGATCTTTCCGAGCTTGGCAATTGTTCGCGATAGTATGACCTTTTTCGAAAGGTTGTACGCTATCTCTTTACCTGCATTGACACTTACGCTAATCGTTATTGCTCATATGATGCGTATGACACGTGCGGCAATTATCAATGTTTTGGCTAGTCCGTATATTGAGATGGCCCATTTGAAGGGCATAAAAAAGGTTCGGATTATTGTGCAACATGCGACACCCAATTCTCTGTCACCCATTATCAACGTTGTTGTTCTCAATTTGGCGTATATGGTGGTTGGTGTCGTTCTAGTTGAAGTTGTTTTTGTTTATCCTGGGTTAGGTCAGCTGTTGGTCGACTCTGTGTCGAAGCGCGATTTGCCAGTTGTGCAGGCCAGTTGCCTCATATTTGCCGGTGTCTACATTCTTTTGAATCTGTTAGCTGATGTTCTCTCGATTCTTGCCAATCCTAAATTAAGGCATCCGAAGTAGGTGAAAACGAAAATGGCAGATGTAATCAAATTTTTTACAAGATCTCCCTGGTCAGCAAAACTAGGATTGGCAATCATCACCCTAAATATCTTCTGTGCACTTTTTGCTCCGGCCCTCGCACCGTACAGCGAAACAGAAATAGCTGGAGATGTATGGGAGCCTCCAATTTGGTCAGAAGATGCGATACCCCATTATACGCCAGTTATCTTGGGAACAGATCATATAGGTCGGGATCTATTCTCTCGATTGATGTTCGGTGCCCGCAACACAATTACTTTAGCATTTGTTACGACTGCACTTGCCTTTTTTGTGGGTTCTATTGGCGGCTTTATGGCGGCTACCTTGAAAGGATGGGTGGATCAAACCTTGAGTCGGGTAGTCGACATTTTGATGGCATTTCCTACGCTTATCCTTGCTCTAGTAATTCTTTCCGTCATGGGGACCTCTATTCCAGTTCTAATCTTTGTTATCGCTCTGATTGATTCAACGCGTGTATTTCGTATTTCTCGAGCTGTAGCCATGGATATCGAGGTTATGGAATATGTCGAGGCTTCTCGCCTTCGCGGCGAAGGCTTGTGGTGGGTTATGAAGGAAGAGATTCTGCCAAATGCTTTGTCTCCGTTAGTTGCAGAGTTTGGCTTGCGGTTTTGCTTTGTATTTCTTTTCATTAGCTCTCTTAGTTTTTTGGGCTTGGGCCTGCAGCCGCCATTAGCTGATTGGGGAAGTATGGTGCGTGAAAATTCTTCGGCTATTTCGTTTGGTATTTTGACGCCTTTAATTCCCGCGGCGGCAATCGCTTTTTTAACGGTTGGCGTCAATCTAGTCGTTGATTGGTTTCTTCACAGAGCTTCGGGGATCAAGGATGTCTAATCTCATGAAAAAAACTGGAGCTAATCGTTTACTGAACGTCCATGATCTCTGTATTGAGGGTTATCAAGAGGAAGAATGGCGACAAATTGTGAATGGTGTTTCGTTCTATGTGGACCGTGGGGAAGTCCTTGGATTAATCGGGGAATCAGGTGCAGGAAAGTCGACAATTGGCATTGCGTCCATGGGATACACAAGAGCTGGATGCAGGATAAAGGCTGGCTCCATACTTTTTGATGGACAGGAATTGTTCGGTGCAGATTATGAAACTTTAAGAAGGGTTCGCGGTCCCCGTATTGCCTATGTTGCCCAAAGTGCGGCTGCATCATTTAACCCAGCTCACAAGTTGATACATCAGTTCGTCGAAATGCCGGTACAAGAAGGTATTATGAGTTTTTCTAAAGCGGAAGCACGTGCTAAAGAGCTTTTTCGTCGACTCGACCTTCCGGACCCTGACAACATTGGAGATCGTTATCCCCATCAGGTCTCTGGTGGACAGTTGCAACGGTGCATGGTTGCTATGGCGATGGCATGCAATCCTGATCTGATTGTATTTGACGAACCGACGACTGCGCTGGATGTAACTACTCAGATTGAAGTTCTTGGAGCCATCAAGGAAGTAATTCAAGCATATGGAACAGCAGCGATCTACATAACTCATGATCTTGCGGTTGTGGCCCAGATTGCTGACAGGATAATGGTTTTGCAGCACGGGTATGAAGTTGAAACCGGTGAAACTCGACAGATGATTGAAAGCCCGAAGAAAGATTATACTCGTGAATTGCTATCTGTACGCAAAACTCGCGGAAAAACTATTAATCACGGAGGTGAAGAAACCGTGTTGGCGGTTGAAAACGTAAGGGCAGCCTATGGAAACAATGTTATCGTATTAGATGGTATTAATACTAAAATTGGCCGAGGTAAAACCGTGTCTATTGTTGGTGAATCGGGTTCGGGAAAATCCACGCTTGCACGCGTCATTACCGGTTTGTTGCCACCAATCGATGGAAAAGTTCATTTCTGTGGCGAAGTGATACCGCCGAAGCTAAAGAATAGACCCAAGGAATTGCTGCGACGTATGCAGATGATTTATCAGATGCCAGACACGGCGCTAAATCCCAAACACAAAGTGAAGAAAATTTTGGGGCGCCCTCTCAATTTCTATTTCGGTATGTCGGGAAAGGAACGAGATCAGCGCATCTTGAAACTTCTGGAATTGATTGAACTCGGGCCGGAGTATATGGAGCGATATCCGGATGAGTTATCAGGCGGGGAAAAGCAACGTGTCTGTATAGCTCGTGCTCTCGCGGCAAAGCCGGACTTGATTATCTGTGATGAAGTTACATCGGCATTGGATCAGCTTGGGGCAAAGGGGATTCTGAAACTTCTGCAGAACTTGCAAAACGAGTTGCAGGTATCGTATATTTTCATTACTCACGATTTGGATACAGTCAAGGCTATCTCTGACCACATTGTAGTGATGTATCAGGGTAAAGTGGTAGAACAAGGGCCAAAATCTGATATTTTGCATCCTCCATACGAGCCCTATACTGATCTTTTGTTGTCATCTGCTCCGGAGATGAATCCCGATTGGCTGGATCATGTCATAAAACATCGCCAAAGGCTTGCCGATAAGGGTGTGAGCATTAGATCATGAGGCGTAAGCCTTCAAGAATCGGGCCCGAAAGAGTATTTGACTGCATTTAGCATCTGGATAGAGTGTTCAGAAGTGGCAGTGCATCGTCCCCATGGACATAATGCCCACTCTGAATTAAAATTCAATTTGGATAAGTAAGTGGGAACATATTAGACAAAAATTTTTATTTAGGAAGGCTACAAAAATGACTTCTGAAGTATTGGATGTACATGAAACACGTGTCCGAGCTTTGATTGATGGTGATCTGGAGACGCTTGATCAAATAGTGGCGGATGATCTCACTTTTACAACACCACACGGAACCGTTCTTACAAAGCGAATGGTGTTTGATAGTGTACGGAGTGGGGAAATGAAGGTGACCAGGATGGACGTAGACGAGTTGGTTGTTC
>JASLKL010000114.1 GCA_030747605.1 Verrucomicrobiota bacterium | reverse complement strand
AACGCTGTCCGATCCAGAATCTTACATTCAAATATCTTCTCTAAATTACGCCCTTGCGCAGGATTAAGCTCCTCGTCAAAAACAACCGTATCAACTTTAGCCAATTTACATTCTTCCGAAAACTCCTTGGCCTTACCTGGCCCAATAAAAGTCGCTGCGTTAAACTTATCAAGTCGCTGAGAACCCCGACCAACCACTTGCGCCCCAGCGGTGGTTACTAATTCTGCCAATTCATCCATTGACTCTTCTACACACCAAGCATTATCAGCTTTCAGCTGAACACCTATCATGAACACCCTTTCTGTCTCTTGATTAATTGTATCAACTAAGCCCTTCATAACTACTTAGAAGTAAGTTCGATCACGCGGATTACATCCGTCGGCTTTAATTTAGCATTACCAAGTCTAGATAATTGCGTCCAACCCACCTTTATTACCCCGCTAGGTCTAACTATTTCAAAAACCTTATACCGCGGATCCAGCTTTGCTGAATTTAAAGCCAACCGAAGATTCATACCGTCAATAAAAGGAATCGACGAAACTAGCCCCGACGCAGCATTAATAAATGTCACCTCTCCGCTCTTCGCTAATTCGATTAGCGCAGCCCCACTAGTTTTACCTGCAGAAAGCATAATCTTTCCACCTGCTTTGACTGTTGCAATGGTTAATTTACCGGTCGCCTTACCAGTTGTCTTTGCCGTCTTCACAGCAAGACCACTCACACCACTAATAGTTTTTTTTGCAACTGTCTTACAGCCACATGTTAATACAGAAAAAGCTGCCAAGAAGGCAGCTTGTTTCAAAAATAATAAATGACGATTAGAGCTCAATTTAAGCAGCGCTCTCTCGTTCCATGGTTCCCTTAAAAGCAGACGGCTCTTCTTCTACGCCGAAGTTCTCTGCAAACAATTCCTCAACGCGTTGAAGCTCATCATCGGTCAGGTAAGGCTTATCCTCAGTGAATTCAATGAGCTGATCCTCATTGTAAATATTCGGCAGTGTTGAAGCTACTGTCTTCTCAGCAAGCAACCACAATAATGCTGCTTGACCAAGCGTCCGGCCGGACTCTGGAGAAGTTAAAAAATCGAGAGTTTTGATCTTTTTCAAGCCGTTAATAAGCCAAGACCGAGGACGGTGCGACCTATGATCCTCAGGAGCAAATACAGTATCTTCAGTATACTGCCCCTCAAGCATACCAGAGCTATGTGTGACACGAATTAGGAAACTGGTGTCCAGCTCGGGCTCCTCAACCATGCGACCATGATGAAAATCTCCCAAGTCATCTACGGTAACATTCCCTTTGTCGACTTTCCCATAAGTAGCGGCATTTATATGATTTCCTGGAAATTGCTCTAGCATGTTGTAGATGTGCTGAATAATTTTTGGCTTACGCCTCTGGACACAATCCACCCCTTCATACATCCAACCAATGGCTGGCCCAAGAGCAACACCAGAACAAACCAATTTACCTTCCTGCTCAAGCTCTTCTAAAGCCTCCCATACTTCGTCCGTATCAACCTGTCCAGCTCGCACATTATGAAGCTGCATAATATCAATACGATCAGTCTTAAGGCGCTCAAGGCATTTCTCAGTCGCAAACTTAATATATTCCTTAGAAAAGTCTTGAGCGATTTCTCTTTGCCCTTTGCGCTCCCCATCATGATTATAAAAATCGTATCCAACTTTGGTAGCAATCACCACTTCATCTCTTTTATCTCCAAGCGCCTTTGATAACAATTCCTCACTTCGCCCGTTGCCATAAGTATCGGCCGCATCATAAAGGCTAATACCACGATCAAACCCCTTACGAATCAAGCCGATCGCATCTTCATCAGTAAACTTACCCCACCATCCAGTAGACACCGTCCAGAGTCCAAAACCAACTTCAGACACCTCTAGATTTGTTTTACGTATTTTTCTATACCTCACGGAAAGAAAACATATCACGAATTCCTCAAAATCAAAAAGCCAGTTTTCATTTTTTAGGCCCTAATTGAAGCAATGCTAATAAATCAACGATTTCGTCTTTCGTGAACGAATTCACAAGGCCTGAAGGCATGGGGGAAAATTTTGAATCACTACGGGTAGCCAATATTTTTAATTTAACCTCACGAACTTGCGACATGTTTGAAGCACTCGTGGATATCAAGAGAGATTCGTTATTCTCCCCAACAAGCCTGCCCTCTATTAATTCTCCATTCCGGGTAGTGATTGAAATATTTCTATATTTATCAGCAATAACTTTTGATGGTTTTATTATCGACTCAAGTATTGTCTTTACATCGAATCGCGCACCAATCGTTGTTAAGTCTGGCCCAATCGCTTGACCATCCCCATCAAAAGTATGACAAGACAAACAAGCCGCCTCCTTAAGAACTCGGTTCCCATTGACACGATCACGTTCGGACAACCGTCCTGCCAAATCAGAAAAGTCAGTCATTGCCCAAAGTTTAAGATTAGGACGATCAACTAACGGCTTATCTCCTATAACCTTTTTATCATCAAACATTTGCTCATACTCATCCCTGTCAACAGGCGGCACCTTGGCCAAAGCGTCAGAAACGATATGCTTCATAAAACCCAAAAAATGAATATCACTTTGCGCTTTATTCATATTTTGCAACCAAGCGAAATATGCTTTTCGGTGCGCAATCGTCCACCCTTCACTTATGTGCCGCATATGAAAAAGATAAAACAACCGTTCCTCTTGTGTTTCGGCGTTGACCACATAGTTCAATAACTGAGGAATTATCCCATCAGCATTTAAAAATATCATCAATCTCGAAACTTCCATTCTAAGTGCAGAATTAACATCTGAAGTCTTAGCAATTTTATTAATTACCGACTTGCGCTTAGCCAAATCAACACCTCCCATTCTTGTGAATGTTAATTGATAAGCACGCAAGGCAATCAATTGCCATTCTGGAGAAAGCACCTCCCAAGGAAGATAATTAAGTCGAGCAAGAATTTGAGATTTCGTTTTTGAATCCCCGACACGTGCAAGCGCCATCAAAGCAGTAAGCGCCTTTTTAGTATTCGACTCCGTCAAAGCAGGCAAAGTCCAATCCGAAAGAACCTGATGCTCCAATGCCACACGGGCTGAATGTCGAACCCATAAATCATCATGATCTAAATATTGCCAAGCTAAGCCCAAGCCTTCTACGGACTGCTTCCTGTGATATTTTTCCAATTCAATTCGCAATTCCCTAGCGCTTTCAGCTTCTTTAATTTGGCTTTGGCTTAAAGATTGTTTCTCATGAAAAGATTTTCCAGTGTAACGAACTCGATAAAGCCCTGATTTAGTACGACGGCCTCCCGTCACAAAGTAAAGCGCACCATCGGGCCCAAAGTCGGCACCAGTTACATTAAGGGGGCGCCCTGTTATAAACTCGCTAAAATCCGCCTGGTAGCTCGCTCCGCTTGGAATTATATTAACTGCGAATATTTTACCATATGCCCAATCAAGAATAAAAAGTGCATTCTTATAAGATTCAGGAAAGTTACTATTAGTCCCAAAAGCAATTGCTGTCGGCGACCCTAACCCAATGTCCAGATTACTCGGCAAACTATCAGGAAAATACTCCGGCCATTTGTCAGTCCCCTGCCTCCATCCATAATCACCTCCTGAAACAACATGATTGACCCGAGTTGGCCGGTACCACGGGGTGCCTTCATCCCACTCCATATCTGCATCAAAAACAAATAACTCACCATCGGCATTGAAAGCTAAACCATATGGATTACGAAAACCTCCAGCAATCATCTCCCAGCGGTTACCGTGACGATCGGTACGAATAATATGCCCAGCCGGGGGAAGCACACCTTTATTAAACAACACACGATTCCAATCACAAGGTAACAGCCGGTCTTGACCGTAATGCCTATAGGTCGACATTGAACTAATCAAAAAATCTTTCGGCAATTTAACATCATTACCGTGCGCAAGATAAATGAATCCATCCGGCCCAAGAGCTATCGAGTTTCTGCCATGCCCAACGCCGCCGCCTGTTTCTTTTAGCAATCTTACTTCATTAAACTGGTCATCCCCGGTTGTATCGCGCAGCCGATAAAACCCCTTCGAGTTGTTTGCGTTAACGTAAAGACTATCATAAGCCCAAAGCAAACCCCGACATTCATTAAGCTCGGTATTGATCAACTCTAAGGCAGAACGACCAAAACGACCTTCAGGTAAAGTCAGCCTAAGAATCCCCGGGCCTTCACGCCCTATTAGCAGTCGACCTTTTCCGTCGAACTCCAAACTCACCCATGATCCTTCGTCCTTAGTAGCAGTTTTAATTAAATCGACCTCAAATCCTGAAGGAGCTGACACATGACGCGCCGATGTAGCCCGACGAGTTTTAAGCGCCTCTTTCCATTGGTCATAGTCCACCCCCTCAGGACGCAGGCGGCAACCAACTAACACCAAAAGAGAAAAAGCCGTTACTAAATATAAATAAAATCTCATTTCATCGGCATCCCAGAAGCTTGAAGTAATGTTTCTTGAACTGCTAAATCATGCTCGTAAGACCAGTCAAAAACTTTCTCACCTCGAATCACTTTCGCCAGATCTAAAAACTCCCCATCATACCTTCCTCCTTGCCTGCCAGGCAGCTCTACTGTTTGGGTTCCTCGCTTATAACCACCTTTCGATTCAAAAAGACTCAACTGCAAAATCTTACCAGGCTCCATAGGTCGAATTTCAATCACACCCTTATCACCGGCTATCTGAAATCGCCGCCTTGAAAACCCAAAATAATCACGATGATTACAACGTACTGTAGCAGTCGCCTTCTCATACTCTAGTACGGCTAATTGATTATCGCGCACTTTATCCCCCTGGGATCTTATATTAAAAGCCCGAACCAACTTTGGCTTGCCGAGCACAAATACCACTGAGTCAATTAAGTGACACGCCAACTCAAACATACCGCCGCCCTCATAACGTGCTAACTCTTTACGCAGCGAAGACGAAGCCATCTTTCCCATCATTGCATCAACTTCCATTATTTCCCCAAGCCAACCTTCCTTAACTGCTCTATACATGAATTGAAATGCAGGATTGTAACGAAGCATATATCCCATTTGAACAATACGCTTTTTTTGTTTGGCTAAATTTATTAATTCCTGAAAACCACTAAGATTTACCCCTCCTGGTTTATCATGATGAATATGCAAGCCTACACCCACTGCCCTTTTCGCAGCAGCAACTAAACCCGGAACCTCAGTTTCAATCGCCACAGCTTCCAATCCTGGAGTTGATAATAGGTCCTCCTCTGACATTCTCTTAACACCTCTATAAACGCCGCTATCAGGAATAGGCTTTGCCGCAGACTCCTTTGGCTGTGCTATACCTACTAACTCAAAATCCTTGGAAAGATTTCGTATTGCACCAAGCTTTCCAGAAGCATGTGAGTGACTAGTCCCAATCTGCCCTATACGTATCTTCCTTGCAGCCCCACGCACCAAGTTCGGCATGGCCAGCAGCGCCCCGGTTGAAGTACAAATGAATTCTCTGCGTCGCATTCCTGAATTGGATGAAATAAAGCCCTCTGTGAAAACAAAAAAAATGGATTTAAATGAAACTCATACTTGAAAGTTAGCCAAACGCATCGCAAAACCCTTGCCGCTTTTACCCGCTTTAAGCTCGTTTAAGCGAAAAATCATGTCGAGCCACGATCATTTAACAGAGAACGACCCTATGTTTTACGCAAAAAAGCGGACTACAGCAGAAATCATACGTCGCGTGAGCTCGTATCTTTGGCCATATAAAGGACTCGCCCTAGCAACAATCGCTTGTGCAGTCGTATCATTACTATGCGCCTTCGCATTCCCAAGGCTTACACAGTATATTATTGATGATGTAATTTACGCTGGGGATACCAGCCAGCTTGACATTGCAATCCTTATATTGATCGCTGCATTTTTTCTTCGTGATTTTTTTAATAGTATTCGCATACAAGTAAATAACCATTTTGAACAAAACGTAGTATTTGATATGCGTCGAGAGGTCTACGCAAGACTCCAAAGATTACCCTTACAATACTACGACAAACGAGCCTCCGGAGATCTCATGACTCGCGTTATAGAAGATGTCAACGCAGTCGAACGCCTTCTAATTGACGGAACCGAACAAGGCACAGTGTCAATTATTAGTATTTTAGGCGTGCTAACAATTCTGTTTGTCACTAACCCAATACTAGCAGGAGTAGCCATGATCCCAATACCCCTACTTATTATTGGAGCAATGTGGTACACACTCACAGCGCACAAGCGATACCGAAAACAACGCCAAGCTGCTAGCGCAATGAATTCATTACTCATGGACAACCTTCAAGGAGTACGAGAGATAAAGTCATTTGGAAAAGAGAAACACGAGGACAACAGATTTAAAGATCGAGCTGAGGCAATGCGACAAGGCACACTGACTATCATGCGTGCTTGGGCATTTTACAATCCGTCGATGAGCTTTGTCGCCGCTACAGGCACAGGCTTAGTCCTGTGGATAGGCGGAGGACAAATAATGAACAACCAAATGTCAGTTGGAGAATTAGTAGCATTTCTTTTTTATCTAGCACTTTTTTACGAACCTATAAGCAAGCTTCACGGCCTAAACCAGATGCTGCAATCAGCACGTGCTGGGGGTGAAAGGGTATTTGATATTCTTGACTCTACCGAAGAACGAAAAAATCTTGAAGACCTCAAGCCACTACCAAACAGAGTAAGAGGAGAGGTTAAATACAGCGCGGTTCATTTTAACTACAATAAAGATAAAACAACATTAAAGGATATCAGCCTTTTAGCTAAACCAGGGCAAATGATCGCCCTCGTGGGGCCAACAGGCGCAGGAAAAACCACCCTCATTAATCTATTGCCAGCCTTCTACGAAACCAGCCAAGGTGACATAACAATCGACGGACAAAACATTGCTAAAACTTCTCTCGAATCACTAAGAAAAAACATCTCCACTGTAAGCCAAGAACCATTCTTATTTAATGGAACAGTTGGAGAAAATATTTCATACGGCAACCTTAACGCCAGCCAGAATGAAATTATAGAAGCAGCTAAGGCGGCCAATTG
>JASLKL010000113.1 GCA_030747605.1 Verrucomicrobiota bacterium | reverse complement strand
TACGAAGAGTTAACTTATGAAATTTTCGCACCAGGAGGTGTAGCTATACTCGTACATGCTAACACAGATAACCGTAACCGTACCGCCTCCGATATCCGCCATGTCGTCACGAAAGCTGGGGGCCAACTTGGCAGCGCTGGTGCAGTGACGCGGCTATTTGAACGAAAAGGACAAATCATAATAGACCGTGAAGCTGCCGAAGAAGATATGGTAATGGAACTTGCCTTGGAATCTGGTGCTGATGATTTCACTGCAGATGAAAATGGGTATGAAATTCTAACAGACCCAGGACAATTTGAACCTGTTCATAAAGCAGTTGAAAATAAAGGTATAGCAACTTTATCGGCCGAGATTACCTACATTGCCCAACAGACTACTGCTATAGATGAAGCAGGGTCAGAAACTATTCAACGCTTAGTAGATACGCTGGAAGAAAATGACGACGTAAGTGATGTATTCACAAATGCTGAATCACCAGAAGGCGTCCACTAGTTTTCCAGACCGCTGATGCGATCTTTGTGGCTATACACATTAAATTTCCCTTCCCTAAGAAACCCAATTAATGTTTGCCCACTCTCTTTAGCCATATCTACTGCTAAGCTTGATGGTGCAGACACTGCACAAATCACCCCTACCCTTCCTGCTAGTGCCTTTTGAATGATTTCAAACGAAGCACGACCACTAACCATCAAAACACAATCCTCAAGTGGCAGGCGATCTTTCAAAAGTAAATGACCAATAACTTTATCAACAGCATTGTGCCGCCCAACATCTTCACGAAGAACAAGCAGCTCCCCATTACCATCAAATAATGCAGCGGCGTGAAGACCTCCTGTTTTATCGAACGTTGACTGCTTCGCCCTAAGTTTTTCTGGAAGAGTAATAATGGTTTCAACATCGATTACCGTCTCACTTTGATTTAATGGCTCAAAAATATTCTGTAATGACTCAATAGATGCCTTGCCGCAAAGGCCACAACTTGAACTAGCGTATACATTCCGTTTTAGTCTATCCAAATTGATCTCAACTTTGGGTGACAGAAATACATTTAGAATATTTCCATGCAAAGGCGCTTCACCTTGCTGACAGTAAGCTATCTCTAAAATATCTCTTGAGGTGGCAATCACACCCTCTGACAACAAGAATCCAATTGCCAATTCTTCGTCATGTCCCGGCGTGCGCATAGTTATAACCACCGATTCACCTTTAACCCTAATCTCAAGTGGCTCCTCACGGGCCACCCAATCGTCCGTTTCCTGACCTACTCCGTCATGAACCCAACGCAAAACTCGCGTTGTAACAGCACGAAGATCTTCAGATTGATTTCCAGTTGGGCACATATCAGCGCACGCCTGCTAACAGAAGTGAACCCGGTAGGAAAGAAGGATTTGACATCACGCATCTCCAACGCAACCTTCCGTGACAGATATGCAGAAGTGGAAAACCATCCTAATTAGTGGAGCAGCCGGTATTATTTTAGTCGGATGTGCTGAAAGCAAAAAAGTAGCAGCTATCAGCGAACCTGCTGATCCAGACGTAATTACATACCCATTGGATACATGTCTCGTAGCTGATAAAAAACTTGGAAGCATGGGAAAACCTCACGTATTTGTTCACGAAAAAAGACAAATTAAATTCTGTTGTATCGGATGTGACGACGAGTTCAATTCCAATACAGAAAAATATATCAAGAAATTCGATCAGGCTGTCGAAAAAAACAAAGCTACTACAACTAAATCAACTAGCAGCAACACCAACAACCCAACTAAATAATAATGCAGCAGATTTAATGCACTTGAAAACTTTATACCTTAGTCGCTTAACATTGACTGTATCCACATTAATAATACGAATTTCTATTTCATGAATAATTTTAGTCGGCGAAATTTTTTACGTAAAACCTCCATCGCAGCTGCTACTACATCTCTAGGCATGGGATGTTCAACAACATACCGTACAAACCTAATAACCAATCGTAAGCCAGTCATTATATCGACATGGGCTTTTGGCAAACCAGCCAATGAACTCGCCTTGCAAATATTGCAAGATGGCGGGTCGGCATTAGATGCTGTGGAACAAGGCATTCGCCTAGTTGAATCGTCAGGAAATACTTCCGTCGGCCTAAGCGGTAAACCTAATGCCGCAGGTGTGCCACAACTTGATGCCTGTATTATGAATGGACCAGGGCATAGTGCTGGCAGCGTCGCTGGAATAGAAGGTGTTGTACATCCAATTACAGCTGCACGGTTAGTGATGGAAAAAACCCCACATGTCATGCTTGTCGGCCAAGGTGCTCGATGGTTTTCAGAACAGCAAGGGCTAAAGATAATTGATAATTCCCAAGATGAGAAACGATACGCCGCATGGCTAGCTAAGCAAAAAAACAATTCACAAAACAAAGTAAAAAAACCAGACAACCACGATACCGTTACCTTGATCGTATTAGATAATAACGGAGATATTGCTGGCGGCTGTTCCACAAGCGGCCTGAGCGGAAAAATACCTGGCCGTGTAGGCGACTCTCCCATCATTGGCAGCGGGCTTTATGTCGACAACGAAGTAGGTGCTGCCGGGGCGACTGGCTTGGGTGAAAATGTGATGCGTTACTGTGCCTCTTATCAAGTCGTCGAAAATATGCGGCAGGGCATGTCGCCAACTGAAGCATGCTCCGAAACAATAAAGCGGATAGCGCGAACCGACCCATTAGGCATGGATCTCGGAATCAACTTTATCGCTATCAATAAGCAAGGAGAATTTGGAGCAGCAGGAACACAAGCTAACTTTCCCTACTCAATCACCACAAAAGAGTTTAGCGAAGTGCGCAAAGGCCAAGCATTGAGCAATGCTCATCAAAAAGAAGGCGGCAATGAGCGATAAGGATATCCGATTCGATAATCGCTAATTATCTTATTAAACTTTTTAAGTCTTTTTTGTGAGCATGAATACGCTCGATCTCTTTTGCTGATAAAGCACGATTAAAACAGGCAAGTTCGTCGAACAACCCCATATAGTACAGGCCTATAAGTATACGATGTGGTTTACCAGACCACGAATACTGCTGATTCCATCCAGTAATATTGCCTTCTTTTTGCCCGTTGAGATAAAGCGAGGCAATACCATTTTTCTTACCAGTATTGAATCGCTCCCATGTGAAGGCAACGTGAGTCCATTTATCCTTACTAAATGGATTAGACTGGGCAGGAACCAAGGGACGCTGTGGCTCAGGGATATTTTTATTGTCGGGATTCCATATATTCTTGTCGGCAAAGGCACCCAAACGAAACGATCTCGGGTTACCATCCTTATTGAAGTCTACAAAAAAAGAAGCATCATTCCACGTGTTAGGGGTAATTTGAATCGGATCGACATATCCAGAATCCAACTCGTTTATAGGATCAACTTTTAGCCAAAAACTCACTGTGCCGTCCCAATTATTTTTATCGAAGGAAAAGTTTTCCACTCCATCATAAAATAGCCATTTAGCATTCCGTTTTGTAAAGAGGAGTGCGCCTCCTGTAATCCCTTTACCTTTGACTAACTGAGTCAGATTCCCAGTGTGATTCCCTTCTTTTGGCTTCTTATCAACAAGAGTAAAGAGCCGATTATCGCCCTTCGCTATATCGGCATTTAGGCCTTTATCAAAAGACGCATAAAAAGTAAGCGATGATTTAATTGAAGTCTCACCAATTATCGTGATCGAAGCACCAAAAGCGAATCCAAGCAAAAGGATCAAACGAGCACATGGAGAAAAGCATATCATACGCAAACCTTGACTTAGCGTTTGATTAACAGCAAGCAAAGGCACAATAAAAAACCGCGCATAAAGCGCGGTTTTAGTAAAATAAATGGATAAATTAGTTCACATTTTACCGCCATAAATAGCGTTAGAACCAAGCTCTTGCTCAATACGCAAGAGTTGATTGTATTTGGCAGTACGATCGCTTCGACTAAGTGAACCAGTCTTGATCTGGCCAGCATTAGTAGCAACAGCAATATCTGCTATCGTAGCATCTTCAGTTTCACCAGAACGATGACTTATAACAGCAGTGTAATTATTACAATGCGCCAATTCAACAGCATCTAAAGTCTCAGTAAGCGAACCAATCTGGTTCACTTTTACTAAAATTGAATTAGCAACCCCAGTGTCGATTCCCTTTTTGAGGAATTTAGTATTCGTGACAAATAGATCATCTCCAACTAGTTGCACGCGATCACCAATCTTTTCAGTTAATAGTTTCCAGCTCTTCCAATCATTCTCATCACAGCCATCCTCAATACTAATAATAGGATATTTAGAGGTCAGCTTCTCATAAAATGAAACGAGATCGGCACCAGAAAGCTTTTCTCCAGTACTTTTTTTGAAGACGTATTTCTTTGTTCTCTTATTATAAAACTCACTGGCCGCAACATCTAGAGCAAGAAAGATCTGTTTGCCTGGCTTATATCCAGCATCCTTAGTGGCTTTCAATATGGCCTCAATAGCATCTTCAGCACTATTTAAATTCGGAGCAAAACCTCCTTCATCCCCAACTGCTGTAGACAACCCTTTCTTCTTTAAAACTGCTTTAAGAGAATGAAAGATCTCTGTTATAGCCTGTAGACCTTCACTAAAAGTGTCAAAGCCCTTAGGCATAACCATGAATTCCTGAAAATCAATAGGAGCATCAGAGTGCGCACCTCCATTAATAACATTTGCCATTGGCACAGGTAGCACCTTTGAATTTGGACCTCCTAGATATTTATAGAGAGACTGGCCAAGGCCATCCGCAGCAGCATGAGCGTTAGCCATTGAAACGGCTAAAATAGCATTTGCCCCAAGCTTAGATTTAGTGGAAGTGCCATCAAGATTTAGCATTGTATTATCAACAGTCAACTGATCAGTTGAATCTATACCTTCAAGAGCCGGAGCGATTTTTTTAATGATGTTATTAACCGCTTTTTTGACACCCTTACCAAGGTAACGGCTCTTTACTCCATCTCGCAATTCGAGCGCTTCGTTTTCACCGGTACTGGCTCCGCTGGGAACGGCGGCGCGACCAATGGCACCTCCTCGAAGGCCAACTTCTACTTCAACTGTGGGATTACCTCGTGAGTCAAGAATCTCACGGGCCTGGATACTTTCAATTCTAGTCATGTCACAAACAGTCCAACATGGACGGGCCGGCATGATAGGTTGGAATTTGCTTCCGTCAAGCGACAGGTTGGCAAGGAGGGTGCCTAGCCAACCTTTCAGTCCAATTGGTGCTATTTAACCAATAATTCTTCGCCAGCCTCACTCCATTTGGCTGTAGCCTTAAATTTCCCGCTGCTCCAGCTGCCCTCCTCTTTGCGCTGTCCATTCTTATACCAATAAATGGCTTCACCATCTGGGTTGCCATTTTTCATATGTACGGCACTCCGTAAGAGCCCATTATCCCACCACATTTTCCAACGTCCCTCTTGAAGTCCATTACTGTAGGAACCTTCGGCCTGTTTCCAGCCCTCAACAACCCAACGTTTTACACGGCCTGTGTAGGGTTTTGATTCGCCAATGACATACCAACGGTCCTCCCTCAACTCTAATCGGCTTTCCTCCTCAAAGCGTTCGCGCTGCAAACTCCGAATTGATGGAGCTGCAGAGGACGGAGTTGAAGTGGGCTTAGAAATGTCTTCCGACAATTTGATTTCAGATTTGGTCGACACAACGTTAGTTGGCTCATCTGTAATCAGCTCTTCATCTGAAGCTGGCGTATTGGTCTCAGTAACGATTTCAGTCGGTAATTTAGTTTCAACCTGTTCAGCCTGCTGAGAAGAAGTTTTAGCTTTTTCAGATTTTACGACTGGCTGGCTCAAGGACACCTCAGCTAAAGACTTGGAAGTCGGTGCCGAATTGGTTTCGGCAACACTGGCTGTATCCAGAGCAGCATTTTGTTTTACTTCTGATTCGGAAGATTCCCTAGATCCGCATCCGGCCAGAACAATTGAAGATACTACTAGGTAAACAGTCAAATTTTTCACACCCCGAAATTCGCCAAGTTCATCCCACATGGCAAGGCAGTTTCTCACAACTAGTAGATAAATCTATAACCTTACTATCCAATCAAACTACAATTAAAACGACATCCAAATAGTATGTTAAAGCTCACCAAAATTGATGTTTCCTCTTGGAGTCTTAGAATCCTTTTAAGGCAAAAGGACTTAAATATCCTTATTTTTTACCTCTCCAGTTGATTCCTGAGAAGGGGGCGTTTTTGGATTTTTTTTCGTTTCAACTGAATTCACAGTCACCTGCTCGATGCCATCAGTCCAAGTGGCTTCCTTCACTTTATTGCCTTCCTCATCGTACTTAATCCAAACCCCATCGCGATTACCATCCTTATAGCTGCCTTCCCAGTGAATTTGCCCATTAGAATGCCACTGCTTCCATGGCCCCGTAGGCTTGCCGGCTATAATTTGGCCTTGTTGCGCTTTACTACCATTAGGATGATATACCAGTCCTTCCCCAGTATATACATCAGATTCACCGGACTTATAATATAGACCATCACTAGCGCGTTTCACCCCAATCTCCTCACGCCTAATTTGCAAAAACAACACAGCCAAAACGGCCAAGATTACTACAATCCACTTCATGAGAGCTGACCGTACTTCCGATTCTTAAATCCTGCAAAGTAAATCCATGGACTTATGAAGTGTTTGGTTGGAGTGGAATTTCCTTCTCCATGCAGCCCTGCTGATGGACACTTCCCACCCATGTCGGAGAACTTGTTTGACTTAACCGGCGAGGTTGCTGTGGTAATCGGAGCAACCGGCGCATTGGGTGGAGCGTGTGCATTAGCAATGGCCAAAGCCGGAGCAATAATTGCTGTAGTCGGCCGCAATGCCGAACGTGGAGAAGCACGTTTAAACGAAATTACTAATGGTGGCGGTGAAGCAAAATTCTTTAATTGCGATGCGATGAGCCCCGATAGCTTAAAGTCTTGTCATGAAGCAATCGGAAAATCACTGGGACCACCTACCGTACTACTCAACGCCGCTGGAGGTAACGATCCTGATGCAACTGTTACACCAGAAATGCCATTCGAGAATATTCCACAGCCTGCTTGGGCCAAAGTGTTCGATCTGAACCTTGTCGGCGGATTCTTACTACCGTGCCAAGAATTTGGACCAGCAATGTGTGAGCGCGGCAAAGGCAGCATAATCAACATTGCCAGTGTAACATCGCACCTTCCCCTAT
>JASLKL010000112.1 GCA_030747605.1 Verrucomicrobiota bacterium | reverse complement strand
CATCTACGGATACCATATCAGATTTAAAGCCACATCAACCTCACTTTGCTCCTAAAGCTAAGGCAGTTATTCATCTTTTTATGAATGGGGGGCCAAGTCAGATGGATTTATTTGATCCGAAACCCGAGTTGATTCGTAACCATGGTAAATCTTATTTTGATAGGATTGCTGGGGAGGTGGAGAATCCAGAGTCTGCAGGGGCATTGTTACGCAGTCCATTCCAGTTTGCGCAGTATGGCCAAAGTGGAATGTGGGTTTCTGATGCTTTACCGTATTTTTCAAAGTGCGTAGATGAAGTGACGATGATTCGCTCGATGTATACTACTAGCATTACCCATGAACCGGCGTTATACAAAATTCACAGTGGTCGATTGTTTCCGGGCCATCCTTCGTTGGGTTCTTGGGTTAGTTATGGCTTGGGAAGCGAAAACCAGAGTTTGCCGTCTTATGTGGTCCTTGATGATCCCAAAGGCCCACCTATAAATCGTAATCAAAATTGGCAATCTGGCTATCTGTCTCCGATGTTTCAAGGTACTAGGTTCAGGTCAAAAGGGGCTCCAGTGCTTGATCTTCACCCGAGTAAAGAATTGTCTGAGGAAATAATTGGATTAGAGCGAGAGGTAATAGGTGCTTTAGATTTTTTACATAAGTCGAGGCGGTTACGCCAACCTAAGCTGGGAGCACGGATTGCTAATTATGAATTGGCTGCCAGAATGCAGCTCGAAGCTTCTGAAGCTTTGGATCTTTCTCAAGAAAGTGCTGCTACTAAAGCAATGTATGGTATTGGGGAAGATAAAACTGATTCTTATGGAAAGCGTTGTCTTATTGCTCGTCGCTTGGTTGAACGAGGTGTGCGTTTTGTTCAGTTGTTTATTGATGGTCAAATTTGGGATAACCATACTGGGCTCAAGAAAGGATTACTTGGAGCTTGTGAGCGAACAGATAAGCCGATTGCTGGATTGCTGATGGATCTGCGGCAGCGCGGATTGCTAGATGAGATTGTAGTGGCATGGGGTGGGGAAATGGGACGGTTGCCAATAGCGCAATTGGATGGAAAAAAGAACGAAGCTAATTCTGGTCGAGATCACAACAAAAACGCGATGGTCACTTGGATGGCGGGTGCTGGACTTAAACAGGGATACATACATGGATCAACCGATGAAATTGGGATGAAGGCAGTAGAAGAAACTGTGAGTGTATCTGATTGGCATGCGACACTTCTGCATTTACTTGGATTAGATTTTGCGAAGCTATTCGTTCACAAGAATGGATTCGAGGAGCGTTTGGTGGGAGTTGAGGAGCCTGAAGTAGTATCAAGTTTATTGGCTTAGGAGATTTACCAAATTTTTATGTCGTTCTTTAAATAAATCGAAAAATAGAATGATTTGTTAAGGTTTTGTTTAAAAAAACTTGAATGAGATTCCATCATCCCTAATATGCCGCCTCCGTTGGATGGCGGGGTAGCCAAGTGGTAAGGCAGGGCTCTGCAAAAGCTTTATCGCCGGTTCGATTCCGGCCCTCGCCTCCACTCCTAGCGAAGCAGAAGACGCTAGGTTTTAAGTGGTTTAATATCAGACAGTAGCGGTTTGGAAGTGGCCGCTTGTGAAAAAATTCACAAAATCGCTTGCCGGGGCTTAGCCTCACACCTAAACTATCGCGCCTTTGTTGGATGTCCGACGTTTTTCCTAAATGGACAAACCGGTTGCCTGGCCAAATTATATTTGGCCTCCTGCTCATTGGGGGAGTAGTTACGGCCGGTGTGACCTATTATCTTACCCCGAAATACACTCGAGTTGGCTATCAGCCAACTCAGCCGGTGCCATTTTCGCATGCTATTCACGTTAATCAGCTCGGGTTAGATTGTCGTTATTGTCATGATGGCGTTGAAAAGTCATGGTATTCAAATGTTCCCGCTGCCGATACTTGTATCAATTGTCATAGTGGTGTTTTGCCAAACGACCCAAAACTCAAGCCAGTGCGCGAGAGTTATAAAAATCCAGATAAACCAATTGAGTGGGTGCAAATTCATAAGTTGCCTGACTATGCTTATTTTAATCATTCGGTTCATGTTAATCGTGGAGTGAGTTGCGTGGAATGTCATGGTCGGGTGGATTTAATGGATGAGGTTAGCCATGCGAAGCATTTTAGTATGACTTTTTGTTTGGATTGCCACCGTAATCCAAATGATCGTTTGCGTCCGCTAGATAAGATAACTGATTTGGCGTACGATCGTTCAAAAGATAAAGCCAATAAGAATCGTAATTTTGTTAAGGAGTGGCATATAAAAACATCAGAAAACTGCTCCGCTTGTCATCGATGAATAATCCTAAAGATTCTACTATAAAGCAGAATGATGGTCCGCGACACTGGCGGAGCCTTGAACACAAGGCTGACACGCCAGAGTTTCGCGCATTCGTCGAGAAGGAGTTTCCATCGGGTGTTGATTTGATTGATGATCCTGTTTCACGTCGGAATTTCATGAAGATCATGTCGGCGTCTTTCGCTTTGGCTGGGTTAGGGGTGACGGGTTGTCGCCGACCTGAACACAAGATCTTACCTTTTTCCAAGATGCCGGAGAACTATGTGCATGGGGCGCCACAATATTTTGCGACGTCAATGCCTACTCGCCAATCTGCGGTCCCATTGGTGGTTAAGTCATATGATGGGCGTCCAATCAAAATTGAAGGGAATGCCGAGCTTCCTGATAGTAATGGAGGGACCGATCAGTATGCGCAGGCTTCTGTGTTGAGTCTTTATGATCCAGATCGAGGGTTGAATTTTAAACTTGCTGAAAACGGTAAGTTGAATGTTATCGCTAAGGCAAAAGTGTTGGAGCAGTTAAGTGGTTTAGCTAATAGTAATACCCATGTGCTCATGGAGCAGAGTAGCTCACCATCAAGGGCGCGATTAGTGGCTGATCTTAAAGGAAAAGGTGTTAAATTTTACGAGTACGAGCCTATTGATTTTAGTGTTCATGCGGAGGCCGCTTCGATTGCTTTTGGTTCTTCTGTTAAACCGATTTATAAATTTGATAAGGCTAAAGCTATACTTTCATTAGATTGTGATTTTCTTGGCACAGAAGAAGCTGCTTTTCAGAACATTCGTGATTTTAGTTCTGGCAGACGTGTTAAGGATGATCACACTGAGAATCCTTCTGAGGTAATGAACCGATTGTATGTCGTTGAAGGTTTATTAAGTTTGACCGGAACTAATTCAGATCATCGCCTTCGGATTCCAACCGGAAGTGTAGGGCGTGTGGCGGCTTTGTTATTGAAGGAAGCTCTCGAAATTTCTGGCACAGAAACGAGTGGATTTGATAAAGAATTAGGCGATTACGCTGGTGACTTGAATAAAGATTTCCCAAAGAGCCATGCTGTTGAAAGTAAGGGGAAAGCGGATATAGAGAAATGGGTTAAAGAGTGTGTGGCGGATTTAGCGCGTTTGGCGAAGGAGGGCAAAAGGACTTTGGTTGTGGCTGGTTATCGGCAGCCGAAGGAAGTGCACTTAGCAGCGATGGCCATTAATTCGCTTTTGGGTAATGTAGGGGAAACGTTAGTGCTTCAAAATTTACAGCAAAATGAAAACGGTTCCATTGAAGATTTAGCTGAGAATTTTAGTAAGGATGATAACTTGATAGTGTTGGGAGGAGATCCCGCCTACAACGCTCCTGCAGACATTGACTGGGAAGGTATCGTTGAGAAGGCTGACAAGTTTATACGCCACGGATTTTACAATGTTGATAAGACTTCGCAGAAGGCGAGCGCGTATATTCCAGCAGCACATTATCTTGAGTCATGGGGAGATGCTCGGACCAGTGAAGGATTGTTGGTCCCAGTGCAGCCGCTGATCGCTCCATTGTTTGGTGGATTAACGGAGCTTGAAGTTTTAGCGCGTATTTCTGATGCAGATGAAGTCGATCCATATAAAATTACTCGTTCGACATTTGAGGGTATTACTGGAGCAGGTGAGACTAAGTGGAACAAGTTTTTACATGACGGGTTTTTGGCTGATAGCGCAGCTCAGATGGTAATTGCAGAATTTGACGGTGATGCTGCTATGGCGGAATGGCGTGAGAACGTTAAAAAAATTGCTCCGCCATCAAAAGGCAACCTCGAGGTTACTTTTTATCGAGACCATAGCGTAGATGACGGTCGTTGGGGTAACAATGGTTGGTTGCTTGAGACTCCGAATCCAGTGACTCGAATTACATGGGACAACGTGTTGTTGGTTAGCTTAAATACAGCGATCGAACTTTTGGATGGTCAGGCTGAAGAATTGTTAGATTTCAACAAGTTGGATCCTAAGGCCATGGGTCTGCCTGGGCGCTTTGGTTTCCATTCTGAGTCAGGTCGATTTCATCAGAAGGTTTTTAAGCTTAAAGTTGGTGAGCGAGAGATTGAAGGTCCAATTTGGCTTCTTCCGGGAATGGCAGATGATGTGGTAGGAGTTGCTCTGGGTTACGGACGCGGAGTTGGTCGAGTGGGTGGAGCTACCGGTCCTCTTAACGAACGTACTGGTGGTGGCGGATTTAGTGCCTTCGAGGCGCGAACAACTGATGCACAGCATACGGCTTCTGGAGCAGTGCTTTCAGATACTGGAAGTAAATATGAAGTTGCTTGTACTCAGGAGCAGGGAGTCATGGATGGTCGGCCGGTAGTCAGGGAGGCCAACGCTGACGACTTTGATGCTCACAAAGATTTTGTGAAGCATTTTGATCTAGATAGCGTTCACCATACTACTCATATCGTTAAGGGGGATGATCGCGGTTATCCTTGGGAAAAAGATCAAGAGCTAAAGCGGGTTAATGCATCGGATGAAGATTTGCCTGCATCTCCATATAGAAAAAATTTCGGTGACGATAAAGTTAATGGTCCAAAGTTGATGGATGTAGAGCGTCAACAGTGGGGAATGGTGGTCGATCTAACTACTTGTGTTGGTTGTAATGCCTGTGTGGTTGCATGCCAAAGTGAGAACAATATACCGATTGTCGGTAAGCATCAGGTTGCGCTAGGACGTGAGATGAGTTGGATGAGTATACATCGTTATTTTTCTGGCGATGAACATAATCCGCAAGTGACTTATCAGGGGGTCTCGTGTCAGCATTGTGAAGACGCTCCTTGTGAAACAGTATGCCCTGTTAATGCGACGGTCCATGATGAGGAGGGTTTAAATCTTATGGCCTATAATCGTTGTGTTGGAACTCGTTATTGTTCTAACAACTGTCCTTATAAGGTGCGTCGTTTTAATTATTACGATTATAATCGTCGCCCAATGGGAGTTGAGGATGGAGAGCGAAAACCAGGACGATTCTTCAATGATGACAATGATCTAAACAATAGCCCACTGCATCCGGGTAATAAGAGCTCTAACGGCGAATGGGAATTGATCCGGTGGTACAAGGATCCATCGCGAGGAAGTGTACCTGGTTTGGATGATGGTAAGAAAGACGGTGGCGAGTTCGATCCAGAGTGGGATCTGATTAAACTTTCTAAGAATCCAGATGTTTCGGTTCGAATGAGAGGTGTTATGGAAAAATGCACCTATTGTGTTCAAAGGATTCAGAGTGCAAAGATTGAGCAAAAAACAAAAATTAAAGATTCCGTAGGTGAACTTGATAAAAAGGATGAGAAGATTGCTGCGCTAGATGTTCCAGATGGAACAATTATTCCAGCTTGTCAGCAGGCTTGTCCTGCTGATGGTGTTTCTTTTGGGGATATTTCAGATCCAAAAAGTGAAGTGTACCGCCTTAAACGGCAAAATCGAAATTACTCAGTTCTAGGGTTTCTCGACACGCGTCCTAGAACAACTTACTTGGCAAAACTGCGCAATCCTAACGCATCAATGCCTGATTATTTTGATATTCCAAACACGGTCACGGAGTATAACGAAAAGAACCACGCTCATATTTTTGAGTCCAAAGAGTCTAAGGCTAATGGGAAGGAGGCCGCGCACTGATGGCGCACGATTCTGTTCCATCATCCGTTAAAGTTGCTCCGCCTCCCGAAGAAATGGAGCGTCCTCCTTTGGTGGAGAATAACCGCTCTATTGGCTGGATTTCTGACACTGTAGCCGGTGTTATTGAAAATAAAACGCCAGGTTGGTGGAAATTTACCATTGGGTTGAGCCTATTGGTTTCGCTTGGATTGCCAATTGGTTTGGTTTACCTGATATCCACGGGTGTTGGTGTTTGGGGTTTGAATCATCCTGTTGCTTGGGGGTGGGCGATTGTCAATTTTGTTTGGTGGATTGGTATTGGGCATGCTGGAACGTTGATTTCTGCTATTTTGTTTCTTTTAAGGCAGAAATGGAGGACATCAATCAACCGTGCCTCCGAGGCTATGACTATCTTTGCGGTGATGTGTGCCGGCATCTTTCCGGCCGTTCATGTCGGCCGCATATGGTTTGATTGGTGGTTGTTCCCATTACCAAATGCCAATTCGATTTGGCCGCAATTCCGTTCACCTCTTCTATGGGACGTATTTGCGGTGTCTACTTATTTCACCGTGTCAGTATTGTTCTGGTATATGGGCTTGATTCCGGATTTAGCAACCATGCGAGATCGTTTTCGCAAGGTAGCCGGCAAAGTTATTGAACCAGCAGCAAAACTTCGAAATAAGATAGCTCAGTTTCTTTACGGTTTATTTTCATTGGGGTGGACTGGATCGAATAGGCATTGGAGAAATTACGAGAAGGCTTACTTATTGCTAGCCGGTCTTTCTACACCACTAGTGCTATCGGTTCACTCTATTGTTTCCTTCGACTTTGCTGTTTCCCAGTTGCCAGGATGGCATACAACAATTTTTCCACCTTACTTCGTTGCCGGTGCTGTCTTTGGTGGTTTTGCAATGGTGATGACACTAATGATTCCATTAGTCTCCTTGTATAAAGGTTTGGATGAGATTGTTACTATTCGCCATTTGGAGGTAATGTCTAAGGTTATCTTGGTAACCGGTTCTATTGTTGGATACGCTTATGGGATGGAGTTTTTCATCGCTTACTATGGTGGTAATCCGTACGAACTATATGCATTTAAGAACCGTGCCTTTGGAGACATGAATTGGTCATACTGGTGGATGATTGGTTGTAATGTGCTTGCACCACAGTTTTTCTGGTTTAAATGGTGTCGTACGACTCCTTGGTTTATTTGGGTAATTTGTGGATTTGTAAATATTGGTATGTGGATGGAACGATTTGTGATTGTGGTTACATCGCTTCATAATGATTTCATGCCAGGTAACTGGGGTTACTATTCCCCGAGCTGGGTGGA
>JASLKL010000111.1 GCA_030747605.1 Verrucomicrobiota bacterium | reverse complement strand
TGAATGATGGTCAACAGATGGAGCCTACACCGGATAATCCGTTTCCTGCACCGGAAGACCCTTTGGCAGTTGAATCTCAGCCTGCAGATGATAATGAACAAAACAATAATGACTCCAACGAAGCAGGGAATGTGTCAATTAGTGTGTCCTCGATCACAAAGCCCGGTATGATGGCAAGTGGTTCTGTGACGTTTTCAGATGGGGTAACCTGTGATTGGTATGTTGATCAATTTGGCAGCCCGGGTTTAGTCCCTCCTAGTGAGGGGTATCAGCCTCCAGGGGCTGATATGCCGATATTTGGTCAGAAATTACAGCAAGCTCTCCAGGGCGGCTTATAAGCTATTGCAAGCTATTGCGCCATCAGCTTTATGATTTCTTACTAGCCTTCTTATCCTTCTTCTTTTTTTTAGCAATAAGTTTTTTTAGTTTAGGCCAGTTTTCCTCTGATGTTATGAAGCCAACACATTTTTTGGATCCGCAACGGCATATGTGGTCCTCGTAGCTTTCAAGATCGAATCCGTAATTGTAGCTAAGTTCTTCTCCTTTTTTAATTTTTCGGGTCGATAGAAGCCATATTCGATTCTTTATGACTTCGGGTTCGCAGTTGGGATTGCAAGAGTGATTGATGAATCTGGCAGTGTTCTCCTGAACATTGCCGTCGATATCGTGTTTTTTGTTAAGTTCGAATATATATACTGCGCCATCGGTGAGACTGCCTTGATTTTTTTCAATTAGCTTAACGCTTCGTTTTTCAGATTCTTTTTTGGTGATTTTCTCACCAGTGTATTCGATCACTTTTTTTCCTTTTGGAACATTAATACGCGCGAATACTCCAGTTCCGTGAATCGAGGATTCTTCAACTTTGATGTATTTACTTTGAGTTGGTTCCTTGCACATGCGGCGCGGATCTTATAGCTCGAGAAGGAAGAGGGAAGTTTTTTTAAGTTCAATCTTTGAGTGGAGAAGCCAAATCAATGGCTGTTTATTTTTTTATTTATTTTTATCTTTTGCGGCCTGTTCTTTTATATATTTAAGATAAAATTCATTAATATCTTTAGGCCATTTGAAAGTTGGTGATTTCAATGTATTGAAGTCCTCTAGGTGACCTCTCGACTTTCGCTGAGATGGGCGCTGATAGCGCCAAGTAGTTTCGCCGAAAACTTCCTTTACTAGATTGGCTAATTCTGGGTCGTACGCTTTTAACTCTTCACGGTTATCTACATGATTGTGATCGTGATCTGGTGGTCGATTTGTATCAAACCAGCTCTGCACTCCTTCAGCCCAGTATTCATAGTGGTTATTTGAGGCATATTTTTCTTTCCACAGACCTTTGCTTATAGCTTTTTCGTATGCTTCTTTGAGTCTGTTATCGAAAGTAGTGTCGACGTCAAATATTCCGTTCAAATGTATGGCGTGGGCGAATTCGTGTATCATGATACTTTCAGTGTTGTAGGGGTCGCCTGGGTAGCACAAGAGGTTTTCCTCTGCGCAGCTTATCACTGGATCATCTCTGTCTGAACCAAAGCCACGAGCGCGCCTATCCCAGAACTTTGCTGGTTTAAAGTGGCTGTATTCTGGAATCTGTGTGGTGAATTCATTATGCCCCATTACAACAAGTCGGCAGTTTCGTTTTATCATATTGTTTATTATATCTTTTCGATGTCCGATCATTTTCTCGACGAGATAGGCGGCTTCTTTGAGGGCTAAATCTGAAACGTTTTCTGATGAGACAACAGGCAATCCGGCAGCAGAAGTACTTTTTTTGTAAAAACTGGAGAGCTTTAGGTATTGTGGTGTGCTCTGAATGATTGGATATTTAACCACCTTTTGTTTTTGTAGTTTTGGGCGCTTTTGGTATTTTTTATAAAGTCGAGTATGTCTGCTAGATAGATCAACTTTTTCGCCTTTAATCCACATGTTCTTCACCTGTGTAGTGATTTCGAGTATATCACCATTAGCACTAAAAAATGTTGCCTCTTTTCCTGGTTCTATTGATCCGAGTCGGTCAGCTACACCTAACGCTTCAGCAGCGTATTGAGTAATACCTTTATGTGCGATGTCTACAGGTAACCCGTGTGTTGCGCTTTGTGCAGCAGAGTAGGGAACATTTCGTGCGTTAGAGGCTGCAAAACGTGTAAGTCCTTCGCTGAAAATAACTTTTACGCCTGCTTTATGTAGAATTCCTGCAGCTCGAAATTGCACGTCATATCGATCGAAATCTCGTGGAGGTAGTGTGAATGTATGCTCATAAATAACTGAGATCTTGTGTTTGGCTAGTAGGCCTGCAACGCGCCATGCATCCCGACCTCCTGCAAGAATCACTTTCCATCCTAGTTTGCTCGCCCATTGAACTGCAGACTCGATTTGTGCTTGAGTGTTAGCATGTATAATTATTGGTTTTTCTCCTCTAACCCAAGGGGTCATTGCATTCCATGCGGGCACACTTTTATGTCCGGGTTCAGATTGGCTTTTGAGATAGGCGCGTGCTTGTTCGAAAAATTCGTTAATTTCTTTCAAGCGCTTATCACGGTTTGTGGTTTGTTTTTTAGTATCTTCTGAAGCCAGATTGATATTCATTTTTGGCCAGTATAAATGTAGAGCAATAGAAGGTTTATGGATCATGTTTTCATACCCCCAGCCGACAGTTCTCATGAGGCCTGATTGGCCAGCAATTGTGCCTCCTTGCGGGGTTGGTAGGAAATGAGTTATTCCATTTGCTCGAGAAACAGGGATGAGTTCTGAATCAGGGTTGATTGCGAGCCATGATTTAACTTCCGGGGTGTAAACTCCAACTTCATTGGTGTCTACGGTAGCACGCACGGCAGGTATTTCCATTAGCCCGAGTGCTGTTGTTGTTGCAATTATTCCAGGAAACAAATGCTGTTTCTTTAGGTTTATTGTTTCAATATTTTTTAGTTGAGGCTGTTTATTTGCAGGTCCGACAGATTTGATTTTATCTCCGTCGATAAGAACAAAACCGGGCGAGTGTGTTGGGCCGGAAACTGTGTGGACAATTGTGTTAGTTAATAAAATGCTCTTGGCTTTTGTGTTTGACCAGACAGTGAGTAGGACGGTTAAAAAGATTCCGAAAAATTTAATGCGCAAGTATTTAGATTTCATTTTATTTATTTTAATTATTTTCAATTTTGCAGTCCTGACAGTCAACTACGTTCAAACCGTGAGCAGTTTCTAGTGCTCGCTGAAAAAATGAGGATATTCCTGGATTTGCACCCAGATTTTTATCTTTAGTATTTTGTTTTTTTGATAGTTTCTTTGCTTTTGTTAGTAGCTTTTCTCGTTCCTTAGACCGGTGTTCAGCTTTAGTAATTCCTTCATTGCGTTCAAAATATCGTTTGCCCTCTATCCATGTCTCTAGGCAGATCGAACGAGTGCTAAGGGGTGAGTCTGACCAGATTACGAAGTCACCATCTTTGCCCGGCTCTAGGGACCCTACACGATGATCAATTCTAAGTTGTTTTGCCGGATTTAGAGTGACGAATTTAAGTGCTTCAGATGGTTTAGTGTTGCCGTATTTTACTGCTTTTGCAGATTCAAGATTCATGCGACGAGCAAGATCGGATGAGTCAGAGTTGAATGACACCACAACACCTCGTTTATGCATGAGGCTTCCGGCATATGGGATTGCATCTATTACTTCGAATTTGTACCCCCACCAGTCTGAAAAACACGAGCTGCCTGCGCCGTGGGCAGCTATTTCATCTGCAATTTTGTACCCTTCCAGTACGTGTTGGAGTGTGCCAATTCTTACTCCGAATTTTTCCATTGTTCGCATAAATGCAAGGATTTCATCTTGGCGGTATGAGTGACAATGAATCCAGCGTTCAGCCTTGATAATCTGCCCTAGTGTTTCAAGTTCAAGGTCTCGTCTAGGAGGTGCCCCTCCGCTTTCTTTGAACCTCCGCCACTTGCGGTTATACTGCCATGCTGCAGTGAATCTGTTTTCGTGAAAAGCTGGGACTCCCATTCGAGTTTGGGGGAATCTTGTTACTTTTTTTTCGCCCCAGTTGGATTGTTTTACATTTTCACCTAGAGCAAATTTAATGCCTGGTGGTGCCGCCTTGAATTTCATTCCTTCTGGGCCGGAACCTAGTCTTAATTTAATTACAGCATTTTGTCCGCCGATTGGATTTGCTGAACCATGCAAAAGATTGGCGACAGTAAGGCCTCCTGCTAATTGGCGGTGAATTTCTGGTGACTCGGAATTAACAACATCGCCAATGGAAACCATCGCGGACGAGGGAAGGGTTCCTTCATTAACCATTCCTAGAATCATGCTATGGTTATGTGCGTCAATTAGCCCTGGCGTAATGTGGAGCCCCTTACCATCTATGGTATGTGCGCCCTTTGGGATAGTGATATTTCTGGCGATTTCTTTAATTTTTCCTTCAACTATTAGAATGTCATGCTTTTTCAGAACGCCTCGTTTGCCGCTTGTCCAAATTATTGCATTCCTGATATGAATGGTTTTATTTTTAGGTTCAAATACAGAAGTTTCATCTATTGGAGATCGAGCAATTAATTGGTCTTTTTCAGGCTCTTTTTCTTCTTCCTTACTATTTTTTATTTCTGATTTTTTATCCTCTTTTTCCTTAATCCAATCTAGCTTGTTTGGTTCAAAAGAGTTCCATTGTCCCTCAATCCATACACCCTTTAGTTTGGTTTTTAAGTCAAAATAGTCACCGTCAACGATTACTAGATTTGCGAGTTTTCCAGCTTCAATTGTACCTAGTTGGTCGATCGATTCAGTGAGTTTTGCAGGGGTTGTAGTAAGGGCCGCTAATGCCACATTTTTTGGTAGTCCTCGTTCGATAGCTTTCGCTAAATTTGCTCGAAACTGTTTTTTATCTTTAAGTCCGTGGAGTGTTAGTGAAATTGTGTGACCATTATTATGTAATAATTTAGGAACTTCGGGCGCCCAGTCCCAAGCTCGAAGTATGTCGAGTGACACGGTTTCCCAGTCTGTCGGGCTTGGCATTTTTGGAGCTTTAGGAATAGTTAATGGAACGATAAATTCAGCTTGAGTTGCCTTGATTAAATTAGGGCGACGCCACTCTTGCCCGCTTGCGACGATAATAGGATTAATGCCAAATTCTTTTCCCAGCCGAATTGCTTTATCGACCATTAAAATGCTTCCAGGCTCAATTACTGTTTGTTGCTTTCCGTGAAGTGAATCTTTTAGAGCATTAAGTGCTTGGTTATAGGCTGGTCGTTTAAATGAAGTGGAGTTGGCTTCGTAATACTTCCAGGTAGATTCATAATGTTGAGCATCTGCAAATGCTTGTCGAATTGCTGAGATTACGCCCATCAATGATTTTGGAAATTCGTCCGCTTTAGAGGCTTTTGAGTCAAATGCTATGTGTTGAAAAAGGTGTGGTTTTATCACTATTTGATTTGGTGAATCTTTTTTGAGCGATAAAAGGGCGCTTTGTCCTCTAATAATCCCGTTGCCTGGTGTTAGGGCAATAGCAGTGAAGCCTTCTTTTCGATGTGATTCGTAAGTGTCTATTTTGGGGCTTAAATTATCGGCAACATGAAAGTCAGGCTTAATGCTGGAAAGGCCAGCTCCGGGGCCAATTTGCCCTGGGTCAAGTTCGTTTCCTATTGTACCAAAAAAACCCGGTTTACCGGCTGCAGTAACTTCATTACCGCTGATGCTTTGTGTCATTGTAGTTGAAATTGGCTTAACGTCGGTGACATAGGGATCAATGAATCCTGCATAAATAGTATGCCCACTCATATTCCATTCACGAGCTGTCTCAGGTGATTTACCATTTTCAGTTACACTGATAATGCGGCCATTATTTATAACAACTGTGGCGTTTTTGAGTGAGGTGCCAGGTTTGGTTACAACTGTAGCATGTGTTAAGGCATGGTGGTCAGGTGGGATAGGTCGATTTCCCGGAGCAAGAATTTCAGCGGAGATTGGCATACAGCTAATCAGCATTGTAATTATTACCATAGGCAAGGTGGGGTTTTGCATGGGCAATATAAAAGCAAATGAGGCTGGTTCGACCAAGCAAAATGCGTGCTTGGCGAGGCTATTCGAATTAGTTAATTTTTTTTTGTTCTTTGATTCGAGCATTGAATAATATGTTTAGCAAGAGAACCTCGTGAAATTCGAGGGCGGTTGCGCCACTGTGAAGAACTTTTTAAAGTTTAAGTCAGACTACTTCGCTAAGCATACTCGTCAGGCCGTAAATGCGGTACTTCTCCGCACAAGAGAAGGATGAGGCCAGCAAGTAATTGTGACTTTTATTGAGAAACCCATCCAAATGGTGGTTTTTTCCTAATTCGAGTTGGTCTCGTAAAGGGATCGAAATGAAAGTTATAATTAATAATATATTGTGGGCAACTGTCTTAATTAGCGTTGAGTCTGCTATAAGTGCTAATAACTTGGACTATGAAACGTTTGACTCTGATCCTATGAGCAGAGGCTGGAGGATTCATGGTGATAAGTCATTATTTGTCTGGGACGAGGATGCTAAATCGCTTCAAGTTAACTGGGATTCAGAAAAACCGAATAGTTTTTTTTATAAGCCGATTGGCCGCGTCTTAACTGACGCTGACTCTTTCGCGTTCACTTTTCAAATCACTTTGGATTTAGTTAAAGCCGGCTACTTGGAAGGAAAGCCATATACTTTTGAGATAGCATTGGGCTTGTTAAATCTCACTTCGGCAAAAGAGAAAAATTTTATTCGTGGTACGGGTTCTGATTCTCCTAATTTGGTTGAGTGGGATTATTTCCCGGATACGGGCTTTGGGGCTACTGTTTCTCCTGCTCTCGCTTCAGGTAATAGTCAATTTTCTGCAGGATTTACATTTCCTGCAGAACTACTTATTGGCAAGTCATACTGTGTGAAGCTAATTTTCAATGCTGAAGAGAGGATGTTGAAAGCCGAAATGCTGGAGAATGGCAAGCCTTGGGAAAAGATTGCAGATGTTAAAATAGGTTCAGATTTTAGTGGGTTTTCCGTAGATGTTTTTTCGATAAGTAGTTTTTCGGCGAAAGATAGTGAGTCTAGTTTGTTTGCGATAGGAACTATAGATGAAATAGCACTTTCTGCTAGTAATTCACTTCCAAGATTGTTTGGGATGAAAATTAAGGATTCTGAATGGCAAGCTAAGTCGTTTTTGCTTGAGCCTGATAAGTGGAAAGTAGAGCGCTCGAATGATATGATTCAATGGGATCGCTTGAGTAGGAATTTTGATTCTGTGAATTATTTTCAGTGTTTTATAGATGCTTCGACTAATAAAGGAATCCTGTTTTATCGTTTAAG
>JASLKL010000110.1 GCA_030747605.1 Verrucomicrobiota bacterium | reverse complement strand
CTGTCCGGCATACCGTCTTGATCAGTATCTTTCTCTGAACCAGCCCGCATCCAATTCGAAGCAATATTTCCATAACTTTCCAAACTTACCCTCTGAATGGATAACCCTCCATTCTCCGGCAACAAAGGCCAAGGAAGAGCAGAATCATACTTTACCTTTTCTACGAGAATATAAGGCACAAGACCAATATCCGGCGGCAAAGTCTGCGGCGAATCAGGACGGAACAATTGCAAACTCTCACCTGCATTATTCAACTTCCCGTTAAACGGTCCAAACACAATCTTATCAGCACCGAGATCATATTGCTCTCTTAACAATTCAGGCGTTACACTGCCTACAAAGACCTCCTCGCCTGGTCTCAAGACAAAATCTGCTGGAAACACAAACTCGATGGCATTCGCTATTTTCCATCTATTACTAGGATTTACAGGATCAAATAGAGGGACGGACTTTCCAGAAATATTCCTTAGCAGCACGTACTCAGCCATACCCTCGGACGGAGCAAACATGATTTCACTAAATACAATCGGCCCAACCAATGGGCCTGTATTAGGGGCCCCCTCGCCACCACGAAACTGATCCAACAAACCGATATTCTGCCCAGCACGCACATCGCTTCCCAATGAGTTATCTACCATAGCAACAAAAGGGCCAGTCGCGTTAGGATATCGACCAATTGTTACACCATTGGCAGCTGGCCCAAAGTCCGCTTTATCAACAAAGCGGATAATATTGCCAGCCACATCAACTTCAGTGAGCCATACTTCATCACCTCTAGCCGAACTCAAAGAGAAACCATTAAGTTCATTCTCTAGCAGAAACGACTTCTCATACAAAACAAGATAGCCGCTTGGCTTAATTTTGGTGCCATCTGGAATACGATATTTTTTTAGATTATTCGAACTATCACTTAAAAACCATCCAGACAAGTCAACTTCTGTCTGACCGTAATTATGTAATTCGATCGCATCCTCCTGCGGAGCATCAGAATGAGTTAACACCTCATTAATCACAACGGATGGAACCGTAGTAATTCCCTCACCTGGAGAACCATTGTAGGCATTACTCGAATTCCAATTACGAGGATTATTCGGATCAAGCAACGGATCAACAACGACAAGCGAACTGCCATTCCCGTCAGCCCGGCCAGGCCAAGCACCTCCATCATCGTATTCAACCTCAAACACAAGATCACCATCGCTATCGATCACTGATACAGTTTCACCATTATTCCTCAATCTGCCTTCATATTGACCGTCAGCCAGCAAAAACCCTTCACCATAACGCGAAAGAAAAGCTGAACGATTCTTAGCCACGACAATTCTTTCGCCAACAGCCAAAGTAACCTTATTAAATTGATAAGTAATACCCCGGTCAAACTGAGCCCCATTAAGATTAATGTTACTTTTCCCAACATTTACCAACTCAACAAACTCAAAGTCATCGCCTCCAATTGGATTGTACATAATTTCACTAACTCGAAGGCTACCCTTAAGTGGTGATACCGCGGAGGGATCAATTAGAATGGCGTAATCAAACCCCACACGAATTGCCTGCGGCTCATTGTCCTTATCCGTAGCAACAAACATGCCTCCATCAATCGCTGGAATATCAGTCTCAATTGGCTCTGCATGAACCTGCTCCCAGACATCCTCTACCTTCCACTCAAAAAGTAATTGGCCACCATTCCGTATAATTCGAACGGCAATTTCCTCTTGAGCAATTGCCCCGGTATGTAGCGTAGTAACGTTCCCTTTCGCACTCACTTTTCTAACCATCAAATGCGTACCATCATTAAACCCGATCGTATAACGGCTTTTATTACCACCTTTATCCAGTGACACCATCAATCCTGCATCATAACCACCAAACTGGCGTGAAACCAACCGAAGCTTAGTCTGCATCGCCCAGTCTCCCTGCTGAGGCAGCTTACGGGCTATATAAGGATAATTTGCAATTGAGTCAGCCAAAGGCATTGACATCATGTCCAAGACTTGGATCTCAAGCCATCCCGGCACGTCATCAAGGGAATACCATGATGTTGGTGAAAAATTACCACGTGGGGCAACATTGGCAGATGCCCAATAATCTTCCAGCATCGGCCCACCAAACCCACTAAATCCATTGGCACCATGCACGGCAGCTTCACGAGCCACCTCAGTAACCTGACCATCATCATCTGTTATCTTGACCGTAAACCCATATAAACCTGGACGGTTAAATACCGCCTTGGCTCGCGAGCGATCAAAGATTCTTAAATCCACCTCATCAAGATTAGTAGCCATCCAATCAAACATTAGCGACTGACCTTCAGGATCATAGGAATCACGCGCATCCATATCGAGAGTATCATCCACAGAAATATTCCATGACCCAGGACGCGCCTTAAGATCTGCTACTGGAGGTGCGTTCCCAATTTTTTTTACCTTTATCTCAGTCTCATTGCGAACTTTGCCCCATTGATCTGTCCCTAGGATTTTTATTAACTGTTCACCCTCACGCAACTGAATGCCCTCGACCTCCCATCCGGTTAATCCAGTCCATACAGGACGAGCTTCAGGATGCCCTTCAACCTCAATATGTATAACTCCGTAGGGTGAAGTGCCCTTTAAGCTGACTTGATTTTCAGCCACATCCAAATCAGCTCCCTTGTTGGTACTTATCTCGAATTTTTTACGAGAATAATTCGTTCCCAATTCACTTTTGACTGTACTGCGACGAGCAGAGAAAAAGTTTTTATATTCACTTGCCCGAGAGGAATAAGAACCACTCACATCCTCTTCTGCGTTAAGCCAAGCGTTCATTCTTGGAGAATTGTAAGTATAGTTCTCGGTAAATTCAGCAAGGTAGGAATAAAACAACCGTTTATTGTACCACTTTCCAATATAACCGCTAAAACCGGGCATCCCCTGATAAAGTTTAGCCCCTGGATTGCCATACGCTAAGTCACTATCCCAATGCAAAAATTGAAACTTCCCATCATCATACCTTTGATAGAAATAACCATTCTTTCCACGGCGCAACGAGAAGGAATCCCAGTCATCAATATAGCCCCTAACCATGGACATAATCATGGTCTGATGCGGATCTACAAGACGCTCTATCTGCTCCTGCTTGTATGTTTTACTTACCGTACGAAATAGATTGATCAGAGCACTGTAATCATCTTCCCATTCGTTTGTGCGTTTCATCCATTCTGATCTATATCGGCCAGAATTATCCGTACCCTTGTATCTCCAATCTGCATTACGATTTGACCTCGACCAACTGTCCGTAAACCACCACTCGTCATCAATGCGGTATAAATTCCCTTTGACTCCTTCGTTAAAATTTCGACTCAAAAAATCGTTAGCAACCGGCTCAACCTCTTCACGCATCTGAGGGGAACCATTATTAACTGTGAACCATATCATCTCATTTTCATTCACAACATGCCCCATCAGGTAAAGCATGTAGCGGGTCAACCGATTACGACTCACTCGGCCGTTAGCGTCGTCGTCCCATGAAAGCTTATACTTACCTCGAAACCGTCTATCATTTGGCATCTTCCATTTACCTCGATTTACATTATTGCCACGAGTCCAAGGACTACCACTGTTGCGCATCTCGCAATTGTACCGAATATCTTTTTCATTCGAGATGAATGTTGCATTGTAATAGTGATTAGATAATCGGGGGAATTTATATTCATACTTACTACCTCCGCCATTACTGATGGCTCCCAAGTCATAATCAGAAATCACCAAACGTACATTGCGGAGATCTGTTTTTGGCTTACGATTATCAACGACATATAGAGCCGGAAGATCAGGCCCATATTTCGGGTGCATGTGTTTGGCTCCAGCTTTCGTTTGCGCCTCAACAAAGAACTGTACTCGTCGGCCATTAGTTCTGTATTCGGTAAGTGTAGCTGTATAAACACCATCACCAGCAACCTCATCTCCACCACTTGTTCCATTATCATACATGGTTTTGTTTTTCCATGCCCCTGCATTAGTCGACGAATCCGCCCTGTGCCTTAACCGGACTACGGATAAAGGCTCTGCAGAAGTCACATTTGCTGTCACACGAACTGACTGCGAAGATGTTGGAACAGCCGGACTATGAATAGTTCCATCAACCTGCGGAGGAGTATTATCTTCGTAAGTAGAATTCTGCAGCCCAGGTGTTCCAAGGTTCTCAGGAATCTCAATCAAGAAACTCCCTGCAAGACTTTTATCCCAAGTCCATGCAATTAAACGAGGATTACCACGAACCCACCGAGCCTTAAAACGAATCGTTGCATCATCGTTACGTCTAATATCTGACGACATATCAACCTCCATCCTGTTAGGCCGATTGTCACCATGACCATCAGAAATAAGGTGTAAACCACTTTGATCCATATAGGTCGCCCAATGAGTACCTTGAGCAAGCCAACCGTTTGAACTTTTACCGTTTGGCGACATCTTAGTACTGTTACTTAATACATTCTTAGTGGAGTTCCTGGACGTAGTCACCTCGATATCTTTCAAAATAATTTCCGAATCACCAACAAGATGCATATGAAACTCACGGTAGTCCCCTGCCCCACCCTGTGTCTTTAACTGACGGTAACGCCCCTTGGCAACATATTCACGAAAACTACTTTTGTTGACCTCATAACTATCACGCCAGGCAGAAGGCCTACTATTATTCATCCACGGGTTGACCAACTCCATACTACTCCCTCCTCCTTTAGTAGAATCTGGCCAATCACCATGGTTCATGTAATCCAGTTCATCTACGAGATTGCCATAAGCATCCTCCAGCCGCAGTAGCTCGCCAGGATTACTTAATTCACCTCTATAATTACCCAGTAAGCTTTCCAGTTTATAAACACGGCTCATATACTGAACATCAGCAGCAATCACTAGAAACTTTCCAGGCTTAATTATAGTCCCCGATGGAAACGCAAAGTTAACACCCTCAACAAACCTCCATCCTGTGAGATCAACCTCCGTATCCCCACGATTGTATAATTCAATATACTCGCCACTACGATGATCCCCAGGCGGATTGAACATCACCTCATTTATCACCACATTTTCATACCTTTGCGGATTATTACTCCGACCTCGAGTGTCATTTAACACAGTGAACCATTCATTACTACCGTCAGGGTATGCTTGCATAGATCCAGCTCCATCCGGTCGATCTAATAATATTGCATGTATCACTGTATTACCATTGAGCAAAAAGAACGGCATCTGTCTCCTTGACTCAATATCAATATCCACCACCCCTGCAGCACGCGCTGCCACTTGGCCGGACAACGGTGTACGATCAGAAAAATCACGGCGAGTTGCTACAGACAAACCTTCTAACGAAACTAATCCCTCGCTGCTATTAAAAAGCTCAACCCAATCCAAACGACCATCTTCAGTGAAATGCACTTCGTTTAAACTAAGAGATTCACCAAGGGATTCACGACTCACATTTGCAGTTCCCGGAGTTGAGTCTGTAAAAAGATACCATTCAGAGGCTCCAGTTGGTTTACGGCCTATTGAACGGCCATCAAGTGTTACATCCGCTCGCACAGCTGTGACAACTGTTTCACCATCGGGCTCAGTAACATACACTATCACTGGTGACTTAACGCTTAGCTTTGCTAAAGCGAATGAAATCTTTGCTAAGCCTTTGGGTTGAACCTTAAATACACGATTCAGCTTCTGTTTATCAAGGTTAGTAGGATCGTCACTTAAGTAATAACCTTTCAGATCAATTACCTCTGTTGTGGGATTATAAAATTCTATATAACCATTCTCGCCTGATACTGGGTAAACTTCATTAATAACAACACCCTTTGTCGCTGGCATAGAAGCACGCAGTCGACACCCAAACACTATATCCGAGCTAGTTCGATTGGTTTGATGCACCTCAACAGCCAATAGGTTTGAACCTCGCTTCAGGCCGGAATCAATAGTCACCACACCCTTCTCCTCAGCAGCATCACCAACAGTTGCAGAAGAAGTGGTATTAAAGTTAACACTACCATTAACTCTGGATCTACCCACTTCCTTTCCGTTCAAATAGTAAACCGCACCATCGTCAACAATCTGATCAATTGTCAAAGTGACTCCTGATGGGTCGCTATTAAAGTTAAACTCTTTTCGAAAATAGTAAGTAAGCTGCGAACCTTTGTTAATTGTAGTCTTCAAGCCCGGGCCAGGAAGCCCCGCACTTTCAACCCCTAACAGTCCTCCTCCAGATTTCCAGGAAGAATCATTATAAGCGTTCCGCCGCCATGTAGTGCCTAAGCTTTTATTTTGATCGTTATATTTCCAACGATCGCCATAGTCCAACAAGACAACACCCGAACTCAAATCCACCTCAGGACTATCCACTGACGTCTCAGCACCCGCCACAGGATCTCCACCCGGTGTACCACCAGACCGTTTACTAAATGTCCAGTTTCGCCAATCATCAACAGGCTGGTTTTGATCTTTTAAGACCAATGTATGACCCGCGCCATCCGCAGCAACCGACCAACGGCCACTATCATTATAACCAAGTGTACACACCTGAACACCGTTTCTATCTTTAAGTGTTATGCGCCCCCCTTCATTTGGAAGGTTACCAACCCAAGGCCCAAAAACCTTAACACTCGAAGGAACCCCATACAGGCTCCTGAACTCTTCTGCATCGATGCTAGTCAAAATAATCTTCTGCCAATGCTTAAGGAACGAGTCACTCGCATTCTCCTTATCGAACTGAGGAAAATCTAATTCAACATTTCCCCGAAGTTTCCAGTTGGCAATGTCAAATGGGGTGGCAGTGATATTGGCTAGCTCAATCCACTCAGGCTCACCCATCTTCGGGTTGTACATCACTTCATTAACAACAACCTGCTCAGCAAGTATATCGCGAGAAGCGTTTAACACCAAAAACGCAACAGCTAATTTAAAAAACAAATTCTTCATTTGATAGAAACTCCGACTTTTCCCTGGCCCCCAAAGAACCAGCCAATGCCAGAAATGTGACACAGATGAAATAAGCAATCATCGTGCCGGCAGCATTTGTAAAGGATTGAGCGAATTTGAAAACCGTTTTTATAAGCAAAAAAGAAGTATGGCGGGACATTCACGCGCCTAGCGGGACATTCACGCGCTTAATTATAACAAAAGAAAAACTAACGAGCGGGAGAACCAGAAACATTAACCGTTGGAATATGTGCTTTAAGCTCAGCGATGACAGATCGATACTTTGAATCATGAACTAAATTGTTCCATTCGTTTAAATCCAACGAGTGATCGTATAATTCCTCATCACCATTTGCATA
>JASLKL010000010.1 GCA_030747605.1 Verrucomicrobiota bacterium | reverse complement strand
CTTGTATTCATGAATCAGTCCGTAACGTCGGCCAGTAAGTTGTGCAAATTCTTCACTGCATTGTTCTATGAATCCTAGGATGTGTTCGTTGAAATTATTGCGACGAGCCACCACTCCATTCATATGATGCTCTTGGTTTTGTACAGGCCCAAGAAGGACTGGGTTTTTGAGATCCATCATCTCTGGTACACGTCGACGTGTTGGCCCGAATAGTTCACGTTGAGCTTCTGTTGGGCAGTCGATCATGTCATCCGAAGCACCAAGAAACTCGCGTAGTAACTCTGACTCAGGGGAACGATAGGTTCGTTCAGAATGTGTGGTTAACATGCCGTCCTGAATATTCATACCGGGATTTAAAGAAAGCTCATTGACTTTTCTTAGAATGATAGCTGCGTCGGCGGCATGCTGCGCATCACGAGCCATCATCATTGTCCAGCCTGTATCTAGTGCACCATAAAAATCATCGTGGCCGCAATGTACATTTAGGGCGTGCTTGGTTAAAGCGCGTGCACCGACCTCTAGCACCATAGTCGAGAGCTTGCCTGGAGCGTGGTAGTATTGCTCCATTGCATAGGCTAAGCCTTGCCCAGAAGTAAAATTGACAGTTCGTTTTCCAGTGACGGCATAGGCTGTAGCACCGCCTTGAGCAGCGTGTTCACCTTCGCACTCGATCGCGATCTTTGAATTACCCCAAACATCGAGTTCGCCCATGGCAAATGCTTCTTGGTACAACTCGCCACCTTCGGTTGATGGGGTGATTGGGTAAAAAACACCTCCTTCAGTGATTCGGGTTTCGACTGAGCGAGCGACAAGTTGATTGCCATTTACCGTGACAGGTATACCGGGATATTTCGGTTTCGAATCAGATTGCTTCGACATTAGTTCCTCCGTTTGCGCCGGGTGCAATACAAAGCTCCACCTTTCGGTATTTAAACCGGGTGTTCTTACATCCTACGCGGTGCTGAAGCTAACAATTCGTTTTTTTTCAAGCAACTCATTTTCTGGTTCGTTTATAAGCAATCTTTTTACTTAAAATAAGTTATGCTAATTGTTTGTTTTAAGAATTATTGAATAATGGAGGGAATCAGCTCTCTATTAGGCTTTTCATTTTTGTTAAGCCTTCGATTGCAACTTTTTCTGGGTTTCTCGTCCACAAATCTTCCCGAAATAGTTCAAGAGAAACCCAACCTTTAAAGCCAATTTTTCCCAGTAAAATAAGATATCGTTTGAGGTCGAAACTCCCATCGCCTGGCATGGTTCGGTGTTTGTCGAATTGTTGATTTCGAGGTGGTTCATTTAGAGTATCCATAAAATGTGCAATGGCTACTTGGTGGCCTTCAAGTTTTGTTATGGATTCTAAGGAGCCGTTACCTCTATGAATATGAAATGGATCCAGAATTGTGGTTCCCTTTGGGTGTCCTGATTTATTAATCACATCGAGTGCTGCTTCGATCGTGTTGATTTGTTCGACAAATCCTAAGAATTCAATTGAAGGAAGGACATTTATTGATTCGCCTAATTCAAGTAATTCTCGGTAGCGTTGAGATCCTAGATGTATATTTGCCTTACCAGATGGGGGTGCAGCTATAATGTGTGAAGCTTGGATTGCAGCAGCTTGCTCCATACGTCTTTTGCATTCCTTGAGTATGCTCGGCCAAGCGAGATCATTAGCATTAAACCATTGATCTAGATAAATGGTGGTTGGCACGGAAAGGCCATGGTCGCAAAGTGCTTCTTTAATAGTTGAAAGTGAGCCTCCTTCTTGTAGGAAGTTGTCGATATCATCATGCCATAATTCAATCCCTTCAAACCCGGCTGATGCGGCAACTCGTATTTTCTCCAGAATTGGGGTCGTCCGAATTGTACTTCCATTTAGGCAGTAGCGAAAGGCGTTCATAAATTTAGCCTAATCTATTTCTGCTACGCTACGAATGATATCATCAAGCGAGGTCTTTGGGCGAAAGTCTGTAAATTCTTCAAGTTTGTTGATCAGTGGTTTGCGGCGTTGCATATCCTCGAATCCGGGGTCGTAAGCCAAATCATAGGGGACAAGTTTAATTTCAGATTTTGAGCCTGTAATGGTGATAATGCGATTGGCTAATTCTAGTATGCTTACTTCCTCGGTAGATCCTATATTGAAAACATTACCAGGAGCGGCGGGGCAATTGGCTAAACGTATTAGTGCTTCAATGGTATCGTGGACATGACAGAAACAGCGAGATTGTTGTCCGTCACCGAATACACGAATTGGCTCATTGGCCTTGGCTGCTTCGATAAAGCGGGGTAGCACCATGCCATAGCGCCCAGTTTGTCTTGGCCCAACCGTATTAAAAAGCCTTGCTACGGTAACCGGTAATTGACGTTCATTATAAAAAGCTAGCGCGAGGAATTCATCCATTAGCTTTGAGCAGGCATAGCTCCATCTTCCGAGCGTTGGTGGTCCAATTAGAAGGTCATCGGTTTCATTGAATGATTCTCGACTGCTTTTACCGTATACCTCTGAGCTGGATGGCAGAAGTATAGGTATGTTGTTATATGCCGCCGTTTCAAGGATTACTTCGGTCGATTTTAGATTGGTTTCGATTGTTCGAATGGGCGATTGTACTACTAGGTCAACACCAACTGCTGCTGCGAGATGATATACATAGCTAGATTTGGCTACGATTTGGTCAAGTTCTTTACAGGAAGTTACATCGCTTTCTATAAACCTTAGTTTGGCTTTGTCATTTGTTTTAGGGAGGTTTTCGAGGGATCCGGTTGATAAATCATCGATTACCACAACTTTTTCACCTGCCTTCAGAAGTCGTTCTGTAAGGTGTGAACCTATAAAGCCGGCACCTCCGGTGATAAGGGTATGTTGCTCTTCAGGCACACCGCTTGTTGTCATTCATCTGCCTTGCTGTCAAGCGGTAGACACGTTGTCTCGACAAGTTGGCTTTATCTGCCGCATATTTGCTGCGCTATGAAGGGGTTGTTTTATTAGTCTAAGTGAGAATTCTGATTGCCATTACTGGAGCCAGCGGAATGATCTATGCCCAGCGTTTATTAGATCAATTGGGAGGTTCCGAGCACAAGATACATGTTGTGCTTAGTTCCTATGCGCAGACTGTGATCCAACAGGAGTTGTCAGACGGATTGGATTTGGCTGAAGGAGTGGAGATGCATAGTTTAAAGAGTATGAACGCTCCATTTGCAAGTGGATCGAATGTACCTGAAGCTATGGTGGTGATTCCTTGTACTATGGGAACTTTGGGGCGAATTGCCCACGGTTATAGTGACAATGTGCTATTGAGAGCTGCCGATGTGATGCTTAAAGAAAAAAGAAAACTTATTTTGGTTCCTCGTGAAACCCCTTTGAATTTGGTGCATTTGAAAAACATGGAATTGTTATTGCAGGCAGGTGCGACAATTCTTCCGGCAAATCCGCATTTTTATGCCAAACCAAAATCTATAGAGGAAGTTGCGGATACGGTGGTTGCAAGAGTTCTTGATCATCTTGAGGTTACAAATGAGGCCTCACCTCGTTGGCAAGAGGAGGAATGAACGACGCAAAAACAATAGAAAAACCCAAACTTAAAAAGGGTGGTTTGTTTGGGGTAATTTTGAGATGGGGTGAGTTTGTTAAATTCTCGCATACAATCTTTGCGATGCCGTTTGCTTTGGCATCGATGATGGTTGCATCACGGGAGCATTTTCGTTTTCTTGAGGACGCTAATGCGGATTTACCAGCGCCTGCGGTCAAATATGGTTTTCCAGGATTCAAATTGTTCATATTGATTCTCTTGTGCATGGTATTCGCTCGTACCTGTGCTATGTCTTTCAATAGAATTGTCGATCGGCATTATGATGCGAAGAATCCGCGAACAGCTAATAGGCATTTACCAGCAGGTGAGATTAGTCTTTTTAGTGCATGGTTGCTTTTCAGTTTAACTGCGTCTGGTTTTTTGATTGCTGCAGGGTTTATTAATAACGCCTGCTTGGTGCTTGGTCCTGTGGCATTGTTTTTCATATGTTTTTATTCTTTGACTAAACGTTTTACGGACTACACCCATGTTTGGTTGGGTATTGCTCTTGCCTTGGCACCGATAGGCGCCTGGATTGCTGTTAAGGGAGGCACCTCTGCAGAGCTCTTTCATATATGGCCACTTAGTCAAAGTTTGCTGCCACCTGTGGTTTTGGGAATTGCGGTGGTGTTTTGGCTGATAGGCTTTGATATTATTTATGCGATACAGGACTTTGAGTTTGATAGGCAGAATGGATTACGTTCGCTAGTTACTGCTTGGGGCCCTAAGAATGCAATCATGGCGTCGTTCTTATCCCATATGATAATGTTAGCTTTGATTTTACTGTTTGGAATAATGCTCAAGATGCGTGTCGCATTCTTGATTGGTTGGTTGATTATTATGTTCTGTCTACTGTTTGAGCATTGGATTGCGCGTAAGCGAAGCTTGAAGTGGATCAATACAGCATTTTTTAAGCTTAACGCACTTATTAGTTCGGTTTTCTTTTTTGTAGTGGCTACCGAGGTTGTGTTTCCATTTTTTCGTCGTATTCAATGAGTCTTTTCGTTTCAAAACCCTTCGTTGATATTCGTGACAAGTTATCGATTGGTCAACGACTTGATGATTCCGACGCATTACGTTTGTTCGAGTGTGGTGATCTTAATATGCTTGGCCAATTAGCAGATGAGGTTAATCGACGTAAAAACTGTGACAATGCTACCTATATAATTAATCGATACCTAAATTATTCAAACTACTGCATTTTGAGCTGCCAATTTTGCGCATTCTCGCGAAAAAAGCGTGATGCTAATGGGTTTGAAATGGCGATTCCTGAAATGGTAAAAAAGGCAAAGGAAGCCTTGTCCATTGGAATAACAGAATTGCACATTGTTGGTGGATTGCACCCGTCGTTGCCGTATAGCTATTATACGGAAATGATTAGTGAGTTAAAATTAGTTGATGAACGTCTGCAGCTGAAGTGTTTTACTGCGGTAGAGATATTGCATTTGGCTTGGCTAGCTAAAAAAACAATGCCGGAGGTGTTACGAGAATTTAAATCACTTGGTTTGGATTCTTTGACTGGAGGTGGTGCTGAGATTTTTAGGCAAGATGTGCGCGATAAAATAGCTCGTGGAAAGGAGACGGCTGAGGAGTATCTCGATGTGCATCGAACCTGGCATCAACTGGGTGGGTATAGTACTTGTACGATGTTGTTTGGTCATCTCGAAACACTTGAAGATCGTATCGATCACATGCGTCAATTGAGGCAATTACAGGATGAAACGAATGGCTTCACTGGTTTTATTCCGTTGCCTTACCAGCCTGATAACAATGAGATTCCTATCGAGTATCCTCCGACGGGATTTGATATACTGCGGACTCTTGCGGTTGCTCGTTTATATCTCGACAATTTTGATCATATTACGGCGTATTGGGTAGGTATGGGTATGAAGTTGGCAGAGGTAGCTCTTAACTATGGCGCTGACGACGTTCATGGGACGATTATTGAGGAGAAGATTTTCCATATGGCCGGCGCCGATAGTCCGCAGTCACAGACTGAGGCAAAGATGATAAAAGCAATTCGTGAGGCAGGTCGCACTCCGGTTCAGCGTGATACTTTTTATCGACCGATTCGTGAATGGAAAGAAGAGGCTTTAAGTGCGGTTTGATTATTATACTATCCGGAAACTAATTGCATGAATAAGAGAATAGGGTCGGTTCCATATCTGAATTCCGCGCCTCTTACTTTTGGGATAGAGGATGAAACTGAATTCCTACCACCCAACCAATTAGCAAAGAGGCTACGAGCTGGAGAGTTTGTGGCTGGCCTTGTTAGTATAACTGAAGTTTTATATCATGATTTATATGATGTTTTAGATGGTGTGGCAGTTGCATGTAATGGCCCTGTTAAAAGCGTTTTTCTTGCGCATAAAAAATCACTTGATGAAGTCGATGTTGTTCACTGTGACGCCGCTTCCTTATCAAGCATAAATTTATTGAAGGTTATACTTGCCCATCACGGAATGTCACCGCGACTTGAGTCATTTGATAACTATTGCCAAGCAGAAGAGCAAAGTGCTGTACTGTTGATAGGTAACCCAGGTTTAGAGTTTTTAAGAAGGCCTCATGAACATCAAATTCTTGACCTTGGTCAAGCGTGGAAAGAAGTGACTGGTTTGCCTTTTGTTTTTGCAGTTTGGGCTATTCGTCGGGATCAAAGTATGCCAGAGCTTAATCAGATGCTGTTTCAGGCTAAAAAGGAAGGCGAAGCGAAACTCGCCGATATAATTAAAAATCATACGGATTTCGACTTTGAGTTGCGTGATTCATACCTTAGAGAACATATTAAGTTTGAATTAGGTGAACTTGAAAAGAAGGGTGTATTGGAATTCGTTCGTCGACTTCGTGAAGTTGTGGCTGACCCAATTTTTATCCCCAATTATGTTTCTGCCAAATAAAAGAAGCGTTAGGATAGGCGCTCAGTTGTTTTTATTTTGATTGATACACCATCCAGTCAGAGAAGATCGCCTGCAAGTTTATTTAAGGCCAAGTTATTTAGAGATTTCTCTAGTACAATGCTTTGGCAGTTGTTGGGTAAGTTGTTTCAAGTTGTTGGTATGGTGTATGCAACTCGTTGTCTAGGCCCTGACAACATTGGAGTATCCCGCACTGTCATCACTCTTGCGATGACTCTGCAGTTGTGCTTGGCGTTTGGGCTTGATGCTGTAGCAGTACGGCATGTTGCCAAAGGTTTGGCAAAGCCTGGTGAAATTGCTTCAGCGATTTTTACCTTCAGATTTGTGCTAGGTTTTTTGGCGGCAGTGCTTTGGATTTTTGCTGTTTCATTGAGTAGTCTAGAGGGAGGTGAGAAGTGGACTTGGCTAGCAGGTGCCTTTTTTTTACTGGTATGTTGCATGGATTACAGTTGGTTGTTCCAAGCCACGGAGCAAATGCCAAGAGCATCCCGATTTCAATTAGCCTCATCGATGATTTCTGGTGTTTGGTTTGTTTTATTTTTTCATGAAGGTCAATCGGTTGGAAGTGATCTTTATGTGTTGTTGGTAGCTAATGCTATTGTGGTAACTGTGGTATGGTGGAAAATATCAAATGAATTTGGGTTCCGATGTTTTAGTGCTTTACGTTTGTCTAATGCAAAAAAAATGTTTCTAGAGGCATGGCTTATTTGGCTTTTTAATCTTGGTTATTATCTTTTGGCGAATATGGCGCAGATCATGACTTATTTTATCCTAGGTAAAGAGTCTAGTGGTTTATTCGGTTCAGCTCAGTATCTCGTATTGGCTTTGCAAATGTTCCTTCATTACTTCGGGATTTTGATGGCACCCCGACTTATGGTATGGCACAAGGACAATATTATTATGTTTCGACGGCGTGTTCTTGTGATTGCTGGTATCGCGATTTTTGTTGGTTTTTCGGTGTTTTTAGTTTTGAGGTTAGTGGTGGATTGGTTTTACCCATTACTTTTCGGGCCTGATTTTGCAAGCGCTTCTGGGCTACTTCCGTGGTTAGTGCTAGGTAAGTTTTTTGCCGTAGGCACAGCAATGTTTACTTGGGGACTTTGGGCTCAACATCGGGATAAATTGCCGGTACTATGCTGCTTACCGTGTTGTTTTGTTTCTGCGGCTCTATATTTTGTGTTATTGCCTGAGTTCGAAAATTTAGCATCAGCATGGATTACTTTAGGGGCCGAAACGGCTTTGCTTATATTATCGGGAATTACATTTACTTATGTTGTTCGCCGATCTGATACTAAGTCTCCAGATTAACAACTGTTAGCAAGCTTCAAGCATAAAAAAGTTTTCGGCTTCCTTTTTAGTCTATTTTTTTGGCGCGATAGAAGCATTTTGGCAGTAGGATTTTACGTAAGTCATAGAAATTCCCTGTGCCATTATCTAGTTTAACCGTGCCGATTCTTGTCCATTTTTTCAGGTCGATAGATGCCTCAATACCCCACTCCGTATCGGCGTTCCCCACTACTTCAAAACGAATCTGGCCATTATGCAGAATTTTAGTGATTTTTGGCAAAGACTCCCATCTCTTGATAAGATTTGCCGCTTTAGTTTGACCGTTGGCAATTGCGATCATCATTGGAGTGCGACCTAAGTAGTCGAGCGTTCTGATATCAGCGCCTAAATGAATGAGTCGATTAATTACATCTGAGTTACCTCCAGCGGCAGCATAATGAAGAGGTGTCCAATTACGTGGAGGTAAATACCAGTCATCTCTTTGTGAAACATCAGCCCCCTCAGTAATCAGGTTTTCTAACATTCTGATTTCGCCTGAAAATGCTGCGTGATGTAAGGTTGATTTTGAGCCAGTCTTACCACCTTTTGATTTCAGTAGTAATATTGTTTTATTCCAAAGATTATCCTTTGCATAATCAAGGGGCGTTCTGCCTCCTGTATCTTCGGTATTAATTACGAAATTCATATCTAGTAATTCCGTAATGATATCATTCATTCCACTCGAAGCAGCTGCGTGTAACAAGGTGTTGCCTGGTTTGGTGACAACATTGATATCTGCACCGTTTTCACGCAGAAGTGTTGTTGTTGAATCATACTTTCCAACTACAGAGGCAAAAAGAGGTGTCCAGCCCAAATTTGTCCTATGGTTCACATTTGCATTGCGAATTAGTAATGCTGCAACTGCTGTTGTTCTACCTCGAGCGGCAGCTGCGCTCAACGGAGTAGCACCCCAGATCGTCTCAGCTTCTATTTTGCCTCCATTCTCAAGAAGGTTTATTAGAATTGGAGTGTAGTTTTCTAGAGCGGCAAAATGAATCGGTGTTTGTCCAAATATATCTGGCTTATTCGGGTTGGCTTTAGCGGTTAGTAAAATAGTTACGATTTTCTCTAAATTGTGTTTTGCAGCAAGATGTAAAGAAGTTTGGTTTAGATTTCCTGGAGTATCCACTTTCGCATTGTGATCAAGTAGTAATTTTACTGATTGAGTTTGGCTGTTTCGGGTTGCCCAATGAAGAGGTGTCCATTGCAGATTATTTTGGGAATCGATATTCGCGTTATTACTGATTAACCATTTTATAGTTTCAATTTGTCCAGTCCAAGCTGCGTGATGAAGAGGGGTGCTTCCAGATGTATCAGTGGCATAAACTACCTTAGGATCTTTTCCTAAAAGTTCGTCTAATCGGTCAATATCACCTGTTGCGGCTGCTTCCCAAATGTCATTTGTTTCTTCTTGCGCATGAGTGCTAGGAATAGCCAATAGAACTGAGGTTAGAATAATGAACTTTTGTAAATAACCTCTCACGTTAAGAGTTATTTTGACGGAGTATTGAGACTAACGCGAGTACCGATTTGAATATTATCTAAAATCAAGGTTGACTCGATATTGATCGAGGGTAAGCTTTTTCCTTTGCCTTTCCGAGTGGAAGGGTAGCAGGGTTGGGCTAATTCCGTATGCAGCCTTTCCCTGTTTTTTTTTGTGGCAACACAATCCGGACTCTTTAGGGATTTCCTTTCAATGGAAGAGGTTTCAGCGGGTTGAAGAAGATTATTTCACTTTGTGGTTCCGTTAGGAGAAAACGAACGTTTTGGAGGGGTTGCCAGGCTTTATGGTCAAGTGGGATTGTTGGCGCTTAATAAAGCACGGGTCTGTGTGGTTGGAGTGGGGGGTGTTGGGTCTTGGGTAGTTGAGGCGTTGGCTCGTTCAGGTATTGGGGAATTGACTTTAGTGGACCTCGATGAAGTTTGTGTTACTAATGTAAATCGTCAATTACCAGCACTCGACGGGGGTTTCGGTAAGTTTAAAGTAGAGGAATTAAAAACTCGCGTGAATAATATTTCCCCGACCTGTAATGTTTATGCGAGGATTGAGTTTTTCAATAAAAAAACCTATAAAAAAATCCTTAAAGATGGGTTTGATTTTGTTATTGATGCTATTGATAACGTTCAGAATAAAGTTCTGTTGATATCAGAATGCTATCGCCGGAACATTCCGATCATTACCAGCGGCGCAGCGGGAGGGCGATTGGATGGAACGAAAGTGCAAGTAACGGATTTAGCTAAAGCGACTCAGGATCCGTTGCTCTCTAAGGTGCGGTCGAATTTGCGTAAAGAACATGGTTTCCCTCGGTCACCGAAAAAAATGGGTGTGCAATGTGTGTTTTCACCAGAGTCGGCGGTCTATCCCAAAAAAGATGGGAGTGTTTGCAGTAGTCGGTCGGAGATGAATCATCAAGGAAGTGCAATGAAATTGAACTGCGAGTGGGGTTTTGGATCTGCCACATTTGTGACAGGTGCTTTTGGGTTTGCCATGGCTGGTGAAGTAGTAAGACGGTTAACAGTTGGGTAATTGATTAGCTTTGTGATTTATCTGCCTAAAAAATAGTGTTAGGATTGTTCCAATGAGTAATGATGTGGTAGCTGTTGAGATAAGGGGGATTCTTCCTGCTAACAGTGGTAGTGCTGTATTCATTGGGAATGGGGAGAAAGTGTTCGTTATTCAGGTAGAGCATAATATGGGAGCAGTAATAGGAATGTTTCTAAATGAAACTCCTAAAGAGAGGCCATTGACGCATGATTTGTTTGGTCATGTTTTTGGTGGATTTGGGATTAGTTTGCTTCGTGTAGTAATCACAGAATTAAAAAATTCTACTTATTACGCTCGCCTGATACTAGAACAGGACAATGAATTGGGCCGAAAAATAGTAGAGATTGATGCTCGTCCAAGTGATTGTCTTGCGATGGCGGCACAGCATAAGTCACCAATATATGTGGCAGCGAATCTTTTTGAGGATGTAGAAGATATGAGTGAAGTTTTGTCCAGGATTCAGGATTCAGGGGATCATGACGTTGCTTAAATTGAAATATTATTTAATTAATGTCTCCTGAAATAAAACCCCCATCTGAACCGGTTTGTCTAGTATTTGGGGACGAAGATTTCCTTGTGCGCGATCGAGCGAAGCAAATTTATGAATCTTGGTGCTCTCTTGTTGATGGAATGGATCATGAGATTATAGATGGTGCAGTGCGAAATTCTGAAGAAGCACTTGAAGTCTTATCCAAGGTCAATGAGGCATTACAGACGCTTCCTTTCTTCGGTGGAAATAAAGTTGTATGGTTAAGAGGGGTGAACTTTTTCGGAGATGACCGGACAGCATCAAGTGTAACAGTGAAGGACCGATTGGCTGAGTTGGCTAAATCTTGGGAGGAATTTGATTGGCAGGGTGTTCAATTGATGATTAGCGCTACTAAGGTAGACAAACGGAAAAGCTTTTTTAAAACGCTTAAAAAGATTGCAGCGGTAGAAGATAAATCTTTCAGCGATAAGGAGCGCGGTGGCAGAGCTGCCATGCTGGTTAGGCAACGGTTGGCTGAGTTGGGCAAGGAAATTTCTCCACATGTTGCAGATGAACTCATTTTATTCTCGGGGGCAAATCTTCAACAGTTATATACTGAGTCGGACAAGTTGGCTTCATATATCGGTGAACGTAATGAGGTTACAAGGCAGGATGTTCATGAGATTTCAACTCGAACAAAGCAGTCTAAAGCATTTGCTTTAGGTGATGCTTTAGGTGAAAGAAATCTGCCAAAGCTGCTTCGTGTGCTTGACGAAGAATTGTGGGAGGTGAAACTTGATAGTAAAAAAAACCCAATCGCATTGTTGTACGGTTTAATTTCAAAAGTAAGAACGATGATTTTTTTGCGAGAAATGATTCGTATGAAATGGATTAGCCCTAGTAGTGGCTATCCTCAATTCAAGTCGCAGTTAGAGGCAATAGGAGATGATCATTTACCGGATGATCGAAAATTTAATCCTAAATTAATGCACCCCTATATGCTTTTTAATGCGCTTGGTCATGCTAGGAGATATTCCGAGATTGAGCTTACTAGAGCCATGGATATCTTGCTTAATTGTAACCGTCAATTGGTGTCTTCTAGTACCGAAAACGCACTTGTGCTGCAGCAGGCACTTGTGCAAATTGTTGGTAAGTCAGGGTAAGTTCAAACGAACTATTTAAGTAGTTGAACACATTGGAGTGTTTTTTGGTCGCGGACGAATAGTCGGCCACTTGAATAACCCGGAAAACTCCAAGATTTCCCGCAAACTTGCATCCGGTCGATTTCTTCGTATTTGTTTGGATCAGGCCTGATTAACACTAGCTCTCCTAATTGGCCAAGGACGAGTATCTTTTTTCCATCGGTTAATGCTGATGCATAGAAACTGCCAAAACCTCTTTCTTCCCAGTTTAGTTTTCCAGTTCTGGTATCGACGCAAATGAAGCGATCTTTCTCAGCGAAACCGTAAAGGTGTTTCCCGATTATCACCGGCGTGGAAAGGTTAATTTTGAGTTTTGGATTTTTCCATTTCAGAATTGCTTTGCCGCTTTTTCCTCTGCCGCTTACACAAATCATTCCTTCCGAGTGAGAGGCGACAATAATGTTATTTCCAGTGGAAACCGGAGTGAGCACATTGCGAAACGCACGAGTTGGTACTGGTTCGTTCCAAAGCATATTCCCGTTGGTGGTATCTATACCTATTAATCGTTCAGTCGTTAGAGTGATAAACTGTTTTTTACCTGAGATTTCAGCAATTAAAGGGCTTGCATAGCTTGCTAGGTCATTTTGTGATTTCCAAATCACTTTACCGTTGTGTTTGTTGAAACAAACTACCCCGGCATTGTCTTTGCTTCCTACCTGACAAATTAAATGGTTGCCATCTACTAGTGGAGTCCCGCTGTATCCTCGTCGGGAGGCTGCTCCTATGTTTTGTGCTTTATTGACAATCCACTTAACATTGAAATTCTTTTGATAGTCGGTGCTCCAGACTGTAGAGCCGTCCTTGACTCGTAGACAGCTTAGTTTACCTCTGCAAGTTTGAACGTAAATTAGTTCTTCGTTAAATAGTGGAGTGCAGCGTGGGCCAGCACCAAATCCATCATTAGGATACGTTTGCCCATAAGCCGTTTTCCAGAGCTCTTTGCCGGTGTGTTTTTCAAGTATGCGAAGTACTTCAAATCCGTCCTTTTCTTCAGATATAGCAAGCAAGTCGCCTTGAATTACTACAGCGGAATGCCCTGAACCAACGTTGATTTTCCATAAGACTTTTGGTGTGTTCCCAAGCATATTTGGAAGAAGATCGCCTTTAGCGACGTATGCATCGGCACTTGGTCCTCGCCATTTCGGCCAATCACCAGCTTGTGCGACTTCATTGAATAGTCCTAAGACTGCAATGATACTCCAGATGACGCGTTTAACTTGAGAGGAATAAGAGACCATTGAGAACATTGCGGATTTTGGGTTGGCAAAGCTAACAGGGCTGCAGGCCTTCGCAATGCTTTTCCTTTTGCCTTGTGTGAGTGGCTTGAAGGGAGCATTCTACCTGAAACCTACTGGAAGATGTTACCAAGGAAACATCAACCGTCCGAATTGATAGGCCGATTATTATGTTTAGCATTGTTGCTAGGCTTGGCTTGTCACGGGTGGTGCGAATATAGATCGAAGGAATACCCCACATTTGTTTCGTGGAAAACGGCATGTGATAAGCTTCCGTCTAATCGGTTGCTACTTGGTCAAACAGTAGGGCCTAAGTTACCTACGGCGTTGCCTGAATTTAAGCCTGTAGCTGAGGCATTAAATGCAGCTTTCGATTTGTTCAAAACTGGGACTATGAACGTCGATAATAACTGGGTTGGGGAGACGCCAAATGATAACGAATTCTTTAATGCTCAGCGGGCGTATTTTTTAAGACCTCCAATTCCGTTTCAACCGTTTGCCCAGAAGCTAACGGTCCCGGCTGGAAGTGAAATTGTTTTTCATGGTGATTTTCACGGAGATATTCATTCGTTTATTACGATGCTTGATTCACTCAATAAATCAGGCGTTTTGGATGGATTTCGTTTGGTTAAGCCTAATGCTTATATGGTTTTTTTGGGTGACTATACCGACCGAGGCAACTTTGGGGTTGAAGTGCTTTACACAATGCTTCGACTGAAGTTGGCAAACCCAGAAAAGGTATTTATGGCACGTGGAAACCATGAGGATATTCAGATGATTGCCTCATACGGGTTTCTTGCTGAATGTCAGAAGAAATATGCGCGTCAATTCAATCCTGGATTAATTGCTAGGCTTTATGACTTTTTTCCGGTGGTCATTTATGTTGGGAGTGGTGAGGATTTTATTCAATGTAATCATGGAGGGATGGAGCCAGGTTATTTTCCGGGTCGTTTACTTGATGCTGAGCCGTCGATTGCGTTCCAGTTGCTTAATGAAATGAAAGGCGGTGAGTTTTTGGCCAAGCATCCTGAATTGATGGATGTCGCGGATCCTGCAATGAAATCTTATATTAAGGCAAATGTTCGTGATTATGTTCCATTAGCACCAATGCAGCCAGTTATCAATGGGTTTATGTGGAACGATTTTACCGTTTTTGCTGAAGAATCTGGTCTTAGCTATATGAGTGGTCGAGGTTTTGTGTATGGCAAGAGTGGCACAAGAATCGTACTAGATGCTTCGGCTGGAACTAAAGCCAAAGTGCGGGGTGTATTCCGAGCGCACCAACATTCCTCTGCAGTTAATCCGATGATGCGCCGGTTAGTAGCTGGCAAGGGCGTTTTTAGGCATTGGCATGAAAGAGATAGCCTAGCTAAGGCGGATGTTTCAGCTGCTGTGTTGCATGCAGATTGCAAATTAGAACATGGCGTTAATCGTAAGTTAAAGGATGGGTTTGTTTGGACGTTTAATGTAGCGCCGGATAGTTATTATGGAGTAGGAAATGCTTATAGATTTGATACATACGGAGTTTTAATGACAGCGAATAAATTTGCAGATTGGAATCTTCGTGTGGTTAATCAGATTGTACCAATACTCAAGAAATTGCCGGTTGGAAGATGACGGAATTGCGTTTCCAATTTGAAGTGTTCGAAGGCCCTCTGGATTTGCTACTGCACTTGGTGCGCAAGGAAGAGGTCGATATTTATGAAGTCGACATGGTTCGAATTGCTGATCAGTTTTGCGAATACGTGGACTTGATGAAGCGTTTTGATTTGCATGTAGCTGGTGAGTTTATAGTTATGGCTTCCACTCTCATGTACATTAAGAGTAAGGAGCTTTTACCTGTCGACCAACAGGTTGTAGTTGAAGAAGAAGATGATGATGAAGATCCTCGGTGGGATTTGATTCGTCAATTGGTAGAGTATCGGAAATTCAAGGATGCAGGTGATGATTTTAAGCGGATGGAATGGGAGCAGGAGCAGAGTTTTCTGCGGCAGGGTGCAAAACCGAAAGTTCCGCCATTGCCACCTCAAAAGGGAGCGCCTGCTTCCATTTTCGATTTAGTTGGAGCGATAAACGACATTCTTACTCGGTTCGAGGAGACAGAAAAAAGACGAGCTGAGAATACTAGAGAGATTTTTGCTGACAAGTGGACGGTTTCACAAAAAATTGTAAAGATTCGTGAACTGATTGAGGATAATGAGAGCATACTTTTCTCGGAATTATTTGAAGATGCTGAAAGCCGTCAGGAACTAGTAGCTACTTTTTTAGCGTTGCTTGAATTAGTTAAACTTAAGATATTACTATGTATTCAGGGTGAGCGGTTTGGTGAAATCGAGCTTACCAAGCGTACGGAGCAGGATAATATTTCAGCTTCATCAGAAGATAGTGATGATCCTGAGTCAGTAGGGTTTAATGCTGTTCAAGCAGGCTCATTGGAGACTGAATCAATTATAAGTAAGACAGCAGGTCTAGGAGTTTCAGTAGGTAAAGATGAAGAAGTACTTACTATGAATATTGGTGAGTTGGCTCATAAGGATTCAGAGCCGATTTCTTTTGAGTTGCCTGAAGAAGATTCCGATGAGGAGGCTTTTGATGATCCTAATTTTAGAGAATTGCCGTTAGCTTCTGATATTCCAATTGTGGTAAAGAACAACCCGCCTTCTTGGACATCGGAATTGAATCTAAATTATCCAACAAAGGATCGAGTTATCGCTATGACACTTTTGACTGTTGTTATAGTTTTGTTGGCCTTGATTGTATTATAAAGCTCATCTACCCCACCTAGACCGACTATTAAAGCGGGAAAGACGGTCTTGAAGCTCTCGGTCATCTAGGGCCATTAATTGCCATCTCTTTAAGCGATCTGCTTTGGCGAAATATTCGATGGTATTTTGCAGTCGCTCTTCTACTTCGAATAAGTCGAAAGAACGTTTGGCATCAGCTATAATGTAAGGTCTAAGTCTTTTATAGTCCTGCATAACCTGGGTTGCCAGTTTTTCGGGGTCCCAAACTGTGGTAAGTAAATAATGTAAGGCTTCCTCTATCATTAACTCTCCTTCATCAGTTGATCGAAATGCTTCTACAACTACACTGCGTCCACGGCTGGATCCAAATAGGTTGTTGCTACTGTTTCGGAAAAGTTGATCTGCTCCGTGAGGTATAAAGTAGAACTTGCGGTCGCTAGGGTTTCGGTACAGACGGTAATTATTAGGGGAGAGATATCCGTCCCAATGATCACAAAGAATTTCCATTGCCATGAAACGAGCGAAGTGACCGAGGTCTATCCAGTCTTTAAGAGGCGTTAAGTTGTTTATCTCTTTCGCTTTAGCGGCTGCATCGGCGAATCCTATTAGAAGGCCGCGTTCGGCTGTTTTAGGGTCGCTATCTAGATCGAGGTTTTTCCAGTTGGTTATATCAGTTGGCCCTTCGTAAAGATCTCCGCTTGTATCTTCAAACCATCGACTAAGGAAGTCTTCGGTTGAGGCCTCCACTTGTACATACAGTCCGAATGGTGTCCCGTTAATTAATACAGTTGCATGGCCAACTCGTGGTGCAGGTAATCCGGCTTCACGGAAAAGTGAATATCCCAGTCTTTCGCGAACATAAGTCGAGTCTTGAGCTGCATTGTTTAGCTGTATTTTATTCAATCCTTTGAAGCGTTGTCCATTTTTGAAAGCATTGAATTTGACGGTGAAACCATTTTTATTTTGACCATCAAAAGGCCGAAAGCTTCCAAGGAACCCTTTGAGGCGAACACCAACATTTTCGAGCTTTATGTTTTTATGTTCGAATGTTGCTTTGGCAAAAATCTTTGGTTCTTTTTTAAGGCTTTCAATGCTTTCCTCTGGTAAGGTTATTTTGTATTCAAATATCTCATCACTATCAAATAGTTGAGAAGCTTTATCTTGTTTCTGAAGTGGCTTGAGGAATGTCCCGGATGGGCTGGGGAGCCCTGATGAATTAATTGTTTTGCTTTTGGTTAAGGATTGAATGGTTTCACTAATTTTATTTCGATTGACTTCATCAGTCATGGATTGTTTAGCTAAATTTAAGAATAAAACACTCATGCCATTATCATAATTAGTTAAGTCGGTTGCAATCTCGACTATGTTTTTAATCGTTAAAGGTTCTGCTGTTTGATTATTGGTTTGTTGTCTAGAGCGGTTGTTGAAGAATGAGAAGCTACCTGCGCGTCCTTGTCCTCGTTCACCATCATCTTGTACACGCATTGCTGGTGGGCGAGCATTTTCTGGAAGGCGGCGAGAAAAAGCACTACGATAACGATCTCTTTCCCTGTTTCGTTGGCTGTCCATTTGGGCAGTTTCGGGATAAACTTTCCGGATGAGCGTGCGCATGGCATTGCCGCTTTCCGGATGAGCTGTGCGAAGAAATTCTGAGATGTCATTCAATTTGGAGATCTCCATGCTTCTTGTCATTAGGGATTTGAGTGACTTTTGATCGTTAGCTTTATCTAGTGCTTCTTGATTAAGGCTTAGTTCGTTTAATATGCGGCGTTGTGCCTCTTTGGATTCTCCGTACAATTCTACCTGTTTAGCATTTGCAATAATTTTAGCTGCTTGGTCCGTTCTTCCAACAGAAAGCAAAGTTTGTACGCGTTTATGATCAAGTAGTGCTGAGCGGTTTCTATTTAGTGTTTTGCGAATTGTTTTACGAATTGAATCAGCGTTAGCATCGTTGATCTCCATTTCATTAATTCTCCAGGATATCAGGATACGCTTTGCTTCTTCGGATGTTTCTTTGTTATGGGAATAAACTGATGTTGATTTAAGTAGTCTGGCAGCCTCATAGCTTAGTCCCATTTCAGCCATTTCATTACACATTCTGACCAATTGGGTAGCGCTTTCAGAAAGTCGCCTTCCACGTAAATGGTCCATAGGATCAATTTTAGAGATGCTGTCTTCTGAAATTGTTTCAACGACAATCGAGAGTAATGCTAATATAAGAATTACAAGAGGTTTAAATTTTAGTTTTTTTCCGAAATTCATTTTAGATTAATACGTTAGATTTAATAGCTTGGTTACATTCAGGATAGATCAATGAACGGTTATTTGATATTAGAGTTGTTTATTAAAATAACTTATTTCTAGGTCTTCTCACTCTATCTGGATTGATGAATGAATTCAAAATTATATCAACATGTGTTTAATCTGACTTTATGCGTAAGTCGAAGCATGCCATTTCATGGCTATTTCGAATAAATAGTAACCCGTTTGCAAGAGCAGGGTAATTCCATGTACGGCCGCCTTCTAAAGCTTTGAATTCAATTTTTTCTGAAAAAGTATTTGGATTCATTTCGACCAAAGCCAAATCGCCAGAATCACCAAGAATTATAAGATGGCCTGAAGCAGCAACAATTTTTCCATAGCCATACTTTTTGCCGCGCCACTTTAGTTTTCCATCCTTGGCGTTTAGACATACAAGTCGATTTTCGTTGAGTCCGTAAATGAAACCATCCCAATATACAGCACTTGAAAATTTGGTTTTCAATAATTTACTTTTCCAAAGAGTCTTAGTTCTCATCTTGCTCCCGTCTCTAATAATTTGAAACGCTTCCGCGCCAGTTCCGTAACCTGCAGTAACTAGTAAAGTGTCATCATTTAATTGTGCGGGCTGCGAGATGTTATGATTATTAACGAATATTTTCCATTTGTGAGACCAGTGCAATTCTCCATTCTTAGGATTGATTGAAAGAATTTTCCCTTCAAGCGCAACTATAAGTTGTTCTTCATTGAGAATGTTGAACAGAGTTGGCGTGCTATAAACTTGATTGCCGTTATGTTTTTTCCAGATCACTTTACCGCTCTCTGCATTTAGGGCAACAATGGCATTATCATTTTGTCCTCCAGGGCTTAGAATCACGGACTCTTTATATATGAAAGGGGAAGTGGATACCCCCCAATAGGGGACTTCAGATTTATTCTCTTCGACTATGTTTTTTTGCCAAAGGACTTTGCCAGAATTTGCGTCTAAACAGTTTAAATGGCCTTTGGCTCCTAGTACATACAGGCGATTATTATTCCAGGTCGGAGTCGATCTGGGGCCTATGCCTCCAAAATATTCTTCGAATTTTGCGGGATATTCATATTTCCATTTAATTTCGCCAGTTTTTACTGAAAAAGCAGCTATTACTTCATTTTCATCTTGCTGTTCAATTGTAAATGCGAGTCCTTTAGCAATAGAAAAAGATGAATGGCCGTCTCCTATGAGTTTCCGCCATACGACGTTAGGGCCTTCTTTTGGCCAATTAGTTGAGATAGATTGTTCTTTATATATTCCTTCGCTATTTGGGCCACGATATGAAGTCCAATAGGGATCTTTGAATCTCTTATTGTTATCAACTTTATCAGAAACAGGTGTTTGAGTTTTCCGTTGTTGATTAACTTTGTAGGATTGAGAACCTGACTTAGTCCAGACCAACTTTGGTATGGCGCTCCCCCTCCATTCCAAATGATTGCAAGCAGTCCAAGTAATAACAGAAGAAATTATAAACAACCAAAGAATTATTCTAGTTAATCGATTTAATTTCACTCTTATTTTCTTTTCATTAAGTAGTGACTTACGATCCACTCATCACCGTTTCTTGTCTTCCATAACTCTGAGCATGCCATGAAGAAAATTCTCCAATAAGACCACCATTTAGTAGTGTTTTCTTTGCCATAAGTTTCAGAGAAAATAGATCGAATATAGATTTCTTTTTTCTCCATATTTTGTAGCCAAGCTTCAGCAGTCTTATGGTAATGAACTCCGCTAACTGTCCATTGATTATCGATGATTAAATCTCGATTGAAATGACTTAAAAGATCATGACTGGGCATGATTCCTCCTGTGAAAAAGTGCCTTCCCATCCAATTAGATGCGCCTTCAGTTTCAAAATGATAGGCAAATTCCTTATGTGAGAAGATATGTACAAATAATCTGCCTTCAGGCTTCAACCATTTTTTTATTCGGCTAAGTAATTCTTCATAATTTTTCATATGTTCAAACATTTCGACTGATACAACTCTGTCAAAAGTTTGATTTATTTCGAAAGAATTCATGTCGCATGTTCTTACTTCTAAATTATTTAGACCCCTGTCGTTCGCAAGATTCATGATGAATTTTCTTTGATCTTGGGAATTAGATATGGAGATTATTTTAGAGTTTGGATAATTCTCAGCCATCCAAAGACTAATGGCACCCCAACCGCAACCAAGTTCTAGTATATCTTGACCATCTTCAATTTCAGCTCTTTCGCATGTTAGTTTTAGCATATGGGCTTCGGCTTCATCGAGAGACTTTGAGCCTTCTGGCCAGTAGCAGCAGCTATATTTTAAATGTTTGCCAAGGCACATCTCAAAGAAGCCTGGAGGGACCTCGTAATGCTGATCATTTGCTGCTTGGGTTTCGATGGCAACAGGCAGTGTTTTTAGTTCTTCAATCAAACGTTCTTTAGCCCCTGTTTCATGATTTAGAGCTTCGGATTTGATTCTAAGTTTATTTAATTTTCTTATGCGTTGGCGGATTAGAAAATCGGGTATTAAGTTTTTTTCTAGTAACCAGTCAATCATGATAAATATTTTTTTGGTGGTAATGGTATAAAGCTAGATGTTGTTTCCTGATATTTTTTATAAGCATCTCCCTTTGAGATAAGATTTTGTTTTTCATTATTGTTAACTCCTGTAACTCGCAATAGTAGAAATAACATTAGAATTGGACAGTAAATCGTCCACCATCCACCTGAATTAAATGCGAAAATGAAATAGCCGACCCAAGCTATCCATTGAAAGAAATAATTTGGGTGTCTTGAATAATTCCATAATCCAGTCCTACATACTTCGTTCAGTTTCCTATTATTTTTAAATCGGGAAAGTTGAAAGTCTGCCAAAGCCTCGCCTAGTATAGCTATTGTTGCTACGAATAGGCCAAGATATTCAACTAAGCTAATTATTGGATCTTGATTCCATGTGGGAACCGCAAAAATTAAGGCAAAGATTATTATTGCTAATCCTTGAAGATGAAAAAAAACAAACATTTTTGTGTTATTGCTTGCGCCCCATTTTTGCCTTAAATCGGCATAGCGATTGTCTTCTTTTGGGTGAAGTTTCCAGCAACGAATCAAAAGATATATTCCCAGCCGGAAAGCCCAAAGACATGCCACAGTTGCCAACAAGATACGTCTATGTTCATTGCCTTCTCCGGTTAGAGAGAAGTAAGCAGCAAGAAATCCAAAACTGAAACCCCACATTACATCAATTATTCCTGCGTTACGTATAGTTTTAGCGATAATAAATGTGATATTTATTAAAAGAAAAATACCTACCCAAGCTAGTAAAAATTGATTAATTGGATTCATTATTACTGCTTAATATTATTTCGTTTTAACAGGAAATCTTCAAACGAGGCATTTACTGGTAGGCGAATAGTCCGCACTAATCCATATATTGCTACTGCAATGTTTCCCATTGAGCATATTGCAAGAAATGAAGGGATTCGGATCAACCAGGATTTTTCTTGATAGATTAACCATCCGTAAAAAATTAGAAACCCCCAGTAGCAGTCCAATATTGTTGCTAAGAACCATGGATTGCTTCCGTGTTCATTGAAGTACTCAAACATATTTTGTTGAGATCCAGCATAAAAACAAATGAGAAGCATTGATGCTAGCATGAGGCTAAAGAAAACTAGTAGTAGGTTGCGAGTCACTGTCTATTTGAGTGTTAAATTGTTTGGGCGAGTGTAAATAGCTTGAGCTACGCCGACATTTCTCATGGAGAAACCTGCAGAACAGTAGCAAAGATAATAATTCCATTTACGAATAAAATTTTCATCAAAACCCAATGCGCATACTTCAGGGAGAGATTCATTAAATCTTTCGTGCCAAGCCATCAGTGTGCGTGAGTAATTATCACTAAACTCCTCCCATGAATGCAGGAACAATGTGCCAACTCTATTCATTGCCTGTGCAACTCGATGTTGTGCCAGCAGTAAAGATCCTGGAAAAATATGTTTTTGAGTCCAGTCGTTGCCTTTTCGAAGTTCCTCATATCGCGAATCTGGACACGTTATTATTTGCAGGCCAAGTAGTCCTTCAGGTTTAAGGAGCTGATGGCATTGACGGAAATATTCTTCTAGGTATGCATCCCCAACTGCTTCCATCATTTCGATTGAAACAATTTTATCAAATTTGCCTTCTACTTTGCGGTAGTCTTCGAAAAGAAATGTAACTTTGCTTGATAAGCCCAATTTTTTTATTCGTTCTTTTGCATAATTCAACTGTTCTTCAGAAATGGTTATGCCTGTAACATTGCAGCCATACCGACTTGCAGCATGTTCTGCAAAACCACCCCAGCCACATCCGATTTCAAGAACGTTATCAGATTCCTTAATTTTTAGTTTTTTACAAAGTCGATCATACTTAGCTATTTGCGCTTTATTTAGATCGTTATTATTGCCTTCAAAAAAAGCACAAGAATATGTCATGCTTTCATCAAGAAATAATTTATAGAAATCGTTTCCTAGATCGTAGTGTTCATGAATGTTCTTTTTGCTGTTATCGAGTGTGTTGGCTCGGAATTTGTGTCGTATTTGATTTATGACTCCAAGGCTATTGATCAAAAATGATCGAGCTGTTTTAACTGATTTGGAAGGTGATTTTTTTACGTTTAAAATGAACCATGAAATTACTGCTGAAATATCATCAGTTTCCCAGTCTCCCTCAACGTAGGCCTCACCAAGTCCAATGTCTCCATATAAAACACATTTTATAAAAAAATTACTTGAGCGAACTCTCATTGTTGCTGGCTTGTAATTTTCATCATCGCCACACCTAATTCTTTGTCCGCATGGGAGTTCTATTTCCATACGTCCTTTTTTCATTTTACTAAAATAACGAAGAATTATTTTTTTGCTTTGTTTGCTCCAAAACGAATTCTCGTTGGCGTTGGTTTTAATTTTATTCATTATATTAAAAAAGTTGAATTTATCTCATTAAATCTTTTTGTAGCTGAGGATTGTCGTTCTTTGGATAGTGCTTCAATCCCTTTAATTTTAGTTTTAGAGCGTGCCAATGGATAAGGAATATTACTTTCAGGGTTAGCAGCGGATATTTTATTGTTAGCCAAATTAAACGCCAGGAAGTGAAATGCTTTGATTCGCCGAGTACTGAGCTAATAAGGATTTTTGATTCGCCTTCAAATTCATTTATTTTTATGTCTAGTAGATTGTCCGGAAGGGCGAAATCAAAATCAAAATCTAAATTAAGGCTTGAGAATGGAGAGACATAAAAATGTTTTGGAGTTCTCAATTTGAATCGATTATTAACAATTTTCTCGATTAAGTATGGTTTCATTTCCCTGTATGTGTTGCTTACTTCTGCTATCGCACAAACTGCTTGAGAATTCTCATCAAAAATAAAATAGAACGAAACAGGATTGAAAATATACCCTGCGATACGTGGCATTGTAATAAGTAAAACGCGACAATCATTGCTTACGTCAACACCTTTTGATCTTGTATATTCAAGAACTTTATCTTTGGTGGTTCCCTCTTTATTTTCTGAATGGTCTTTATCGAAGAAAGAAAAGAGATTTAAACGGTTATAACTAAAAAGAAAATTATTTTTTGAGAGTGTTTTGAGTTCATCTAAATCAATGCAAAACATAAAGATTCGGTAGATAAAACCGTTCTTTATTGGATTAAGCCTTTTATGCATAACCCGACATTCATATATTCTTGAGTTTAATTCCAAAGGGGTTTTTCGAGTATTGTTTCACATAATTCTATTGCAGAATTCAACGCATCCTCATGGAATCCATATTTAAAGTAGCTTCCGCATAAGTAAATAGTTTGTGATTTAGATTTCTGGTTTAATTTTTTTAGTTTTGATTGTGCTTTAACAGCATCAGCGTCAAACAATGGATGTTCAAAATCAACTTTCTTGATGATCGAATCAGGATTGATTTCTTCTTCACCATTAATATTTACAAAGTAATCGCAGTTATTAGATACGCCCTGAAGATTGTTCATCCAGTATATAGTCCTTGGTGTCAGTTTCCCGTCTAAGTCTAATTTCATTCGGTAATTCCATGATGCCCAGCATAATTTGTTTCGCGGCATAAGGGATGAGTCTGTATGCAGTATACCGGTATTTTTTTGATATTTGAATTTTTTCAAAATCTCAAATCCATCAGATTTATTTGAGTCTATGAGTTCAAATGACTGATCGGCATGGCTTGCTAGAATGATCTTGTCAAACTTTTGATTATTACCATCGGAAAAATAAACTCTTGCTTGATCGCCTTCAGGCACAATTTTTTCTACTGCATAGTCAGTATTAAACCTATCGCTAAAAGGCTCGATCAGGCGTTTCACATATTCACGTGATCCGCCATCAGGTGTAAGCCATTGATGTTGAGTCTTCATTCCAAGAAAGCCGTGATTATGAAAGAATCTTAGAAGTGTTGTGACTGGGAAATTTAGCATTAATTCCGGAGGGGAAGACCATATAGCTGAGCTCATTGGAATGATATAAAGTTTAAGAAAGTCTTCACCGTAACCCATTTCATTAACATATTCTTGTAAAGTCAATGAATCATATTTTCCTGAATCTAATGAGTTTATTGCCTCAGTGTTAAATCTATTGATTTGAAGTAACATTCTCCAATGTCTTAATTTAAAAATATTTTTACGTTGGCCAAAAAGATGGTTCAAGCTAGAGCCGCAATACTCAAGGTTTTGAGGTAAGTGCTGAACACTAAAGGACATATTTGATTTTTTGTATGGAACTTGAAGCTCGTTAAATAAACGAGTTAGGTTTGGGTAGGTTTTTTTATTAAAAACCATAAATCCCATATCAATAGGGACACTTTTTTTATCTTCAAAGGCTTCTGCTGTAAGAGAGTGGCCTCCTATATGTTTGTTTTTTTCGAATAAAAATAAATCAAAAAATTTATGAAGAAAATATCCGCATGCCATGCCTGCTATGCCTGTACCAATGATTGCCAGCTTAGGCTTCATTATCCGATTTTTTTGCGGCCTTCATCTAAAACGCGTTGTGGTACGGGTTTTAGATCGTATATTAATCCGCACATAGCTAGTAATCTTAGTCCGTAATAAGTGGGGTCTATTTCCCACCAGTAAAAGCCTTGCCGAGTGGAGTGCATGTAATAGTGATGATTATTATGCCACCCTTCGCCTAATGTGATTAGAGAGAGCCAGAAGTTGTTTCGGCTATGATCGCCTGTGTTGAAGCGTTGTTTTCCATATATATGAGACAATGAGTTGATTGTTGAGGTTCCATGTAAAAGCACAGTAGTGCTAATAAAAAACCCCCAGGTAACTAGCTGCCATCCATTCGTTCCTAAAAAAGGCCAGTGTGAAGAAATCCATTCTCCTAAAAAGTAAAGGCCAATAGCCATGATCGCTGGGATGAGTTTGTTTAGACGGTTGAGGAAGATTAGTTCAGGGTACTTTGCGAAATCTCTAATTTGATCATAGTCAGTTGCAAAATTTTTTTTGTTAGCAATCCAGCCGATATGCGACCAAATAAAGCTGTGTGTATGGGGAGAATGGACATCATGTTTGGTGTCAGATTCTCGATGATGTTTTCTGTGATGTGAGGCCCACCAAAGTGCTCCTCGTTGCAAGGCGGTTGATGCAAAAGCGGCAAATATGAATTGCATAAACCTTGAGGTTTTAAATGTTCGATGAGAGAAGTAGCGATGGAGAAATGCTGTAATTGCGAACATTCTAGATAAATACAAAAATAATGCCAAAGAAATGGCAAACCAACTCCATCCAACCCAAATTACTCCAAGACATCCGGCATGAATAAAAAATAATGAAAAACACCTTGCAATATCTAGCCCATCTTCCTCCTTACTTCCGTTTTTGGATTGAAAGTCGGAGTAAAAGGACTGAACGGCTGATTTAAGGCTCAGTTTCATTGATTCTTGAGCTTTTCATTATGAATAGCCGCTTTTTCTCCAATTTCTGTTCTGGCTTTAAGATCCTCAATTGTTTCGACATGCGTTACTTTGCGAAAACATACGATACATAGTGCGAGGTGCGACTCTCCGGATTTCTCTAAATCAGTCCAGTCTTTCGGGCAGTTGTCTTCAGTGCAATTTGCAATCTGTATCATTTTATGTGGAAACACATTATGTTTTTATTGATCTAGCAAATTTTCTATAGCTTTCAACATTCTTCTTGATGTGGGTTTTGTAAATGGGGCAAATCTATCTGAAACCTCCCCAAACCTATTAATCAAAAATTTTGAGAAATTCCATAATATTCGCCCACCATATTTATTGTGCTTCGTTAAATATTCAAATAGTGGATGTATTTCTTTTCCCTTAACTTTTACTTTTGAAAACATGGGGAAAGTTGTTCCAAATTTCACGCTACAAAACTGTTGGATATCCTGATCTGATCCAGGTTCTTGTTTGGCAAAATCATTTGAAGGAAAGCCACATATCACTAGTCCTTTTGAATAAAATTTTTCATTTAATTCCTGTAATCCAGAATATTGAGATGTGAATCCGCACTTCGAGGCAACATTTACAATTAAGAGAACTTTACCTGAATGCTCAAATAAGGTTTTTTCATTTCCTCTGATATCTGTAACTGGGATATTGTAGATGCTTGAAGACATATGTCCTGAAATAATTTAATTATTTTCGAACATCGACAAAAAAGAACGACAGGAGAAGGCTACGAACATTGCTAGATCTTTATCGCCTGGAAGAACCACGGTAGCCGGAGTCTCAGGTGGCCGAATATTGATAGATCGCTCTAATGCCTTTTTCATAGAAGGTATAGCTATTGCAGCTTTTCTTCCTAGTAACTCAATAGTTCTAGCAGCGTGGGTGACGACGATTAAGTTTTTGTGATTTACTGCATCAGTCAAAGTGGGCATGGCGTCATTTAATTCATTATGGACAGCTAATGCATTAGCGATTTCAATACGAGCGGCATAAGATGGATCTTTGAGCTTAGTTTTTAGAATGCGCTTGGCTTTTTTTGAGAGTTTAGTTTGAGCTGTTAACCCGATTGCACCCCAATAACGTACAGCCGAATTTTCTGATTCCAGGCTCCTTAAAAGCTTAGGCTCGCTTGCGATGCCAACTTGTGCGGCAGCATTTCTAATTTCAGTTAATGAAATATGCTTGGATTGTCCAAGCTCCCATCCAGATCGTTTTTTAAACATAGTCCAAGCTTCGCTCTCTGGCAGGAAACCAAGATCGACCGTGTCAGTAATATGACGAACATGTTCGGACCTCAATCTAAACAATATATTTTGGTGTTTTTTTGATTTTACGAGATTTTTCAGGTTTTTTGGATCGGTTTGGCAATCATAGAGTTCTTCTACTGGTCGATTAGGTCCAGCAAAATGCCATTGTTCGGGAGTCATTTTTCTCTCCTTGGCTATACGATAAAACTCATGGCGGATTTCGCCTTTATCGGGCCAGGCTGTTGGCTGGTTATAGCCAAGGTGTGGCATATAATTTCGAATGTATAGATATCTAGAGTCTCTTACTGAACGAGCTAGGTCACGAACTTCATCTACGCGATCTCGATGGCCATAAACATAACGACGTTTAGATGTAGAGTTTTCACCTAGGAAAGGTTTGCCTTGCATTGTGTTAGGAATCGGAATTCCAATGAGGTTTAGAATGGTTGGGGCGAAGTCCACGAAGCTCACAAGACGATCAGTAGTGGCTCCTGATTGAGTTGGTGCTAGATGTTGCCATTTTTTTGGGAAATGAATTATTAGAGGCACATGCATTCCACTGTCCAAGAGAGCTCTTTTATGGCGAGGCATTCCGCTGCCGTGATCGCTATAGAAAAAGACGATCGTATTTTCGTTAAGGCCATCATTCTTAAGCTGTCGTAGGATAATACCTACCTGAATGTCCATTGCTGTTACGCAATCGTAAAAGCGTGCTATTTCGCGACGAATTAATGGAGTGTCAGGATAGTAAGGAGGCAATGGCACATTTGCTGGGTCATGTACGTCATCAGGTATGAGCTGGCTTTGGATCTCGTTCTTAAAACGTTCGTATGGCCAAACCATCGAGCGACTTTGGTGTGAAGTCATTAAATTAAACACACTGAAAAAAGGTTGCGTTTTATTTGGCCGATTACGCCAGTGCGCTGTGTTGCTGTTTTCGCTCCAAGAGGCCTGAATAATTTCTGCATAGTTGCCGGTATTATAATCGGTTTTAACATTGTTGGTCGTATAATATCCACGTGTACGAAGCAAAGCTGGAAACCCGCGCATTTGATTTGGGATTGTAAATCCAGATCGCATCTGCTGAGTTGACAGTGAAGTCGGATAACATCCTGTAATTAGGCAAGATCTTGAAGGGGAACACACGGGAGCGTTTGCAAAAGCATTGATGTATCGCACACTCTTTTTGGCAAGGTTGTCAATATTCGGTGAGGTAGCAAAATTATCGCCGTAGCAGCCAAGTGTTGGGCTCATATCTTCTGCAGTGATCCAGAGAATGTTGGGGCGCTCAGAGGCCTGTAAAACAACACAATATCCCAGACATAGTAAAATTAGACGCACGGCTAAGTTGTAGCTTTACCCTAGTCAAATGGCAACCCGTTCTAGAGGGAATTGATGTCTTCTAATCTTGTCGACTTGATGAGGTTAGTGGAATATGCGGGTCAGTGTATTTATATCGGACATCCTTGGTGTTTGTTATCTTCCAAATGGCAACCCTTTTGCTTAATGCAAAAGATCCTTTAGTCGTGGAAGAGAGGTTTCGAGAGGACATCAAACCTTTACTAAGTAAGTACTGCTTCGATTGTCATGGGAGCAAGAAAGCAAAGGCTGGCATTCGTGTTGATTATCTTGATGGCTCGTTGCCGGATAAAGAAGTGCGGCATTGGGAGACAATCAGGAAGCAATTGTTAGATAAGAAGATGCCGCCAGAGGACGAGCGACAGCCAAGCAAGGATGAGCGACGTTCAATGGTGGATTGGGTTGATAGTGCATTACAGATGGCCCGAACAAGGGTGAGGCCTTTGAATGGGGGTGCGAGACGACTTACGGTTGCGCAGTACAGAAACACACTGCGAGATTTATTGGGTCTTGAAGAAGATTTAACAGGGATTCTTCCTCCAGATGCGACTTCTAAAGACGGTTTCTTAAATAATGGGCAGACGATGATTCTTTCGCCATTACTTGTAGAGGCTTACTTTGATATTGCGGAGCGTGCTCTGGATCTGGCGATTGTAAATGAGAATGATGAGCCCGTAATACAGAATTTTCGAATGGATTTTGGGCGCAGAATTAATCCAGATCCCTGCCCGGATAACCTTATTCTTGGTGCGGGTAGTGTGTTGCTATCCAATGATGATTTTGTGGTGCAGCAAATTTTGCCGCATAAACCGTTTGCTTTTAATTCTTTTAAAATGCGAACCAAGTGGCGATTCAATGAAGGATATAGAGGCAATGACACGGTGCGTGGTTGGCGAGATTATGACAGTATTTATCATGCAGTATTTGCATGTATGCGTGGTACAGGTGGTTACCCTCAAGGCAAGGCCTATAATGTAGTACCAGAAGGATTGCTGCTGCGTTCGTCCATTCCTAGTGAGGAGGTGTGGCAGGTAGACAGTACTTATGGGCCGCGTGCGAATTTTAAAATTTCCCTTCGTGAGCTGCCTAAGCATGGTCGTTTTCGAGTGAAGGTAAAGGCTGCGAAATATGATGATGTTTTTTTGTTGCCGCATCGCAGTCCAACGGCTCAGCCATCAGAGTCTTCGGTAATTTTGAGAGACTTGGGAGAGAAACAAACAACTAATATAAAGACACCAGGTATTTATCAGGCTGATGTTTATCTTCAACCGGCAATTACTCAAATAAGAACAGCAGATTTTTCCAGATTAAACGAACAACTTATAGGCTATTGGGGTTTGAACGGTAATATTGAAAGTTCTACTAATAGCCGGAAGCTTATTGGTAGATTGGCAGGTGATGCTAAATTCATTGACTCGCCGATTGGAGTAGGCGGCCAAGCCATATCTCTTGATGGTGATGGCGATGCAGTGATTGTTCCTCGTGATAAGTTAATGGATATTGGGGAAGGGCAGTTCACAGTGGCGGCTTGGATCAGGCCTGCAGAATTGCGGCAGGCGGGTATTGTCTGTCTTGGTAAATACAGTTGGACGCATGGCTGGTACTTTGACATGCCTAATGATAAGGGGGTGTTGCGCATAGAGACTGCTAATTCAGATAATCAGTCCAATGGAACTGTAGCATCGCGTCCGGGTGTTATTCGTTTAAATCAGTGGCAGCATGTTGCGGCAGTCGTAAGTCGTGAAGAAAACAAAACTCGGTTGTACGTTAATGGCTACGAAGTGGCTGCTGGGACTATTCAGCCGCGGATGTTGGATAATCCGAAAGTTGATTTTCACATTGGTCGTATTCAGGATTCTCAGCAGTTCAAGGGTGAAATCGACGAGGTGCGGTTCTACAGTCGCGCTCTTGATATGTCTGAGCTGAAGGCTCTCCTAAAA
>JASLKL010000109.1 GCA_030747605.1 Verrucomicrobiota bacterium | reverse complement strand
TGATTGTCCCCCCAGGCTTCCTCCTACCCATACATGCACTTCCTTAACTTCACCGATTGCTTTCGTGCGGAGCAACTCAACAACTCTTCTGTAATTTTCTCCAGCATGAATTTGAGTTCCCATTTGAGTAATAAGATTTTTTCTTCTGGCCAAGTCAGTAATGGCTCTACACTCAGATATTGTGCGTGTGAGAGGTTTTTCACAATAGGTGTGTAGACCACTATGAAGGCCAGCTGCAGTAGCGACAGCATGGGTATGGTCCGGCGTGCTTATTACTAATGCGTCCAGATTCTCACGTTCTATCATTTTACGAAAATCGGCATAATTATTGGCTTTTGGAAAATAACTGGATTCGGCAGAGAGGAAATTGCTATCCACATCACAGAGTCCGACGATATTCTCGCTTTTAACTCCGTTTAAATTGGCTTTGCCACGATTGTATACTCCGATTATGCCAATATTTAGTTTTTCATTGGCAGCGTATGTGCGCGCACTTCCAGCGGCTAAAATTGTGAATGTTGTTTGTTGTATGAAATGCCGACGTGAACATTTTTTTTTCATTATTATTCGGAAAATTTAAACGTTTAGGTTTGTGTGGCAAGCTCCGGTTGACCCAGCGATGCGCAAGGCGTATGTTTTTTTACGTGATTGATGCGACTAATGTACAACCCGTTACAGCTGCCGGGTTTCGTGTTGAGAGCCGAACACCCCCGGATAGATTAGATAAATTGTCTCGAGAGATTCTGAGAATCAAAGAGGAGTTGAATGCGGTTATACTGGTGCATAATTACCAACTTCCGGAGATTCAGGATTTAGCGGACTATGTGGGTGATTCTTTAGGTTTGTCGCGTCAAGCTGCAGGTACCGACGCTGATGTCATAGTGTTTTGCGGTGTTCATTTTATGGCTGAAACTGCAAAAATATTGTCCCCGAATAAAACAGTACTGTTGCCCGATGCTGAAGCGGGATGTTCGCTAGAGGAGAGTTGTCCTCCTGATAAATTACGTGCATTGCAGGAGACAAATCCCAATTTTTATACTATTGCATATGTTAATTGCAGTGCCGAGGTGAAGGCTCTTAGTGACGTTATATGTACAAGTGGTAATGCTAAAAAAATTGTAGAAGCTGCTCCGTCTGGCCGGGACTTATTGTTTGTTCCTGACGAAAACCTTGGTTCATGGGTTACCGAGCAAACAGGGCGCCAAATGACTTACTGGCAGGGTAATTGTTATGTGCATGTTGAGTGGACTCACGAAAGCATCACGCGAATAAGGCGAGAGTATCCAGGGGCGCCTCTTGTTGCTCATCCTGAATGTACAAAGGCAGTAAGGATTTTAGCAGATGAGGTTTGTTCAACTGAGAAAATGGTGGATTACTGTCGTAATGCTCAATCTGATGCGATAATTATTGCTACAGAGGTTGGCATGCTTCATCGGCTTCAAAAAGAATGCCCTGAGAAGCGCTTTATTCCCGCTCCAACTGATAAATGTGCATGTAATGAGTGTCATTTTATGAAAATGAATACTCTTGAAAAATTATATGACTGTATGGCTAATCGGTCACCAGAGTTAATTCTTTCTCCAGATTTAATAGAGCGTGCTAGGTTGCCAATAGAGCGTATGCTTGAGATTTCAGCGCGCTAAATAGCATTTCTAATAACTGAGGGAATGTGTTTTTTCGCATTATTGTTTTACGAGCGTTTTCATTTCAGCACATATTTAATTTATGAAAAAACAAATCACAATCTTGATAGCTGTATTAGCTATTTCTTTCATTTTTTCACCTTTATTACTTGGAGGAAAGTCGAAAACCATTCAACTATTTAATGGTAAGGATTTAGATAATTGGATTCAGCAAAAGCCGGGTGGATGGATTGTTGAAAAAGGTATGATTGCTTCAAGCAATGAGCCAGGAGGTTATATTTGGGCTAAAGGTGATTATGGTAATTTTGAATTAGAATTGGATTTTAAAGTCTCAAAGGGCTGCAACAGTGGGGTTTTTTTTCGCGCTGACCCAAAAAATCCAGTTCAAGGCGGGTTTGAAATCCAAATACTTGATTCCTATGGTAAGACTAAAATAGGAAAACATGATTGCGGTGCTCTTTATGACGCCATGGCTCCTAGTATCAATAGAGCTAAGCCGGCTGGTGAATGGAATCAAATGAAGCTTGTTGTAAATGATTCATATGTGAAAGTGATTCTTAATGGTGATCAGGTGATAAATGCAAATCTCGATCAATGGACGGTTTCGCGTAAGAATCCAGATGAGTCGCGAAACAAATTCCGTATTGCGTTAAAGGATCTGCCTCGGGCAGGAAGCATAGGACTTCAATATCATGGGAAGCCTGTTTGGTTTAAAAATATCCAACTAAAGGCAAATTAAAGTTTTAGAAAAAAAGAATGTTTAATCGTCTCTCCCGGTAAATGCTAGCAAGATATGAAGTATGGCGACGAATACATTAAAGAGTCCTGCGAAAAGCATCAATGCACCAGCTACGGGTTCGTCAAATTGAGGATCGTTCAATACTTGGCTAGTTGCGTTTACTAGTATGAAGACGCCGAAAATTCCAATGGCGCCAGATATGATTATACCCAGAAAGCCTATGTTCAAAAACATGTTCAAGATTATGACTCCTAGGATGGCAAAAAATAAGCCAGTCATTAGGCCTCTAGGAGCAGAAAACTTAACTTTAGTTATCATGACAGAAATCGTTACCCCACCGAAAACTATGCCTGTTAGTATTAAGGCAGCAGGTACAATGTCCGGGGCAACAACGCTCGCCATGAAAAGTACAGGGGCGAGGATCAAGCCGGAAATTAACCCGTCTCCAATGAGTGCCAGGGTGCCTAGTACCGGATTGCTCTTACATGCGAGGGCGATGTAAGGAATAGCATTGAGTGCTACTATAGCGAGTATCCATCCGATAGTGGATCCGAAAAAATTAATTATTGCAGGAGATTGAATGCCTATAAACCCGCCTGTAATTGCAGCTCCAACACTCAAGGAAAGCAGAAGATATGTTTTTTTGATTATTGAAGAACGGGTCTCGTCTATTTCCGTTGTGCCAAACAACGCATGAGAGAGCGGCAGATTATTCTGTAGACTATTCATACCGCATTCCTTATCGCATATAAGTTTAGAATATGCAAATAAAATAATAGAGGGAGGATTTAATTCTACTTATTGCAACAAGTCCTTAGTCGTTATATTTTTCTCAAACATTTTTGCTATGCAACTTTCACTTTCAGTACGAATTGCCGAGGAATTTATGTCTAAGGAAAATGCATCGATGCCACTTTGTGAATTGACTTCATTAGCTAGTCGTTGTGGATATGAGGCGCTTTGCATGAGGGCATCTCAAGTAGGCGTGCATTCCGATCCTGAGCAAGTTACTGGTGCTGCGGCTTGTATTGCTGAAAGCGGTCTGGAAGTGAGTATGATTACTGGAGACTTTGATACAGTATATAATAATGATAATGGGCCATCTGCTTTGTCTAATATTAGCCCATATCTTGAACTGGCTCAGCAACTGGGGGCTCGTCGAATTCGTGTTGCTTTAAAGAAGGAGTCAGATATCGCTAATGCTCAGTTGGCTGCAGATGAGGCAGCTAAAAGAAATATTGAGCTCGTGCATCAATGTCATACTCTTAGCTTGTTCGAGACTGTTGATGGTATTGAGAGAACCTTGAAATCGATTGATCGTCCTAACTTTGGATTGGTTTATGAGCCTGCGAATCTTGAGATTTGTAATCAGGATTACGGTCTTTCGACGCTTGAGCGTCTGTCTAAGTGGATTTTTAATGTGTACTTACAAAATCAAATTCTTAAACCTACAGGTTCAGTCACACTTCCAACTCGATGTAATGGTGACGTATCTTTTGATTTAATTTCAATTCATACAAGTGGTGGGGTTAATTATGATAATGTCTTTTCTGGTTTAAAATCGATTGGTTATGAAGGTCCGGTTACGGTGCATCAATCTGCTCAGCCAGGAGAGACTCCCGAAGAGTCGGCCAAAGGGACAGCAGATTTTTTGCGTAGATTAATAAATTAAGAATTACACATTTAATACCATTAAAAATTAATATATTATGTATAAGGTTATGTATTATCTAGTTTGTCTAATAATAATTTTATTTTTAGCGCAATTTGCCTATGCAAATGAACCGATTGCACTTGGGGAGGATGGTACGCAACGCGAGTTGTTTGTTGATCGGTATCTAATTAATGAAATATCTGATGAGTTAATACAGTTCGTGCATCAGCCTGATCCTAAAGAAGTTGTTCTTACGACAGATGCTCCTTGGGAGGGTAATACTAGCGCTTATTATTCAATTTTTCGAGATGATGAATTATTTAGGATGTACTACCGTGGGTCTCATTGGGACACCAGTAGTAAGAAGGAAACGCATCGTGAAGTAACGTGTTACGCGGAGAGTAGGGATGGGGTTAACTGGGTGAAGCCTAAGCTTGGTATTTTTAAATTTAATGGTTCGTACGAGAATAATATAGTGTTGGATGGTTTAGGTACGCATTGTTTTGTCGCCTTCAAGGATAAAAACCCCAATGTTTCACCTGAACTGCTTTACAAGGGTATTTCTAGAGGAAGGCCGATTGGGGAAAAGGGGCTCTATGTTTATGGGTCTCCCGATGGGCTTAATTGGAAACTCATACAGGATTCACCGGTTATTTTAGACGGATATTTTGACTCGCAAAACTTAGCTTTTTGGGATTCTTATACTAGCCAATATCGTGAATATCATCGCACTTTTGTTGATGGTGTGCGCGCTATAATGACTTCTACTTCCAAGGATTTTATTGGCTGGAGTAAGCCTGTATTGCTTGCTTATCAAAAAGGGTTGCCAATGCAGCACCTTTATACAAATGCGATTCTTTCTTATGACCGGGCTCCTCAGCTTTTGATTGGTTTCCCTTCTCGTTATCTGCCAAATGAAGGCCAGCGAGTTGAGCCAACCTTAATGAGTAGTAGAGATGGAGTGCGTTTTCATAGGTGGCTTGAAGCTGTTGTTCCGGAATCTGCGCCAAAGGATAGGCGCGGTAATCGAAGTAATTATATGGCTTGGGGGTTGGTGGAAATTCCTGGCCGCCCCAATCACCTTTCAGTTTATGCTTCTGAAGCTTATTACACTGGCCCTGATAGTCGCTTAAGGCGTTTTGAATACAGAAAGGATGGCTTTGTTTCCATAAGGGCAGGTGGTGAATCAGGTGAGGTGATTACGAAGTCTTTTGCTCTTGGCAGATTGGCGGAGAGGTTAACTGTGAATTTTCAGGCCAAGAAAGACGGCTTTATTAAGGTGGCTATTGAGCAGCCTAATGGGGAGCCAATTGCAGGCTATGGAATCTCTAACTGTAATATTTTGAGTGGTGATTCTCTTCGGTCTCAAGTCGCTTGGACTGCAGGTAGTGATATAAGTCATTTGCAAAAAAAACATCCAATTGTTCGACTTCGTTTTAAAATGAAAAATTCTGATTTATTTTCTCTGCAGTTTTTGCCTTTTTATTAAAATATTTATTATTTGATAATTGACTTCTTTGACTAATTATAATAATTAATCCTTAAAGGAAAAGAATATGGTAACTTTTTTAATATCTAGTGTTTTCATTTTTCTTGTAGCTGTAGTGTTGCTTTTTTTATGGGGCATGTCCGTTTATAATGGGCTTATTCAAAAGCGAAATTCGAAAGATAATAATTACTCGCAAATAGGTATTCAGTTAACGCGAAAATATGAACTTATTCCAAACTTGGTTAAGATTGCTAAGGGGTATATGAAACACGAGAGCTCTACGCTCGAGGCGGTTATTCAGGCTAGGAATCAGGCCGCAAGTGCGAATTCTGCTGTAAGCCAAAACCCAAGCGATCCAGATGCTATGAAGAGTATGGTTGCAGCAGAAAACTCATTAGGCGGGGTCATGGGGCGCTTGTTTGCCTTAACTGAATCATATCCTGATTTAAAAGCGAACGAAAACATGATGCAACTTACTGAAGAACTCACCTCTACAGAAAATAAAGTAACTTTTGCGTGGCAAGCTTTTAACGACTCGGTGATGACCTACAATAACGCTATACAGCAGTTTCCTAATAACATGATTGCTGGTTATTTTAAATTTGAGGAAGGCGTGTTCTTTGAGGTTGAAGGTCTTGGGGATGTTGGTAAGGCTGTTATAACTTCCGAGCAGAAGAAATCGATGGATTTGGATTTCGATGATATGTAGCTCTTTAGCTAAGCGCCTTTATTTATGGATTTCTTTGAAAATCAAAGGAAAGCAAAAAAGAAGACTGGTTTATTGGTTTTCTTTTTTTTGTTAGGCCTTCTCTTCATTACAACGATTATTGAGCTAATTTTTGGTGCGATTTTTGGATTTAGTATAGGGCTGATTTTATTGGTTTTTGTAGGGACAGTTTTGGTTGTTGGGTTGGCTAGTCTTTACAAGACTAATGAATTAAAGACAGGAGGCGCTGTAATTGCTCAAATGATGGGAGGGCAACTTGTTAGCCCTTCAACGACTCATCCTGAAGAGCGGAAACTGATGAATGTGATTGAGGAGATGGCGATTGCATCCAGTGTGCCAATGCCAGAGGTGTATGTTATGCAAAACGAAGAGGGGATAAATGCTTTTGCTGCTGGGTTCACAGTTGATGATGCGGTAATTGGAGTCACTGCTGGTTGTGTTTATCATCTTTCAAGGGACGAGTTGCAAGGTGTGATGGCGCACGAGTTTAGTCATATTCTAAATCAGGATATGAGACTGAATATTAAGTTAATGGCGATAGTTTTTGGTTTAATTGTTTTAGCGGTGATAGGTCGCATTGTGGTGGATATTGGTTTTAGTGCTGGTAGAAGCGGTGGCAGAGAAGGAGGGGCTGCTGCTTTAGGAATAGGTGTAATCGGTTTGGTAATTATGCTTGCTGGTTTTTTGGGGGAGTTTATGGGGAATATGATTAAAAGTGCTGTTTCTCGGCAGCGTGAGTATTTGGCAGATTCTTCGGCTGTTCAATTTACACGAAACCCAGAGGGTTTGTCTGGTGCGTTAAAGAAAATAGGTGCAATGAGTAATGGTTCACTACTGAAGTCGCCTCGCACAGCCGAGGCTAGTCATATGTTTTTTGGTAATGGGCTCAAGCAATCTTGGTTTTCATTTACTTCAACTCATCCTCCCTTAATAAAGCGAATTGAGTTGTTGGATCCGCAATTCAATGGAGATTTTTCTGATGTCGCTCTTAGGGAGATGGAGGTTAATAAGAACTTGGAAGTAAATGATGTAAGAAAGGGATCTGATCATTCATCGATTAAAATCCCTGGTGTTGGAGATGCTTTTGGTCAAGCAATGCCTCCGGTTATTTCAGGGTTGGCTGCCGCCGGTCAAAGTATTCGAATTGATTCTCCATCCGATGTTGCAAATTCTGTTGGATCTCTTACTCGTGA
>JASLKL010000108.1 GCA_030747605.1 Verrucomicrobiota bacterium | reverse complement strand
ATCGTTAACCTTTGGGGTCAAAACTACGACTGGCCTCACAACAACTGGTACGCCGCGCGCAAGTTGCCGGACGGCAAATGGCGATTCATGTGCTGGGACTCCGAGTGGGGCTTCCGCGGCGGCCCGTACAAGCCTGACAACGACTCCTACGCGTTTATTGACAGCGGTGGCGCGTACGGCTTCAGTACACAGCGAAAGATGTTCATCGCGCTACTCGGCAACCCGGAGTACCGTGAGTATTATCAGGCGGAGGTTCGCCGACATCTGGACGGGGCGTTGTCGGATGAGAACGTGCTGCGCCGAACCCGGCAGTTAAGGGATGCCATCGCAAACGAGATCGCGCACGAATATCGGGCAAGTAAATATGATATCAAGGTCTGGCACCGGGAGATTGATGAGGTCGAGGAGTTCGGGCGAATCGCTGGAGGAAATTTCCGCAAGTGGACAAACGACTACTTTGCGTTCCGCAACAAACCGGTTTCCAACCACGGTCTTACCCGACTGGAGAACAAGGCCGGCTACCGCCACATCGTCCATGTAAACGCTGACGGGAAATGGGTAGAACTCGTAGCTGCGCCCAACAGCAAAAACTGGTCTAACTCTACCCTGCCCTTTTCACCGTCAGCTTCCGGCCGCCCGGCGCTGTTTGCCTTAACGAAGGACGAGCGCCGTCTCGTCTATCGTGGGACAGACGGACACATTTACGAGTACGCCAGTGCGTCAATTGCCAGTGCGGATGGGCAGTGGACACGGCAAAACTTAACAAGGTCGCTTGGCTTGCCCAAGGCGGCCGCTGATCCCTCGGTGGTGGTTGCAAACAGTGTGCCGCACGTGGTCTATGTCGATGAACTCGGGGAGATACGTGAGCTTTGGTTTGACGGCCAGTGGCGGCAGTTTCCGCTGCCGGCTATGCCCCGGGCTGAGGGAGGAATAGTGGCCTCGCTGGACGGCTCAATGTTGCGTGTGATTTATCGCTCAATGTTTGGCGTGCCATACGAACAGTCGCTCAATCTAGACTCAGCCACACCGGAAAATCGCTCATGGCGCACTGAAGGCGTCCATCGCTTGCCCGCGAGTGGCCAACCTCTTGGCCTGACAGTGAATGGGAGGCGCAACACTGTCTTCCACGTTGCTAGCGAGTGGCCAAGGAGGCCGCCTTTCCTCTTCGACTGGAACGAGCGTCGTCGTGTCCCGGGTTACTTCACCTATGAGGGCGAACGCAATGCGCTGGTTTACGCTAAGGAGATTGGGCAGCGATTTAAGAATCAGTATCATATCGCCCACACCACCGATCAATTGTATGGCGAGTTTGCGCTGTTCCGCGACATGAAAAATGAACGGCACTATCTGGCGTTCCGTGACCCTGAAGGAGGCATATTCGAGAGTGTGCTTCAGGGCGAAGAGTGGACCATGGCTAATCCAAGCGAGATGGCCGATGCGCCACGGGCCAAGGGCAGCCCTATCGGATGGGTTAATGTCAAAACCGGCACGCGCCACTATCTTTACCAGAGTGAAGATGGTGAAGTCCATCAACTGAGTTTCGACGGCAAGTGGACACACCAAGCCCTTTCGCCAAAGACATCGAAAGCGGAATAATGAGCAGTCTATCGAACGCACTTCTTGTTGCGATTCTAATCACAGAAACAGTCGCGATTTCAAAACTAAGCGCTGCTGGTTTCACCCAGCAGGAGAACATCGTTTATGGCCACAAGCATGGTCTTGGGTTATTGATGGACGTATTCACGCCGGAAAAACAAAATGGAGTCGGTGTGATCTGGGTGGTTAGTGGGGGCATGAATTCAAGTCGGCGCTCTATTCCAAAGCTCAGCAATAATCCTAATTTTAGTGCGTTACTAGATCATGGTTACACGGTTTTTGCAGTTATGCATAGCAGTCAGCCCAAATTTGCTATTAAGGAGATTGTGAAAGATTTACCTCGGGCAGCCCGATATATTCGTTTTCACGCTAAGAGATTTGGAATTGATGAAAATAAATTAGGAGTGACGGGTCGCTCATCTGGCGGGCAATTAGCTTTGTTTCTTGCGACGACTGCCAAGGGGCCTGATCCCGAGGCTAACGATCCAATTGACCGAGTGTCTTCTAGGATTCAAGTTGCTGTAGCCTATTACCCAGGTACAGATATGGTGAATTTTGGGAAGAAGAAGACAACTATTCTAGAGCATTTTCACTCTCGAGGGTTTAAGGCGGATGCAACATTTGATTTTCATAAATGGTCGGATAACACAAAGAGGTATGAGCGTGTCAAAAATAGGAAAGATCGGATTGAATATTTTAAGAAACTCTCTCCAATTACGCATATCACTTCAGATGATCCGCCGGCATTGTTGATTCATGGAGACAAAGATAAACTCGTGCCCATTCAGCAATCGCTTATATTTGATACAAAACTTAAAGAGGCTGGAGTTAATTCTAAACTATTTGTGGCTGATAATAAGGATCACGGCTGGCGACACCCGCTTGAAGGTGAGCTCAAAGTATTTCTCGATTGGTTTGACCTTTATTTATTGAATAAATAAAGCTGTTTAACAGCTTATAAGCAGTACTTTTTCTTGAAATTAAGGGAGCGGTTTTTACTATCTGGAGTAGTTGACAATTTAGGTTAGTGTGCAAGTATTTCCTCCAGCCCGCAGACTTTTAACAACAGAACTTATATTAAAATTTTTATGAAAAAACCAATTACGACACGACGCAGCTTTTTGAAGGCGTCTTTGGCTGCTGGAACGGCAGCGGTGATTAGCGGCACAAAAGGCCGCGCAAAGATTATTGGCGCGAACGATCGCGTTCGTATTGCAGTTGCCGGATTGAATGGGCGCGGCGGTAGCCACATTGGTGGCTTCATGGGGCAAAAGAATGTTGAAATTGCTTATGTTGTAGATCCTGATGCCAAGGCTGTTTCTCGACGTGTGGATGAAGTCAAACGTAAGGGAAATTACTCTCCAAAAGGAGCAGCTGATATTCGTGTGGCCCTTGCAGATAAGTCAGTTGATGCCATTTCTACTGCGGCTCCCAACCATTGGCACGCATTGATGACTATATGGGGTGCTCAAGCTGGCAAGCACGTTTATGTTGAGAAGCCAATGAGTCATGATGTTAGAGAAGGTCGAATAGCAGTTGCTGCTCAGAAGAAATATGGGGTTGTAATTCAACACGGAACACAAAGTCGGAGTAATGCGAAAATCGCGGGATTACATGAAATGATTAATGCCGGCAAGTTTGGTAAGCTAAAAATTTCCTATGGGTACTGCTGCAAGCCTCGTGGAGGGATAGGTTTTAAGAGTCCTTCTGTTTCTCCCACTAACTTGGATTGGAATTTATGGCGAGGCCCGGCAGTGATTGACACGTTCCATGCAAACTACGTCCACTACAACTGGCATTGGTTTTGGGAAACTGGAAATGGTGACCTTAATAATCAAGGAACCCACCAGCTTGATGTCGCGCGTTGGGCAATGGATCCGAAGCTAACCAACCCAACTCGCGTGATGGCAATTGGCGGTAGGTTTCAGTGGGATGATCAAGGCGAAACTCCAAACAGTATGTTTGGTATTGCTGAGTATCCTAATGGCCAGCACTTATTTTTTAATGTTCGCAATGTGAACTACAAAGGGTATCAGCGTCAGGTCGAAAATGAGTATTACTTTGAGGATGGTGGTAAAATTATTCGTAATGAGTATTTTGCAAAAGGTAGTGAAAATGGTGAAAAATTGGATATTCCAGATGGAAATATAACCCCGGGAGGAAACTGGGGTAGTTTTATTCACGCGATTCGTGCCAACGATCCTTCGATGGCGAATGGTAATGTACATGATGCCCATTACGGCTGTGTTGTAGGGCATTTGATTAACAACTCTTATCGATTGGGTAAGCATGTTCCGTTCAACAAAAAAGCCGGGCAATTTGGTGATAATAAGGATGCCTTTGAGCATTTTGGTAGATTGCATGATGTTATGAATGATGGTGTGAAAGTTAAGGATGGCTCCAGTTACACTGTTGGCCCTTGGCTTACCTTTGATCCAGAAAATGAAATTCACACCGGTGAACATGCTGATGAAGCAAATGCTTTACTTAAGGATTTCAATCGACCTGGGTTTGAGGTTCCGACGATTGACAAGGTCTGATTAAACTGATTTTTCCATAGTTTGCTTTCTGTAAAGGAGGTAGATAATTAAATGTTGAGAATTAGAGCAGGCGGTAAGGCCGGCAAACCTGATTTTTGTGATGGTATTGCTAGGCGAGACTTCATAAGTATCGGTGCTATGGGCATTGGTGGGCTGACGATGGCCAACTTATTGGAGTTGGAGGCCAATGCTTCCATTGGCTCTTCGCATAAGGCGGTCATTAACCTTTTTCTTCCTGGTGGGCCTCCTCATCAAGACATGTGGGATTTGAAGATGGATGCCCCACGCGAAGTGAGGGGTGAGTTTAAGCCGATTTCCACCAATGTGCCTGGTACGCAGATTTGTGAGCTTTTCCCTCGCATGGCCAAGATGATGGATAAGTTTACTGTGATTCGTTCCATTGTTGGGGCTACTGGTGCACATGATGCGGACCAGTGTATGACTGGTCGAACCAAGAAAAATGAACCACCAGGTGGTTGGCCTAGTATTGGCTCTGTCTTGTCGAAAATTGAAGGCCCTACAAATCCAGAAACCCCGCCTTTTATAGGGTTATGTCCTAAGACTCGTGAGATTCGTTGGAGTGATCCTGGGAAAGCAGGGTTTTTAGGGCCAGCTCATGCTGCATTTCGGCCGGCAGCTGAGGGGAAAGAGGACATGACGCTTAATGGCATTACTTTGCAGCGACTTCAGGATAGAAAGGCTCTGCTAAGAAGTTTTGATCAGTTTAGGCGTAATCTAGATAATTCCGGACTAATGGAAGGTATGGATGCATACAACCAGCAAGCCTATGGCATCCTCACATCCGGTAAGCTTTCTGATGCACTTGATATTGAGAAAGAGGATGTAAAGCTGCGGGATCGCTACGGTCGAGGTTCGGCCAAGCATGTGGCTGACGGAGCTCCAAAATTACTTGATCATTTTTTACTCGCTCGCCGCTTGGTCGAGGCAGGTGTTCGTTGTGTATCGCTTTCTTTCAGTCGTTGGGATTGGCACGGGGGTAACTTTCGGCGTGCCCGGGAGGATTTTCCGATGCTTGATCAGGGGGTTACTGCTTTGGTGGAGGATTTACACAGCCGCGGATTGGACAAGGATGTTGCTGTGGTATGTTGGGGTGAATTTGGCCGCACTCCGACTATCAATAAGGATGCGGGAAGAGATCACTGGCCGCGTGTTTCAACCGCATTACTTGCTTGTGGAGGTTTTAAGCATGGTCAAGTTATAGGTGCTACGGACCGTCTAGGAGGTGAAGCTACTGAGCGACCAGTAACTTTCCCTGAAATGCATGCCACTCTATACCACTCTCTTGGCATCGACGTGAATACTGCAACCGTTAATGATTTCAATGGGCGACCTCGTTATTTGGTGGCTAACAACGCTCAGCCTATTCAAGAGGTTATTTAGTCTAATCTTAATTCAGTGTTTTAAATAACACTTCCTTTTAGTTAATCGGATTTTTTAGTTATATATTTCAACTCGTGGAGGGTAGGCATAATCATTCCACAGGCGTTCAAGCAGCACGGGATCAGGTTTTCCATCTGTTACGACAAACCGATATCGTGAAACATAGTCTCTGCCAGGTTTGATTTCCCAGTCACCAGTTTGAGAGGGGGCAAAGTTAAAAAATGGTTCTTTTGGGTGGATTCGCATTGCTTGAGGAAATCTAAAATTAGATGGATGGCAGAGAATCCCCACCCCTCCTAATTTGCCACCTGTTTTGCCGCTAATGTGACACCAACGTGCTCGGGTGGCGTGACCTTTAATCCTATCTTTTTCGCCATTTGAAGTCAGAAAAAAAGAGTTTTCCTTGCCGTTCCATTCACCATGTCCACGAAACCCTAGCCCTCCGTATCGATATTGTGGCAATTTAACTTTATTCGGTCCAGCACAGCGTTGGACCGATTCTAACTCAAATAGATGGTAGAGAGGTGAATCATCTGCATTTTGATTAATGGCCTTTATTGCAAAAATCTGTAGACGCCACGTTTCATTCAGAGCAATTTTTTTTGGTTTGGCAATTAAATCCACAAAACGATGTGAACTCGTAAAGCCGGCATGCACGGGCCCATTCCATTGACCTTGTAGACCGGCAAATTCAACTGTGCCAGTGCCCTTGCCCATATTCCAAAAATCTGGTTTTCGTCCCTCGAATATGGTGTTTGTCCAAGGAAACCATATGCCGTGGTGATGTTTATGATCATACGGATAGTCATCAGTAATTATCGTCCCCTTCGGAGTTAAGACGGGATGAAGGTATCCTCCCCTGCGATATATTGGTTCGAGGTCATCACGAGGCAATTCACTTTTCTCTGCTTGATAATGAAGCACAGTTCTTCCTCCTACGCTTAGGTTCAGTTTTCCATTTTCCTCTGTTGCTTTTGCAATCGCTGGATGTGTTAGCTGAGTAGCTGGGGTTAGTTTGTAAATAGCTGTTTGGAAGGAATCTAATTTTGGAATTATAAAGGTCCCCTCTCCGCGCTCGTCTACTTGCAACGCTAACGTTTGTTTATTAGACCCAACAAGTTTCCAGTGTTCATGCTTTGAATCAGGTAATAAAAACCTTGCTGGGGTGTTTATACGTTTCAATTGCCCAGCATCAATACGTAGGGTGTATTCGGCTTCAGCCATTTGCCGGAGTGCCAACGAAAATATAATAGCTGTGAGAAAACGGAAGATCATGGAGGGGTTGTGCGGTTACAAGTCTTTGAGGTCAAGTCAAGCGATTGATTAAGCTTATAAAAAAACCCCAGCCGAATGCTAGGGTTGTTTAAGAATCTATGTATTGAGAGTTATTTTTTTACCGTAATTGTAATTTTTTCAGAAATGACAGCAGGATTATGCGGTAAGTGAATCCAATCGCCCAATACTAGCTGTAGTGTATGTTTGCCGGGAGGCAGTTCTAAAGTGACTTCGGTTTGTCCGCCGCCGAAGTGACGAATATTATCACTAGCAGCAAGTGGAATATTGAGATTAGGCATCTTGTCGACATCGATTAGTAGATGATGATGCCCAGTGTTTTCCTTGTCTATTCCGGCAGGGGCTACGCCCATTCCCTTAAGGCCGAAGCGGACTGTGAATTTTTTTCCTACGGTTTTACCGTCCTTTGGCCAAGCAATGTAAGTTTTAGCCCCCTTAGGAGATTTGCGTTTTTCGAGTTTGTCTGCGGCGATTGCCGATGTAAGTAGGCCACCGAAGACAATTGCCGAGAGAATGATTCGGAATGTCATAACAGGGCGATTCTTCCGTGAGTCGGATTCTTCCGCAAGCTGAATCGGTATAGGCGTTTCCCGATTGACTCTAAGGTAAATGAGCCGTTTGATCGGGGTCTTGCATTTTGCCAACACCTCCGTTTCAACGTCGGAATAGGAAGAGGCCGAGGCGCCTAGGCCCAAAAGACCAGGTGT
>JASLKL010000107.1 GCA_030747605.1 Verrucomicrobiota bacterium | reverse complement strand
ATAATCCTCTTCTAGCACCAGTAAATTATGTAGGAGCCCTTGGAAGAGCTAAGAATGTATCAGAGAAGAAGATCAATTTGGCCAACATTCAGAACGCCATTAATCAATTCAACGCTGTGGAAGGTCGTTATCCTAGATCTCTGGGTGAATTAGTAAAAGAGGGGTACTATGCGAAGCTGCCGGCACCACCGAAAGGCAAGCGATACCTTTATAATTCAAAGACTGGTCAAATAGGGATAAAATAATTCTTGTTAGTAAAATGGTGTTTTTTAAAGCGCAGCTGTTGTCCTAGAAGAGATGATGTAGTTTGTATGTCATGCATAGGTGACAAGTATTGATTGATGGGGGAGTTGCCAAAAAAACATTATCTTAATTGGGATAGACCTTTGTTGTCGTTGTCGGCGGAATGGTTGCTCTCTCTTTCATCAGAGCGTTCTCTTGATTTAAGCGACACTCTTTTATTATTGCCAACCCAGCAGTCAGGTCGGCGTTTGCGTGAGGCTTTAGCAGTTACGATGGGTAAGCGTGGTGGTGGATTGTTTTCTCCTCGAATGGCAACCCCATCTATATTGCTATCGAGGGGTGGCACTCAGAATTTTACTGATGAATTCGCCTGTATTTGGCACTGGATGCATATACTGCAGGCTCAGAACTTGAAGCATTTTCATGCTTTATTCCCAAGAATCCCACAGAGAGTTGACTTCAATTGGTGCCGGTTAATGGCTCGTTCACTCCACGATTTGCGTGGGAGATTAGTTGATGCTGGTTTGGATTGTGCCGCCATTGCCAGTATGGACTGTTGTCAAGAGAAGGGGCGATGGCAGGAACTGGTCAAATTGGAGTCGGCCTATCGGAAATCAATGCAGCATGTAGGTTTGATAGATTTGCATGATGCTAAACGCGAGTTAGCTGCTTCTCCCGAGTTACCGAGTAGTGTGAAACGAATAATCCTGATGGGGGTGACCGATCTGACGCCATTACTACAAACTGCGCTTGAAAAAATTGCAAACAAAGGAATCACTGTTGAGTTGGTTGTTTTTGGACCGCCGGATGAAAAGGGGTTGTTTGATGACTGGGGTAGGCCTATCCCTCGCGACTGGATTAATCGTAAATTGCCTTTAAATACAGAACAGCTTCATCCTGCTTTGGATGAGAAGGCGCAAGCAAAAGATATTACTAAGGTTCTCAAACGATATGGTTCGAAAGTTTACGATACTGCTGGAGTTGGAGTTGCTGATGCGAGGGTAATTTCGCATCTTGAGCATGAACTGTCTCAGTTGGATATTCGTAATTTTAACCCAGCAGGTGAGGCTTTAAAGCAATCTTCTTTGTATGCATTTTTGAAATCACTTTTGGTAGTGATGCAAAATCCAACTTTCACTAACTCTGATATTTTTCTTCGGTTGCCGGATAGTTGGACATGGCTTGCTGGGGTGGACAAATTTATTGAGCCTACTCAATTGCTCGCAGGTTTGGATGAACTGCGGGAGAGACATATCCCGTCAAGTCTGATTGCGGCAACTAATCTTGATTTCGTGAAGGGAAGCGAATCGGAAAATATAAGTCGGAGAATTGTGGCTCGTTCTGCACTGCGACTTCTACGGGATCAACTTCAGGAATTTGGTAGAGGACATTTCTCCGAAAAACTGTTGACGTTTCTTAAGGTATCTTTTCAAGGACGAAAGTTTCGTAAAGGTAATGCTAAAGATATTATTTGGAGAGAGATGTTTATATTGCTCAAAGAGCGCCTAGTTAAGCTCGATGCGGCGATACCAACTAATGAAAAGAGCAAACCTGTGGTCGAGTTGACCCTGTTGCTAGACTCGATTGGTCGTGAGTCGATGGTCGCAAAGCGTTCATCTTTCACAATCGATTTACAAGGATGGCTTGAATTGGCTTGGGAAGATGCTCCTCATTTACTCGTAGCGGGCGCCAATGAAGGTGTGTTGCCAGAGTCAACTTTTGGTGACCGGTTTTTGCCGGAGCGATTGTGTAAGGAACTTGGCCTTCGTTCGAATGAGGAACGTTTTTCTCGAGATGCTTGGTTGTTAGAATTGTTATTATCGGTCCGAGAAAAACAAGGTCGGGTGGATTTCTTTTTGGGGCGTCAGCGTTGTAATGGTGATCCTCTCAAGCCTTCTCGATTATTATTTCGCTGTGATGATGCCGAGTTGCCAGCGCGAGTGAATCAGTTGTTTTCCCAGTTGGCTCCTCCTAAGCAAGCTCCAGCATGGAGTGTCCCTTGGAAGCTGTCTTGTGCTTTTGAAGCACCCTTAGAGAATTTAAGTGTTACATCTATGGGTGATTATCTCTCTTGTCCATATCGGTTTTTCTTGAAACATGTGATGCGGATGCAGACTATGGATATTGATCAAAGAGAGCTGGATCCGCGTGGGTTTGGGAATCTAATTCACGATGTGCTCGATGCTTATGGTGCGGAAAAGAAAATGACTCAAGTTCAGAAGCCTGAATTGATTCAGCAGTATTTCGCAAAGAAACTAAAAGATCAAGTAAGGCATAAATTTGGGGATCAAGTATCGTTACCATTATTAGTTCAAAGCGAGATAGCGCTTAAACGATTAAGTGTAGTTGCTAAGATCCAAGCCGACGAGATGAAGCAGGGTTGGGAGATTGTCGGAACTGAGGAATCATTTGATCTGTCGATAAATGGTATAGTTGTTCGCGGTCGAATAGACCGAATCGAAAAAAATAAGAACACTGGAGAGGTGCGAGTACTCGATTACAAGACATCCAATACTTCGAATGATCCTATCAAGAAGCATTGGGCATTGTTTAATGAGGAAAAGCATGAGGATTGGGTAAGGGATTACGCTCGATTCCAAATTGAGAGCAAATCATACCGCTGGATTGGGTTGCAACTACCATTGTATGCATTAGCGCTTAAACAAAAGTATCCTTCAATTTCATTTGGTTTTTTTAACATCCCTGAAGTGGGAAGTGATGTGGGTATTAAGTTACTTGGCCCATGTGATAGTCAATTGTTATCGGCGGCACATCGTTGTGCAGAAGGTTTGGTGGCAGACGTTAAGGCTGGTCGGTTTTGGCCGCCAAGTCCTAAACCGGAATACGAGGATTACGACTCAATATTATTCGGTGAAGAGAAAATCACTGCGATGGAGCCGGAGAACAGAGTTGCCCGATGAAAATTGTAAATACGCTTATTAGGGCTTCGGCTGGTTCTGGGAAAACCTTTCAGCTAACTAATCGGTTTATTCAACTATTGGTGAATGGAGTCCCTCCTGAAAAGGTAATCGCGTTAACATTCACTAAGAAGGCCGCAGGTGAGTTTTTTGAGGGGATTTTGACGAAGTTGTCAAATGCAGCAGTCAGTAATGACGAAGCCAAAATATTGGTTAAAGAGATTACATTTAGTGAAAAAGATGCGACTACTCTTAGCCAAGCTGACTTTGCAAGTGCTTTGCGTAGACTGATTGAGAGTATGCCTCAGCTTTCACTTGGGACCATTGATAGTTTCTTTCATCGAATGCTCGGCCTTTTTCCGATGGAGTTTGGGCTAGGGGGTGAATTTGAAATAATGAGCGAGTTTGAGCGGAAGAGGGCGCGCTCGAATGTACTTGAGTGGATGTTTGACAGTCGGCAAGCAGATAGAAGTGCTCGTGCGGCAATTATTGAGTCGCACCGTTTGGCTTCTGCTGGAAAGGATAAACGTGATTTTGTTTCCGCTTTTGCTCGGCATTTAGATGATTGCCATGAGTTGTTTATGCGGGAGTCGTCAGGAGAGTATTGGGGAGATCCGCTTCGTATTTGGCCTGAAGGTAATCCGTGGATTAAACAGAAGGATGAATTATTTGAAATGGTTGAGGCGATTGAAAGTGAACTGAATCTACAAGATAATTTTACCAAAGAAATTCATAATGGATGGTCGAAAATATTCGCTCATTTGAAGATATGGGCACCAGGTAAAAGTCTGTATCATTCCAGTAAGCCAACTGTTTTGTTTAGCCAAGTGCTGAGGGATTTATCCGCCATGGGAGGCGGGGAGTGGGAGTTCGTCCAACGTAATAAGTCTTATACTGTTAGTGATTTGTTTGAATGCCAATTAGCACGTATAATGCGTCATTGTATTGCATGTGAACTAGAAAATAAGCTTATTCAAACGAAGGGGATTCATAATATATTGGATATGTTTGAAGAGCATTATGATGGCCAAATTAGGAGGGCAGGGCGCTTAACCTTTTCGGATTTTCCGATGCTTCTCGCACCAAATAAGAATTCGCCGATTTTGGGAGGCAGAGGGCCAAATAGACTAGATATTGAGTATCGCTTAGATGGCCAATTTGACCACTGGTTATTGGATGAATTTCAAGATACGAGCCGAGCGCAGTGGCGAGTCTTTGAGGGCTTAATAGATGAAGTCATGCAAGACCCGGAAGGGCAGCGCACCTTGTTTTGTGTAGGAGATCCGAAACAGTCAATTTACCAATGGAGAGGCGGAGACCCTACGTTATTTGATTATTTGGAAACTCGATACCAAGCTGGTGTTGGTTATGAATTGCAAGTGCAATCACTTGAGAAGTCATGGCGATCCTCTTCGGAGGTTTTGGATCTTGTGAATGCTGTTTTCGGAGATCTTTCGGTATTGAGTGCTTATGACGAATACGGCATTGCCGTTGAGCGATGGAGCCGAATATGGAAAAAGCATGTATCAGCAAGACATGAAGATAAAGGGCAGGCTCTTTATTTGACTGTTGAAAATGATGTAGATCGTTTTCTGCTAGTTGCTGATTTGATAAGAGAAATTAGACCCATTGACAATGGTTTGAGCTGTGCAGTGATTGTTCAAAAAAATGAGGTTGTTCGTAATATGGTCAACTTTCTCAGGGGAGAGATACCCGAGGTGACAGTTGTGGGTGAATCGACAATCAGCCCGGGGGCTGATAATCCGCTGGGTTCGGCGTTGTTATCTCTATTTCGGGCAGCAGCTCATCCAGGTGATCGCTTTAGTCTTGGGCATGTTTTGCTTACACCTATGCGAAAGCATCTTCCGGAAGATTCCAATGAAAGACAGATTATTTTAAGATCGATTCAGAGGAGGGTTTATGAGTGTGGATTTACGGAAGTTGCAGAAGAGTGGATAAGTAAGGTCTTTGACGAACTCGATGAATTCAGCCGTTGGAGGGCTGGGCAGTTCTTAGATATGGCACGGCAGTTTGATGAAACGGGACTACGTGATATTGATGAGTTTACTCGATTTATTCCTGAGCAGGAATTGACCGATGCAGTTGAAGGTAATGTTGTTCAAGTTATGACTGTTCATAAGGCTAAGGGATTGACATTCGATACCACGATCTTGCCGGATCTAGAAGGTAAACGATTGGATGAGTCGCGTCGGGATGCACTTTATACGCGAAAACTGCCTGATGGCGAAATGGATTGGATAATGGCGATGCCTAATTCGGATATTTGTGGTGCTGATGAGCGATTAAAACAGGCATCAAATGAGAGTCGTTCCGATGGTTGCTATGAGAAACTTTGTCAATTCTATGTCGCCCTGACCCGGGCAAGTAACGGATTATATGTTATTACCAACGAGTTGAAAAAAGGAGGAGGTTCTCGTAATTATCCTAGATTATTGAATGATGCATTAGCTAAGGATGAAGGGAAGGTCGAATCTTTTGGGCTAGGGAAGGTTGATGCCAAAGTGCTTTTTAGTCGAGGTAGTTTTGATTGGATTAAACCTAAAAGTATATCTTATTACGAAGACAGTTCGAAGATTGAGTTGGTTAAAATTAAACGGGAGCATGAGTACACGGTAAAGCAATGTCCATCAACGCGCAGTGAAGATGACATAAAGCCAGATCTATTGCTTGATAATGCAGCAGATAAAGCATTAGATCATGGTCAAGCGGTTCATAAAATTTTTGAAAAGATTGAGTGGATTGATGAGTTAAGTTTATCCAAATTGCAACTACTTAAGACAGATTATCCTGATGCTTTTGCTGAAGTTGAGAAATGTTTAGGAGATGAAAGTTTTGTTAAATATTTAATGAAGCCACGTGATTTGGTGCAGTTATGGCGAGAGCGAGTGTTTGATGTGGTTATTGATGGAGAGATGATTTCAGGAATATTTGATCGTGTGCATTTGTTTTCGGACTATGCAGAAATAATTGACTTTAAAAGTGATAAGATAGGAGGAGGCGGTGTGAAGTTGCATATATCCCAGTTGCATAGTTATCGGAAAGCATTGGCGAAACTGACTGGCCTGGATGAAGCGGTTATTAATTGTAAGTTATTTTTCACCTATTCTCGTGAAGTGATAGAGGTGGAGTAATAGCCTGTTTGTCCGCTGGAAAATAGAAAACGCCCTCTGGATAGAGGGCGTTATTTTAATAGTTTTTTATTATTCAGACGTTCTTCCATGCTCGCTCTTTAGCGGAGGCGAGCACTGCATCGCATACCTTTGCCGTATCTAGGGCATCGCGGAAGGTAGGATTGCAAGGGGTGTTTTCATCTAGGCTCTTAAGGAAGTCAGCAACTTGGTGAACAAAAGTGTGTTCATATCCAATACAAAGGCCTGGAACCCACCATTTATCCATGTAAGGCATGTCCCCGTCTGTGATATGAATGCTTCTCCAACCGCGAGTATTGGACTCATCGCTGTGATCGAAGAACTCCAGCCGATTAAGATCATGTAGATCCCATCGAATGGATGCATTAGCTCCGTTTATCTCGAGAGTATACAAGGCTTTATGGCCTCTTGCATATCGGGTCGACTCAAAAAGTCCTAGGGAGCCATTTGAGAAGTGGCAGTGAAATATACAAGCATCATCAATAGTCACTTCCTGTTTTTCTCCAGTTGCCTGATGAACGCGTTCCTTAATAAAAGTTTCAGTGACGGCAGAAACGTCATTGATGCTGCCGTTAAGCCAAATTGCTGTGTCTATACAGTGAGCAAGTAAATCTCCAGTTACACCGCTTCCTGCTGCAGCTGCATCTAGTCGCCAGAGTCCTTCACCTCCTTGTGGGAGATCGGCGCTTATAGTCCAGTCTTGGAGAAAATTGGCTCTGTAGTGAAAAATTTGACCGAGTTTTCCGGATTCAATGATTTGTTTAGCCAAAGTAACGGCGGGTACCCTGCGATAATTATACCAGACTGTGTTAGCTACGCCTGCTTTTTCCACAGCTTCGACCATTGGTTGGCTTTCTTCCGCAGTGCGAGCAAGTGGTTTTTCACATAGTACCATTTTGCCAGCCTCTGCGGCAGCTATGGCAACCTCGGCATGCTGATCATTCGGCGTGCAGATGTCGATTGCGTCAATGTCATCTCGTTTGATCAGTTCGCGCCAGTCAGTCTCGTGGCTCTCAAAGCCCCATTGTTGAGCAAACGCTTTGGTACGATCTTCAGTACGACCGCATACGGCCTTAAGTACAGGAATGTGGCCTAGATCGGGAAAAAAATCGCTAACGCGCTTGTAGCCGTTTGAATGCGTGCGGCCCATGAAGCCGTAACCTACTAATCCAATATTCAAAGTTTTCTTTTCACTCATGATATTTAAATTTTATTACCAGCCGTGTGTATTACGGACGTCGATCATGGCCTTGAGGATGTTATTCCATGTATCTGGTTTTTCCAGCGTATCGTTGGGGAACATACATCCATCCCAGCAAATGTGTTCTATGCCGCGGTCAGCTGCATCTTTTAGCCAGTAACCAGCGCATTTGG
>JASLKL010000106.1 GCA_030747605.1 Verrucomicrobiota bacterium | reverse complement strand
ATGTTTTCTCTGCAGTGATTCTGCTTTGCTTTGCCAGTTTTCGTTCAATCAAGATAGTTTTGTGTATTGTTTTACCTTTAGCTTTGGTGTCGGTTTTGGCGCACACATTGATGTTTTGGATGGAGATTGGTTTGAAAACTTCTACTCTGCCGGTAGTAGCGCTAGGTGTCGGAGAGGGAGTTGACTACGGAATTTATTTGTTTAGTTGTTTTATTGCCCAGCGGCGTAAAGGTTTGGCATTTGCGGATGCGATGGAAGCTGCGATGCAGCAGGCTGGGAGCGCGATTGTTTTTACTGGCCTGACGTTGTCTGTTGGAGTTGGTACTTGGGCGTTTTCGGCTCTGCAGATTCAAGCTGATATGGGCATTTTGTTAATGTTCATGTTCTTGATGAATATGGTATGTGCCATCGTATTACTTCCTGCAATTGCTAGGTTGCTCTTTAAATCATAGCGATTTCAAATATTGATACAGGTTAGCGAGATCACTCAAATCTAAACCTTCAAGTAATCCTTCCGGCATGATTGATCGTTCGCTGGTCTGTTGTGATAGGATTTCTTTTTGATCTAGTCGTATTATTCCTGAACCAGTTCTTAAGACAACGCCATCTGCTGCAAAAAAAGCTGTTCTTCCCACATGTACATCACCATTTTGCATCCGATATTCATTAAACTTGTACAATGGCGAGATGTCTCGATTAGGGAATAGGATTGCTCGGAACAAATCTTCTGGAGCCAAGCGTTTGGCTGTTCCATTTAAACTTGGACCGAGCGCGCCTGCGCTTGAATGGCAATTTTGACAGGCACGATTAACAAAGATTTTTTTGCCTTTAGTTAATTCTCCATCATTCCAATTAACCATGCCAAGAATAGATTCCCACTTCTTGGCATTGACCAGTCCGGAGTCTGAAGCTTCTTTGGCAAAGTTCGGATATGTTTCCTCAAACCAATCAAAAACTGGTTGCCAAGTATCGATTAAATTACTCGGCGAATTGCTTGGTGCTTTTTCGAATTTATGTCCGCTCCAAATAGTTATTAGATCTAAAATTTTATTACGAGATTCAGATTTGCCCTTGGGGCCGCATTCGCGACGGAGTTTTCGAATTAGCAAAGCTAAATCTTTTGGTTTATTGCTGCCGGGTAGTTGCTTAATTGCTCTTAAGGCGGTGTTGGCTAGATTGTTGTTTCGGGACAACAGCGCTTCTAGGAATAGTTCGCGGTCCTGAACTTCGGGCTTTTTTGCTAAGATTTCTAGGATTGCCGGCCGAAGTCCGTGATTTGACCACTGTTGGCGCAAGTTCATAAATAAATCCTGGCTAGGAATACTCTGAAGCAGGTCTATCAATTCGGTTGACCAAGGAAATGATTTGTGGATTTTTACGGCTTCGAGATAACGCTTAGCTGCGGCTATTCGATTATCCCCTTTCAACATTCGTGCGTACTCAAGGTGGCTAGGTGCAGGGAAGTTTACGTGATTAATTAGTTTTTTTGTTAATCCAGGCTGTTTGATTGAGTGAGCTTCGGCAATATCAGTAAATCGCATTGTCCAGTTAAGCTTTGGTCTTGTTCCTTGGCTTTTTAGCTTTATGTCTAGCAGCATCAAGGCATCGGCAAGTTTTGGTAAATCCGTATTGGGAAGAGTTGATGGCAGTTTGGCCATCACAATGAGCTTGTGAAAGTCTTCCACTGGATTTGTTTCCGATGAGATACTATTAAGAAGATCAGTAATAATTTCTGGTTGTTCAGCATTTATCATTGCTAGTAAACGACCAGTTTCGCGGTGAAGATATTGATGCTGAGAATTCATTAACGGCATTACTTGTGCAGCAATAGATTTAGTTAATGAAGTGTAAGCAGTCAGCGAATAAGGGGCTTCGTAGCCCGTAAATGATTCGCGGCTTGGTCGGTCCAGATTGTAGTCGCCTAATGCGAGTATAATTGTCCTTACAATGTCCAGATTGAGGCTTGCGGCTTGGTCTCTATCAACCAGAGGTAGTAAGCGTTGAATAGTTTGATCGTGAATTTCTTTTTTTGGATTGCGCCATATCTCTGCAGTTGCCGCTGTAACTTTGCCTTGTTTTGTAAGTTTATTATGATTGATTTTTTGCCAACTTGATTTTGGTAAACGACTACCTAAGCGTGCACTAATCAGTCTTATCCTAATACTTGGTTGATTAAAATTATCTTGAATGGAATCAATCCATTTTATTGATTGCTCCGGAGATTCTGGGAGCACACGCAGCATGGATTCAAGCGCCTTGACGCGGACATGGTCTTCTCGGTCTAGTGCCAGCTTGTTTAGTAATGGTATAGTAAGTTTATTCGAATAACGGCCTATCGCCCATGCAGTTCGAGCTCGAACATCTGATGAAGAAGCTTTCACTAGCTCACTTGCAGTATGAGTATCGAGCCCGTTAAACATCTCAGTTAATATTTCAATTGCCCTCACCCGCTGTCTTGTTTCTCGGTTACGATTAAGTGCCGCCTGAGTCAGATGTCCTGCCCCGATTTGTTCAGCTAGTGGCTGCCATTTTGCTCGTGACCATTCAGCTAATGGTTGAGGCGCATTTAGTACAACTTCAACTGGAGTATTCATTGGTAGAGGGCGATTATCTGGTTTGTTGCGGTTTTTCTTTGTGGGGACAATCCGAAAGACTGATCCTTTGGTTCCTCTCCCGCCGGTTGACACAAAAATTTCACCATTCCGACCAATTTCGATGTCGCTTGGCGCAAAGCCATCCGTGCCTATAGGCGAGATAAATAGCTGAGGTAGCGATTGATAGGATGCATTCACTGCTTTTAGTGGATAAAACCAGATATTACCAAATGTCCAGTCGAGGATGAAAATCCCATCCTGCATTTCCTTTGGAATCAAGCGGTGACTGTAAACCGCAACCCCGGTAGGGGATCCTCGTCCTACTTTGTGTATATCTGGAACGGTATCTGAGTAGTAGCTAGGTCTTGCCCAACTTCGTTTAAAACCCGGCATTCTCCAGCCGTGATGCCCGCCGATTGCAGCATGATAAAGTCGTGTTGGTGTGTACCACGGCAGATGAAATGTTCGTTCGGTATCACTATCGTAGGTAAATATGTCTCCGCGCCAGTTGAAATCGAAATCATAAGGGTTACGGAAGCCACAGGATAATGCCTCAAATTTTTTTCCATCTGGTGAAAACCGAATAATCGCTCCGCCTTCAATTTTTTTCAGTGGTGAATTTAAAGAATTAAATTGGCTAGATGTAAATCCTGTGTCATTCCCGCCGACTAGGTAAAGCCATCCGTCTGGTCCTTTACGTATCGCATGCGCGCCATGTTCGCCATTTGCCACTCGAAGGAATTGACGTGGCGGGCCATCTGCCTTTCCATCACGATTAGAGTCGACGTATCTTAGAAGGGCTCGATTAGCAACTGCCCACAAATATTTTCCGTCAAATAACATCCCCATGGTGCCGCGATCTAGCTTGGCAAATTGTGTTGATTTATCCGCTATGCCATCTTGGTTAGTATCATGCAGTGTTCGAATGTAGCCGCGACCTGAAACCACTACTCGGCCTTGAGCATCTAGTGTCATCGAGTAAATATCATCCGCTAAATTGGGTCCTGCGTATTGTGTTGCAGTGAATCCGTTTTGTACTTTGATTGAAGCATCTGAATCAGCTTGGCTCAGTGGCGGCAATGCAATGGCAATGTAAATCCAAAGCCTGTATTGGATTATTTTCATTTTCATTCTTCCATTCTAATCTCCATGTTTTTTTTAACGAAATCACGGATTACACTCATTTCTTCCTCTCCCTGAATTGTGTGTTCTTTTTCAAATACTTCCCATCGAATATTTACTCCAGCGGTACGTAATTGGTCGATTTGAGACTTTGTTTTTTCTAGTGGTAAAAGTGGATCAGTTGTACCATGAGTGATTAGAAATTTCTGATCCTTTGCCAGCGGAGATAGTTCGTTAATTAGATTTTTTGGTTCGTTTGCATAGCCACTAATTCCTACTAGTCCAGCAAATTGATAAGGATAGCGTAGTCCTGTTTCGAGGGTCATTAGACAGCCTTGCGAAAACCCGAACAAAAAAGTTTTTTCAGTATTGTATCCAGCTTTTCGTTGTTGGTCCATCAGGGTGAAAAGTAACTCTCGACTCCGTTCAATTCCAGGGCTGGGATCATCATAAATATCATACCATGAAAAACCGTCATGGTAGCTATCGGGAGCATCGACAAGCAGGTAATTCAGTTTTGGGTTTTCCATGACGTTTGGAAGCCAACGGTAACCTTCCATACTGTCACCTAGGCCATGTAGCACGACCATCAGCCATTCCGAGTTCGCTTCCTCCGCGGGAATTAATTCTGTATTGAGCACATCGACAGTTTAACCTTCTATGGCTCGAGGCCAAGGCCAGATAGGATTCATTAATTATTTACTCAATTTAAAACGAGTAATATTTAATTTTGGTTTTTATCTAGGGGTAGATCAAGAGCTTGGCTAAGAGGATCGATTTCGCAAGCGCTAAAACCGAGGTGTGAATGACGTCTCCAACCTTCGGCATGTGTGCTTCCTGCAGCTTCTCCAAGCTTACGTGATATCAATTCCATAGAATTTAAATAAGAGTTCATGCCTTGGCTAATATCGAGCCATTCTTTTTGGCTTTGATGCGCTGCGAGTGCTTGTTGTTTGGTATTAAAAACACTTGTGGTGTCAACAAGTAGGTCCGGTTTCACCGGTTGGTTCATTCCATCCATTAATCCATGTGGCATGGCGTGATATATGACAATATCATTTTTTATTGGCTTCAGGGGTGGGTCTACATCGAAATTAGGCATCCCTCTTGAAAACGCTGCAGTGACAGCAAGTCGCGAGGTGTTGCTATGATCCTCCATGTAATCTTGGGGTGAATGCGTTAACACAATTGTGGGGTTAACTTTACGAATGATTGATGCCAACTTGCGCAGGTGCATTGAATCGTAAAATATCTCAAGATCACGTGAGAATGGAGAATGGAATCTTGCTCCAAGTATAGTTGCAGCCTTTTGAGCTTCCTCTAGTCGTTTGGTTTCCGTTTGTTTTGAATTGAGACTTACGCTGCCACAGTTACCACTCGATATATTGAGATAATGCGTTTCCCATCCAACTTCATTTAGCATCAACAGAGTTCCTGCCATCATGAATTCAATGTCATCTGGGTGTGCAGCTATCGCGATTGCCACCTTTCTTAAATTATTAGTGGGTTCAGGCACGTAACATTGAGAGTTTTATTGGTTTATTCTTCTTGGCTGATAGATCAGCGGCGAAGATTACTTCATGAGATCTGGCTGCAGTGTGGAAATCGGTTAAAGGCATGTCTTTTCCTCTTGCCAATGCATTAAAGAATTCCTCGAATTGAGTCTGGTAAGGGTGGTCACTGACATCACCTGAATCCAGTAATTTCATTGAAAGCTCGCTCCATTTGTTTTTGTCGAGGCTATTAGGTCCTCCAAGTTTTGTTGAATGGAATTTGTTATCCAATAAGCTTCCTTCACTACCGACGAGATGGGTATGAAAATAATAAGGCTGTAAACAGTCGATAACCGAGGCTGTCTTTCCAATTCGTCCGTCCTTGAATTTTAGTATTGTGACACTGCTTGTGTTATATTCGTATTTTTTAAAGTCTTTGTTTTTTGATCCAGTTGAATAACTGCTTACGCTATCTACTTCTCCGTCCATACAAAGCAGTAGTGCATCCAACGCATGGCAGCCGGCGGATAGCAGGCTGCTTCCCCCTGCATTTCGCTTTGTGTTCCATCGAAACTGGCCGTACCAAGGTCCGATTCCGTGGTAGTAGTCAATTTCCCCATAATGAATTTCTCCAATTAATCCTCGATCAATAACCGCTTTGGTGGCTAGGAACTGACTTGAGTAGCGGCATTCAAAACAAACGCACGCCTTCACGCCGGATTTGACCAATGTACGCCGCATCGCCCTTAAATCCTTGAGGTTAAGTGCAAGCGGTTTCTCAATGATCAAGTGCTTTCCGGCTTCTGCAGCTGCGATTACCTGCTTTGCGTGATGTTGTGGGTAGCTGCAGATTGAGATCACGTCGATCGTCGGATCATTAAGCATTTTTTTAAGGTTTTTATGACATTCTATTTCACCCCCGTGTTTTGCGTTGAGTTCAGCCGAATCCAGTTTGCGCGAGGAATATACTGCCGTGACTTGGCCCTGAGTAGTGCCGTTAATTGAGTCGATATGCGCTCCAGCCACCCACCCATAACCGATTACGCCAACATTGAATTTCTTCATTAGTCTTAAAAGATGTTGAAGTGCCGATGCCACAATGAACTCGGCCGATTGTCAACTGTTGCGTTAATATAGAAATCATGGGAATATTTCGTTTCATCCGGTTCTGTGTAACTGGTTGGACGATTACATCGTCTCACTTAACTACTGAACTATCTAACTATCCGATGTCAAAAAACAACACGAATACCTCGAATACCTCTTCCGATTGCTCTCCCGATTGTTGTCAGCCCAATCCCTCGCGTCGCCAGTTTTTTGGTCGAGGTGCTCAGTCTATCGCCGCTATAGGTATGGCAGTGCAAACAGGAGCGAGCGCTTCAGAGGCCCGGTCTAAGCCGGGTGGTTGGTTTCCGACTGGTTTCAGTCAGACACGCGACATGACTGTGGATGGTGAATTGATTTATGTAGCTGGTGATTCAGCGGTTGCTGTATTTAAGTCAAGCGGGGAGTTGGTGCGTCGTGTGGATTTTGACTATACACCACGTTGTATTGCTGTGGCAGGGAGTCAGATGGCTGTTGGGTTTCGCGACCGTCTGTGGTTATGTGATCTTGATGGAAAGCCTCAGGTAAAGACCCAGCGCTTGGCCAAGGAGGCTGCATTGACCAGTTTGGCCATAGCAGACGACGGATCAATCTATGCGGCTGATGGGGGCGTTGGTGCAATTTGGAAGGTCAATAGTGACGGCAAAGTTCTCGAACGATTAGCTGGGGGCAAGGGAGGGCGGTTCGCTGTGCCTAAGTCGTTTTTTCCGATTACATGGGCTGATGATTCGCTAGTTGTGGCTCATCCTGGTCGGCATCGGGTTGAAAAGTATGATGCAGATGGCGAATTGAAATTACGTTGGGGCAGACGCACTCGTGGTCTCGATGGCTTCACCGGTTGCTGCAATCCAGTGAGTGTGGTAGTTACCGAAAGTGGTCAGTTCGTGACTGCTGAACGTGGCCAGCCACGTATTAAACTCTTCGATAATGATGGAAAGCTCCGCTCGGTGATTGCCGAGCCCGAAGCGTTTGACATCACAGAGCATGAACGAGTGGATACCGATGCCGATTTGGTAACTTGTCAGAACGGAGGCATTGAAGTGGCGCTACTTGGCGAGCGGGTTATTGCTCTTGATCACACTATTGCATCCTTCCGATTATTTGATTTGGCGTGAAGTCTCTTATGAAACGATTTGCGTTGTTTAACATGCTCTGGCTTGTTTTTGCTATTGTCCAAGCGCAGAACGAGACTAATTCTGAAGCTACGCATGCTGAGGTTGATCCGATTAAATTTGGTAAACACTCCAGCGGGCATTCAATCACCATCAAGACTATAGCTATGACCCATAATGACGACTTACTTGTCGGTATCTCATGGGGGGAAGGTAAGATGGAGTTTGCCGAGCCTAGTAATGACGACGAGCCAAGTCGACGTGGCCGGCCGAATCGTTCCGGTG
>JASLKL010000105.1 GCA_030747605.1 Verrucomicrobiota bacterium | reverse complement strand
AACACTTTTAACTCATCTTACAGATTTTTATGACCACGACCGAGACAGTAACGACTTACCAGATAAAGTCCTTTTCGCATTTGACGGACTAAAAAGATCTATCTAATGAATAAAACTTTATCACTCATTTTCCTCGCCCAAATTGTTTCCAGCCAGATACTTGGAAAAGAAGGGACAACCGTGGCTGTTGTTTATAACAGCATATTGCAAGAATCAAAATCAGTCGCTGATCATTATGCAAAATTACGAAATGTTCCTGAAAATAATTTAATTGGGTTACCGTTATCTAAGAATCATACTATTTCTCGTGGCGAATTCACAAAAACACTTGAGCAACCATTAGCAAAAGCTCTTGCAAAGAAAAAAATACTAAATGGCAATACCGGGACGATTCGTTATTTAGTATTATGCTGGGGCGTCCCCTTTAGGGTTGATAAAGACAACTCCATTAAGTCACCAGACGGCATTCCAGCGCCTCTTCAGCGCAACGAAGCCTCAGTAGACAGCGAACTATCATTATTACCTCAGCTTAATGAACAAATAGAGAGAACTGGTGTAATAAAAAACCCAGCCTTTAACGCAAATAACCCTAAGTTAATTTCACCTAATAACGGATTACTAATGGTGGCAAGACTTGATGGGCCATCATCTGATTTAGCAAAAAGCCTTGTTGATCGTGCTATCGCAGCAGAGAAAAAAGGCCTATGGGGGCGTGCTTATATAGATTTAAGAGGTATAAATTCGGGAGCCTTAAAATCAGGTGAAGAGCGTCTGCGACAAGTCGCTCAAATTATTAGCCGAAGTGGTTTCACGACAGTCATAGACAATGAGCCAACAACAATGCCAGTAGGTTTTCCTGGCGATCAAATCGCTTTTTACGCAGGCTGGTATGGGATCAATGTAGAAGGTCTGTTCGCAGAAGAAACAGTTGATTTTGCCACAGGTGCTATCGCGTACCACTTACATTCGTACAACGGCTCTATGATTCGTGATGCACATTCACGTTGGATTGGCCCATTTATTAACAAAGGCGCTACTGCTACATTCGGGAGCGTCTTTGAGCCATATCTCGAATTGACTCCAAATCAACCTTTGTTTTTTGCCCGCATTATTCAAAACGGTTTCAACTTCGCTGAAGCAGGTTACGCAGCAACTCCTGTACTATCTTGGCAAACAGTCTTTGTTGGGGACCCACTCTATCGACCATTTGGAAAAACCCCTCAAGAAGTGGAATCGAATCTGATTAAAAATAAAAGCAGTGACATTCAATGGTTTCGATTGATCGCTATCAACCAAGGTCTAACAAGTGGCGCTCCAAAAGAAGCTGCAATTTTACATATTGAACAATTAAAAGAAGCTGCCAAAAGCTCAATACTCCAAGAGAAACTTGGGGAACTCTATGCTGGTATCGGCAAAAAAACGAAAGCAGAAGCCGCATTTAAGAATGCCATTAACTTAAGTAAATCAACAAAACAAAAGCAGCGCATCGATGATGCTATAAAGAAATTAAGCCCTTAATTATTCAATGCTTGTCCGGTAGCATATTTACGCAGATATTTCAAAGCTACAGCCATATCCTTTGGCAACTCCGATTCAATTTTCGCTTTTTCCCCGGTGTAAGGATGATCGAATTCTATTCTGCTGTAATGCAGGGCTGTCCTATCAAGCAGCGGTTTCTCAGTTCCGTCTCTTCGATGGCGGTAATTCTTTTTTAAGCGAGAAAGCATTAACAACTTACCCCCATAACTGGAATCTCCAACTGGTGACAATCTAACATAATTAAGATGCGCTCGTATTTGATGTTTTCTATCTGTATCCGGCATACATCGCAACAACGTCATCCCCGCAAATCTTTCTAAAACTTCAAATTTTGTGCGAGCAAACTTTCCTCGTTTTCCAGCTCTCATTATTTCTGGCTGCCCCGCCACCCAGCCAATCTTAGCATCCACAGTGAAAACATCATCTTTAGGAGAACCATGGACCAAACACTGAAACTCTCTGCATTCTTGATTAGATCCTAGCAAATCGCCTATACGCGTCCGAGCTTCATTGGTTTTACAAAACAAAGAAATACCACTTGTCTCAAAATCCAATCTATAAGCAAAACCTAGATAATTAATATTTCTCTTCTCTACCCAACGGGCATTAATTTCAATAGAATTGCGAATTAGCTCACTTAAGCTAGGACGATCAGGGTGAAGCTGACTGTGAGTCACGGCCATATGAGTCATTTTATCAAGCGCGAGATAGTGCTCGTCCTCGAAAAGAACCGGGAACAACCACGAGCATGACTCATCCGAAGAAAAGAGGCGTATTACATTTCTGCCTGACATAGGCATTCAATTAACCAGCAAGCCTCTAGCGCATTTTTTCACCGAAGCTACTACTGAGGAATAGCAGGCACAAAAGTTGCTGTTACCGAAGAATTCCCGTTTACCAATACAGAATTACTTGCGTTAGTTTTACTTTCACGCACTAACAATCTCCCGCTCCATTCCTTGAATTTGTAGCCCGGCTTAGGCTTTGCCACAAGAGCGACAACTGTATCTGATTCAAAGTATTTACTGGCTAAGTCGGGCGATTTGCCATCGACCTCCACTTCTCCTTCACCTTCAGAGTAAGCGTTAAACGAAAATCTATATAGTTTATTACGCTTTTCTTGAAGCCAGGAATTGTATCCTGCTGCCGCAGAACGGGCACGTGTCTGTTTTAGATATGCAGGGAAATCCTTTTCATATACCTCTTTTGAAACAGGCAGTTTTTCGTTGAGCTTAACAACAAAAGCTACTTCATGATCCGTAACATCATTATCCGTACTGCTTGTAATCAACTCACTTATTGCACCCACCTCTAAGCCTAGAACTTGCGTCCGAACATCTTCAGACAAGCCAGGTTGGTCTAATCCTTCTATAGAACCTCCAGAAGAAGCAAACGGCCCTATCTTAATAACCTTAAAATTATTTTCCTTTGCAACATCAGCTAACGATTTTTCGTTATTAATGGATTGCTTCATTTTATCACCGGCCTCTTTTAAAAGCTTAATACTTTCAGCTTTTTTATAATCTTCCGAAACCAGTGATTTAGCCTCTGCAAATGTTCGATCACGGGCAGGCATTACTTTCTTCAGAGAAGCTATGAAAAACGGATCAGCATTGGCCGCACTGCTTAAACCAGATGCACCTACAATTAGCGCATTTGTTTCACTTAAGGCAAAAACATCTGACGGATTAACACGGTTTTGCAGACCTGGCACAAAAGGAAGATCGCGCCTAAGCGGAGGGGTTGTTTTTACCTCTACATTCTGTAATAAAGCTACTTTTTCCAAAGTATCTAAAGTTGGCTTTGCAGCATAAGTAGTCTGAAGTGATTGCTGAAAATCGACCCCAGCTCTATAGGCTTCAACAACAGCCAGCCCGGCCTTCAATTCAACCGGAGTTGTGAAAAGTTTTTCACGTATTTGCACTGCAGCATCTTCAATCTTCATCCCCTCGAATTCATTAGTTTGCACAGTTACAATATACTTCACCAAATCCGAGACAGCTACGCCAACTTGATTAGTTATTCCAGTGGTGCCTGGCCAGCATTCAGTAAGCAAGGCGCGCTTATCTGAATCTGAAAGCTGTAAATATTTCGCTTCAGCCTGAGCCAGGAAATTCGTTGGCTGAAAAGTTACATAAGAAAGCTGTCTTGACTCACTGATTCGATACCTGGATAAAGAATTAGTATAATAAGTTTTCAGCGCATTATCATCCATTTGAACCAATGGTAGATAATTTGTGTGTGATAAAATCACAGCTTCAGCTTGGTACTTTTCATTTTCCTCGCGATACTGAATTTCTGCTTCTTTTTCAGAAACAAGCCCAGTCGCAATGCCAGCAAGCCTCCTTAGCTGCTCAGTTCCAATTAAATATTTTTGAAGGCGAATCAAACTAGCTTCAGCTTGCTTAGTCATACTTTGAGAAACTTCACTGCTCGTCATCCCCCTCCTCAGTGCCTCACTCTTAATTTGCTCTACTAATATATCTAAAGCATCACTAGTAGTAGGTCTTATCGAATATTTCTCGAGCATTTCAATTTCAACCAAAGTATCTATGATCATTTTATCCAAGTAATCATTACCCAATTGATTAATCATCCTATTTAGCATTTCCGCACCATATCGACCAATCACAATACTTTTAGCATTCTGCCATTTATCTATTGTCACAGGCTCTCCGTTAATCTCTCCCAAATTAACTTGCTGCTCTCTTTGATTGTTCCTACCCAGAAGCGTATCCGTAGCATCGGGTGTAAACATAATAACAAAACCAATAATAACCGGTATTGCGATTATACCAAATAGCCACTTCTGCTTGTTTCTGATTTTTTGAAAATCGATCATAATCCCAAAAAAAGGACGGGCAAGCTACTCCCCTTGACCAAGCGTGGCAAACGCAAAAACAACAATTTTAACTATAAAACTGTATGCTAGGTTGCAGAAAACCAAACAAACAACGACAATTCTGTTTGCTTGAAATGCGAATCATTGGAGGAACTTCAGGTGGTACAACGTTAAAAGTACCCAAAGGATTAGGAGTACGCCCAACCCCTGACAAAGTCAGATTGGCCATATTCAATAGTCTAGCAGCATCAATTGAGAATTCACGAGTACTTGAACTATTCGCCGGGACAGGAGCCTTAGGCTTGGAGTGCATCAGCAGAGGCGCCTCTTCCTGTGTATTCGTTGAATTATCAAACAAGCACGCGAACATAATGAAACAAAATGCCAAATCCATCGACATTTCATCAAGCCTTACACAGTTCAGAGTCGAGGATGCCTTTGTTGCTATTAATAAACTAAACAACAACAGCGAACGTTTTGATTATATTTTCGCAGACCCGCCTTACGGTGAAAAGAATACAGAGAAACGCTCAGAGTCATTTGCCCAACAGATACTGGACGATCAAAACCTACCCTCACTTTTAAATGATAATGGCAGCCTAATACTTGGCCACACTAAAAGAGACACACTTGAATTCGTAAAACCGTGGGCATTAAGGAAAACACTTAAACACGGAGACACGCTTATTGAAATAATTAAGTTAACTCAGCAAGAATCGTCAACCATGACTTAAAGAAAACTAACTAAAAGCAATCACATTCTTAATACCCTTACTTTTACCAACTAGTAGTTCTTGATGATCAGCAATGTCGTACCTTCCAGTTATGACTTTCTTTATAGTTTCAGGCCACCTCTTGTTAAACTCTCCCAAGTCAGCAATCGCATTCTCAAACGCCTCTCGATCAGCGTTAACAGTTCCTACTATTGCAAGGTTTTCTAGCACAATACGACGCATAAGGATATCTGAATCAATCTCAAGGCGAGTTTCAGGTGCGGGAATACCCGTGAATACAAAAACACCGTTTGTCCCCAAAACCTGAAGAACATCAAACGCAACTTCAGACCCGCCTACTGCTTCATAAATTAAATCAATATTACCAACCTTTGCAGCAAGCTCTTGAGGCGTAATATCATATTTTGAGTAATACTTTGCTCCTATCTGCTCAACTAATTCAGCTTTGGGGTTTGGAGCCTTACTCCTTGAATAGACATAGGTGTCAAAACCCTCAACAACACATTTCATTGCACCGAGTATGCCTATTGGCCCAGCACCTAAAACCACTGCCCTAAGACCTTTCCCAAGCGGTTCCCCCGCATCAGTACAAGCCCAAGGCAAGCGCTTTTGGACAGCATACGCTTGAGCAAGTCCTTTTTCCGCAATAGTTAATGGCTCCGCCATCACAGCCAAATCCCGCAACTCCTCAGGGACATATGTGAAATACTTTTCGTCATCCACATAAAACTCTGTCATGAAACCATGAACTTGCTTAATTCCACGCTCGGTAAACTGCCCGTTTATGCAATAGTCCTGTTTATCATTACAGCAAGGATTACAGCCTGGATCACTACAAGGCCTACGAACTGATGGAACAACAAGATCACCAATCTTAAAACGGGTTACAGCACCACCAACTTCAACAACGCGACCAAGAGACTCATGCCCAAGCACCAAGTGATTATCACCTTTGGGAGGCTCTCCGTAAACAAAAGTACAAATCTCCCGATCGGTGCCGCATATACCAACATCAAGAGTTTTAACCTTTATCTGTGTTTCACTACTGACTTGCGGCAAAGGATGGTCCACCAAGCGAAGTTCCTTTTCACCAGGAACCACTGCCACTGCTTTCATTGTTGAATTACCCATTATTATTTACTTTTTCAACGAACCGAACCTCGACTATCTAAAAACTTTTTCAAAACCTCCGGATGCGCTTTAAAAAACGATACCAAATCTTCCAACGCACGAACTGTCCCCCTACTCAAATGATGCTCTATTCCCTCAATATCACGTTTCTGAGTTTCATCATCCAACTCAAGCATTGAAAAAAAACTAGAAAGAGTCTCATGGCGGCGCTGAATTTTCAAAGCAACCTCCTTGCCTTTATTTGTAAGAACTAATCCTCGCTTGTATTTTTCATGATCAACATAACCTAGTTCACAGAGCTTTTTGACCATGTTTGTAACAGACGCCTGTCGCACATTAAGCGAGTTGGCTATATCAACCACTCTCGCTTGGCCCGTCTCTTGGACCAACTCTAGAATGCGCTCCAAATAATCTTCAGCACTTTGACTCGGTACATCCGTCACAAAGAGAAGAATTAAAAACTTAAATAAAGCTAAGCACAAGACTCAGAATCTACAAAAAATTAAAAGTCACATTTAACCTTTTCGCCTAAACCAACCTTTACGAGGAGGAGATTCAGTCTTCTTTGCCTCAACTGGCTTTGAAGCACCAGCCGATGGTGATCGCCTCAATTGACCACGTAACAATTCACTTCGAGCAGCCGTAAGGGCCATTATGAGCTTATCATAGGACTCAAACCTCTTTACTGGGTCCTTATCCATAGTTTGCGCAATCACATTGCTTGTCGACTCACTGATGGATGGTAACACCTTATTAGGAGGTATTAGAGGAGTATTAAGATGCGCTAAAACAACATCGTCAATCTGTGGCGCCTCAAAGGGAGTTCTGCCTGTTAGCGCATGATACAAAGTTCCAGCTAAACTATACATGTCAGCTAAAAAAGTTTCCGGCTCTCTTCGAAGCTTTTCAGGAGCTATATAATATGGAGTGCCCCAAATCTGCTCAGAATAATCAACACCTGCTTCAGACTTACACGCTAAACCAAAATCAATTAACTTAGGTTCCCCTTCCATATTAAACAGAATATTACCAGGCTTGATATCACGATGAAGCAAATCATGCTTTAAGCCACTATTTAGTGCGGATGCAATTTTCACCCCTACATCAAGAACCAACAGTTCAGGAACAGTTTGTTGTTCATCAATCAATTTATCCAAGCTCCCAGAGCTAGCCAACTCCATCACGAGGTATAGCTGATCATTGTATTTTCCGAACTGATACAAATTTATAATGTTGGTATGATTTAATTTCGCCACTGCTCTGGCCTCAGCATAAAATGATGTCAATCCCTCTTCATCATCAGCTAATTCCGGCTGCATCAACTTAATCGCAACATCCCGCTGCAATACCGTGTCAGCAGCTTTATAGACTGTCCCCATTCCACCAGCAGCAATCTTAGACTTGAGTTCGAAGTGCTCAAGCATCATAGGCATCATCAATTCAGCGTCACATTTAGGACAATCAGTAGTTCCT
>JASLKL010000104.1 GCA_030747605.1 Verrucomicrobiota bacterium | reverse complement strand
CGAGGTGGATTTATGTTTTATATGTCGCGTAGGATAAACTTAGTTTATTACGCTTTAGGAAAGTTGTTGGCGATCGGACTTTTTGTCTTATTGATAACGACCTTGCCTGCCATAGTTTTGTTTTTTGAGTATGGTTTGCTTGGGGATTTTATAGAATACTTCAGTGAAAATTTTCAGATCATTTTTGGTATTCTTGGATATGGATTTTTGCTTTCTATTGCTATTGGACTGTTGTTGTTTGCATTGGTTTCATGGATGCCTCGTCCCGTGCCATTAGTGATTTTATGGGGCGGTTTATTTGTATTCTTGCCTATCTTGAGTCGCATTCTTGCTGTTGCTCTTCGTGATCCAGAAGTGAGTTTGGAAGAATCTTCATGGCGGTTGCTTGATTTTTGGAATGATCTATACATTGTCGGAAGCAAGTTTTTTGGAGTGGATCTTCCTTTGTTCAATGGAGCTACAATTGCTGTCTGTGGTGTTTGCCTTTGTTCAATAACGGCAATTTTTTTCCGACTTCGTTATTTGCAGCATCAATCATGACTTTAGAGCCTTCAATTTCTGTTGCTGCGTCTCCTCTCGTGGAGATTAAGAACGTATCAAAGTGGTTCGGACCTTTGATGGCGCTCAATGGCATCAGTCTTGAAATTAATCCTGGCATCACAGGCTTAGTTGGGCCCAATGGAGCTGGGAAAACTACATTGCTTCGACTTCTTACTGGTCAAAGTAAGCCCAGTATCGGTGAAATTCGAATTTGTGAATTCGATTCATGGTCAGCCAAGGCCAAGTCTCACGTTGGTTTTTGTCCATATGATGACTCCACTTGGGATGAGATGTCCGGCCGTAAATTGGTGCGTGTCTCTGCTGGTTTGCATGGATTTAAAGGGGAGGAAGCTCGGCACCGTACTGAAACAGTACTTGAGACAGTAGGTATGATCGATCGTGCTGACCGGCCAGTTCGTACTTACTCAAAAGGTATGCGACAGCGTATTAAGCTTGGCCAAGCGCTGATTCATGATCCTGATTTACTTGTGCTTGATGAGCCTCTCAATGGTATCGATCCGGTTGGACGAGAAGAACTAAACCAACTATTTCTCCGCTTGGCCAGGTCTGGTAAAGCGATATTAATTTCAAGTCATATTCTCAACGAGATGGATCATTTGGCAGATCACATCCTATTTGTTTGTCGAGGAAAGTTGCTGGCATCCGGATCGCTGGAGGCTATTCGTGGAGTGCTAGATGACTATCCTCTAAAAGTGCGAGTTTCCTGTCAGTCTGCTCGTCGAGTTGCCTCTGAGTTGATGATGCTCAATTCGGTTAAATCGGTGTCTATAGAGACACTAGATGACTTGTTATTAGAGGTCCAAAATCCTAATCGGTTTTATGCTGAATTCGGTGAATTTGCAGTCTCTCCGAATATTCATATTCATGGACTGAAGGCAACCGATACATCGGCCGAGGCGATTTTCGATTATCTTATGGCACGATCATCAAAACCAGGATAACGAATGAAAAATCCACTTCAAATTTCTCTGTTTGCTTCCTGTTTTCAGGTGTTTTGTTTGACACTGAGGCGTCAGTTTTTTTCGCGTCAAACGATTGTAATAACTATGCTTCTGGGATTGGCATTGGCGATCACTATGGTTTGGTTGGTTTCAGACTCTTATGTAAGGTCGCCTATGAGAGGGACAACGACATATTACCGAGCATTATCACCCGAAACTAATGCCTACTATGTTATTGGCGACCGCGTCGAAGCTGAATCAATTGTATGCTTTGTCCAGGGAAGAAGAGGGGGAAAGAGAGAAATAAAAGCCAGAGTGAGCGGTGTAATTAGTGAAATTAAAATTGAAAACGATGAAAAAGTTAGGCGTCGTGAAATGTTGGTACGGATTCAACCTGATCGTACAGGGTTGCAACTTGCTAGTGAAGTTCTCTCGCCGCTATTCATGGGTTTTTTGCTTCCAATCATTTCCCTCGGCTATGCTTCGGCGGCCATTTCTGGTGAACGTACAAACCGGACTTTGGTCTACTTGCTTAGCACTAGCATTCCACGACCGTTGATTTATTGTTCATTATATGCAGCTGTTTTACTCCTTACCCTTGCTGTTACGCTGGGCTGTTTGGCTTCAATTTGTTTGCCCGTTGGTGTAAACGGTATAGAGGTTCTTTATAAATATGCTCCTGTGGTTTTTGTTTCCACTACTAGTTATGTGAGCTTGTTTTTACTATTCAGTGCGTGGTTTCGGCGAGCAACTTTTCTAGCATTGGCCTATGCATTGATGATAGAGACACTCACTGCGAATATGCCAGGCGTAGTAAAAAGCATCACGGTTTCGTTCTATGCCAACAGTTGGCTATATGACAAATCGCTGTCACTCGGATTGGAGCCAAATATTCCTGCCTATAATCCTGTTATGGCTGGCACGTCGCAGATTGTTTTGGTCTTAGCTTCGATTGTTTTTCTTGCGCTGGGTATGTGGATATTTTCGCGAAAGGAATACGATTAGTGAATCGTATGCAAAAAATTCTTGAGCGATCTTTACGAAAATTTGCCGGCCCATTGTATCGATTGCTTCAGCGGCATTCCGGGCAGCGTTTAATCAAGCGTTATGCAAATCCGGAGGATCGCTTTAGCCAGATTTACGAGACCAACCATTGGGATGAAATTGAATCGGTTTCTGGACCTGGTTCAACTTTGGAGGAAACCGAGCCGCTACGCCAAAAGCTTCGAGAGCTGTTAAGTGAGATCGAGGCGAGCTCGTTGCTTGATTTACCGTGCGGAGACTTTCACTGGATGCAGCATGTTGACCTTGCTGGCATAAATTACATAGGTGGGGATCTAGTGAGTAAACTGGTTGATTTCAATCAGGAAAAACATGCTCGTGAAGGAGTAGATTTTCGGAAGATTGACCTTGTGAATGATACATTGCCTTTAGTTGATATCATTCTATGTCGCGACTGCCTAGTTCACTTGTCGTTTGCCGATGTTCAATCGGCTTTTGTCAATATTACCAGATCCAATGCAAAATGGTTATTGACCACCGACTTTCCTGATGTGACGCGAAATTATGATATTGTAACTGGCCAGTGGCGTCCTATTAACCTGATGCTCCCTCCGTTTAACCTGCCGGCACCTACTCAAATTATTGCTGAGAATTGTTTGGAGATAGAGTTTAAGGACAAAAACCTTAGCCTTTGGTCGGTGGAAGAATTAAAGTCATAAGTCCATTTATCTCGGCCGTTTTCTTCGGCCTTGGATTTTTTCGCCTTCGGCCTTACCTGCCAATTGATCATTAACGCTTGTGATGCGCTGGCGAATGAAAGGCTTGATAGCGAATACTCTTCGATCAACTGCCTTATTAACTCCACTTGAATCACCGTTTATTCCCATATGCATGCCTGTAAGGCCCTTTCCAATCTCGTCTTTTTTGATATGTGGAGTGATGGCCTTTTCAAATGCATCTATCCGTTTAAATAATTTTTCCTCGGTGAAATCTTCTTTCATTAACTTGGCAATGACAGTCCGATAGCGTTTTTGGAAAGACTCCATTTCAAACAGTCGTTCGGAGAGTCGACGCTTGGAAATCCAAGGTTTGTCTATGTCCCATTTAACTAGCATTTCTGGAGATCTTCCCATTGTAAAAGTGCCGAATGTTTCGTTTAAGTCCCATGGAAGTATCCTCAATTTATCGTTGGCCTTATCGATCATTAAATAATAGTTATGAGGCATCCCAATATAGCTGTCGATGTTTACCAGTATTGATGTTGCAGCAAGATATCCAGCGAAGTAGTCCAAATCTAATCGCTTTCCAATTTGTTGCTGAAATGCTGTCTTTGAACCACGCTCAATAAGTTTTAGTAACTCTGCAAAACGCTTTATCTGCTCTTTTTTATCTTCGCCATACTTAATGCCGTAGCGTTGATACTCTTTTAGTTCATTGTCGCCAAAATATTCCCAATCATCGACGGCTTCAGGTTTCATTAACAAACTGTCCTTTGAATCCTTGCCGAATTTTCGGATGAGGTAACGATCGTCCATTTGCTCGATTAAACAGTAGATGCCCAGATGTTTTTTCTCGGTAATCCCTTCGACTGTGAGTGTGACAGCAGCCCAACCCACGCCTGGGGTTGGAATGCCGGCAGCACGATAAATTTCATATCCTAGTTTTTCCTTCATGAAGGCTGAGTCAAGAAAGGCGTTCGACAGATTGATCTTTGTTCGACCGTAAATTTTTTGCCCTTTAATGAAGCGGTTAGTATCAATCTTAAAAGGTTTTTTTAAACTACGTCCTGCGAAACGATATGATGAGTTTCCCTTGAATCGCAAACCAGCATCTTTGAAAAGCTCACCATCTATAGTGATGTTTACCTTGGCATAGCCAAATTTATTACCGAAATGAACTTTTGGTCCGTCAGGATTACGTTCTACACGCTTGGGCTGCATTGCATCCCATGCTTCGCGATTCGCAGATATGTGGATTTGTACGACATGGTTTTCTTTGTAAACTGAATTCCAAAATGTGGTATTCTCCTCATCAGTTGCTGATACCACGCCGAACGTTTGACTTAGCATTAAGCATCCATAGAGAACTGTGCGAACTAGACTAATTCGATAAAAAGTCATACCTCAATTTAGTTGTCTTCAACACTTTGGCCAAGTGAAAAGGCGGAAGTGCATATATTATACCTATGAATATTCTTGAGTAGATTTTGTAGCTTTACCAAGGTCTCCACGTGTTTCGTCTGCCGTATTTTTTAATTTTACTTTTTTTGCCTGTTTTGGCGGAAGCGGAGCACTGGGCATTTATTCCCCCCAAAAATAGTGCGCCACCGAAGGTTCGTGATTCTAGCTGGATAAGGAACGAAATAGACCAATTCATTTTAGCCAAACTTGAGGCTGAGAGAATTGTGCCCTCTAAGGAGGCTTCTCGATATGCTCTTATACGACGATTATCATTGGATTTAACGGGATTGCCTCCGTCCTCAAACTTGGTATTAGATTTTATTCGTGATGATTCGATAAAAGCTTATTCTCGTTTGGTTGATCGTTTATTGGCTTCTCCGCATTTTGGAGAAAGGCAGGCGCAAGATTGGTTTGACCTTGCTAGGTTCGCGGATACTTCTGGTTATGCTGCAGATCGAACGCGCAATGTTTGGCCGTACCGCGATTGGGTCATTGGTGCATTCAATTCTAATATGCCGTTTAATCGGTTTTCAATTGATCAACTTGCAGGCGATATGGTGCCAAATGCAACTCAGAAACAGCGGGTTGCTAGTGCATTTCATCGACATGCGATGCAGGCAAAAGGGAATAATCCTCGTAAGGAAGAGTTTCGTATTAAAGGTGTTGTCGACCGGCTTGAATCAACGGGCCGAACTTGGCTCGGTTTGACTTTAGAGTGTGCTGAGTGTCATGACCATAAGCATGATCCAATCAGTCAGAAGGATTATTATAAATTGTTTGCGATCTTTAATAATGTGCCACATCTCGGGAGTGGCTATGGAGTACATGGACCGATGATGATATTCAATTCTTCTGACTCACAGCTTGAGCAACAGCAACTAATCAAGCGTTTGGATATGATGAGAAAGGAAATGTCATTTGGTCACGTCAATCATGAAGGACTGGTTGGTGAATGGCAGAAATCGCAACAGATCAAGGACTCGAATTTATTTAATTTAAATGGCGATATGACTATCACGGCGGAGCTTCAGACCGTTAAGTCGGTTGGTGATATTCTTTCGAAGTATGATTGGAAGGCAGGGCAGCGTAGTTATGTTTTTGGTATTGGGGGGGAAGGTGATGAGAAGGCCAGTCCAGGAAAACTTTTTGCTTGGTTCTCCTCTGATGCGGCTACGTTTCAGGGTGCTGTTGCATACGGAAGTCAGCGAGTTAATGATGGCCGTCCACACCATGTAGCAATGGTCTTTGAAGCTGGACGTTCAGTAAGGTTTTTTGTTGATGGGATTGAAGATGAGGCAGTTCGGATTGAGGGTGCAGTTCCAAAAACTTTAGCAAAAAGTGCTCGAGGCCTTGCTATAGGTGCTGGTTTTGAGAATTCATCCGAAGCGAAAGCATTTCGGTTTGAAGGGAGACTGGCTAATGTTCAGTTGTACGATCGATCGATCGAGAATCCAACTGGCATTGATTTATCTAGTCCTTTATTGGCCGAGTATAAGCAGCTATTTCGGTGGTTAGATAAATTAGCCATTCCTGCGATTGAAGTGCCTGTGATGGATGAGTTGCCTGAACCGCGAGCTACTCATCTGCTCATTCGTGGAGATTATAAAAACAAGGGAGAAAAAGTTATTGCCGGTACTCCAGAAATTCTACCCGTCATTCGTTCATCAAAAGGCCGTGATCCGAACAGACTTGATTTTGCGCGTTGGCTTTTTTCTGATAATCAGCCACTAACTGCCAGAGTGGCGGTGAACAGAATTTGGGAATATCATTTTGGTGAGGGTCTTGTAAGGACAGTTGCAGATTTTGGGCGATACGGGGATCGTCCGTCGCATCCAAAATTATTGGATTGGTTAGCAATCCGTTTTGTCGAGAGTGGCTGGGATGTTAAGGCAATGCATCGACTGATTGTGAACTCCTCGACTTATCGGCAAGTTTCTATACATCGAAATGATCTATCTAAGGTTGATCCATTAAACCGATTACTTGCTAGGTTTCCGCGTGTGCGACTACCGGCGGAGCAAATTCGAGATCGAATACTGGCGTCATCGGGTCAATTGTCTCAACGTATTGGCGGCCCCAGTGTTTTCCCAGTGCAGCCGGCTGGACTTTATGAGGAACGAGGGCAAAATTTACCAGGCAACTCTAATTTCAAGTGGAAGAACTCTATTGGTGAAGATCAATTCCGGCGTTCAATATATACTTATTGGAAACGCATGATGCTTCATCCTGTTATGTCTACTTTTGACGCTCCCACACGGCAGGTTTGTGTCGTCAAGCGCTCAGTTACAAACACGCCTCAGCAGGCTTTGATAGGAATGAATGAGCCAGCCATGCATGCTGCGGCTGTAGACTTAGCAAAGCGTCTGAGCAAGCACGAAGGAGATTCTGAGAAGGTGAGAGCAGCTTATCTAATTTGTTTTTCAAGGATGCCGGATTCGCAAGAGTTGCAACATTGTCTTAAGTTTATAAGGCAACATCGGAAAAAAAGAGTAACGACTGTTGGGGGTGAGTGGTCTGTTTTTGCTGCAGTTTTGCTCAATCTAGATGAAGGTTTATATCGCGAATGAAACCTGTTTCTGCTCAATCTGAATTTCTTGCCGACCAAACACGTCGGGCTTTTTTTGGCCGAGCTGCTGGAGGTTTTGGTGGTTTGGCGTTGGGGTGTATGCTCAAGGAACAGGCTATGACTAGCCCAGTTGGACCTCATTTTGCTCCACGTGCAAAAAGGGTAATTAGTCTTTTTATGTCCGGGGGACCTTCGCATGTGGATACTTTTGATCCTAAGCCTCTACTTTCGAAGCTGGACGGTCAGTCGATGCCTGCCAATATTATTAGAAACCATGAGTTCGCTATGATTAAAACCAAGGAGCCAAAGGTAAAAGGTTCTCCTTGGGAATTCCGAAAGCATGGTCAAAGTGGTACTGAGATTTCGGAGTTGTTTCCGCATATTGCAAGTGTGTCCGATGAACTAGCTGTGGTTAGGTCATTGTATTCTGATACTTTCAATCATGATCCGGCGGTGACGTTCATGAATACGGGGAACGTTAGATTCGGCTGGCCTTCGCTTGGTGCGTGGGCCTCTTATGGACTGGGTACTGAGAATAGCGATTTACCAGCATATATTGTTTTAGCGTCAGGTCGCAACATCCAACCGTTACTTGATAGCTACTGGGGCGCTGGTT
>JASLKL010000103.1 GCA_030747605.1 Verrucomicrobiota bacterium | reverse complement strand
TTATTGGGTTACGAAAATTTCGACTTAAGCGAACATATTGGATTACTAAAATCTGGAGAAAATAACGTATTATCAATTAAAGCTTATAATGCACCGAATGACCGCAATGACTTTTTTGTTATGCCAATTCTGCTATGTGGAAAAAGCAGTAATATCGAACCGAAAAGACGCACATTCCTTAGCTTTGCTACTCCTGGTAAAGCTAATTCAAACGCCACACTTCCACTTCCAAGCTCCCCAACATTTTCAAGTAAAAGCGGAAGTTTCTCCTCCTCTATTACCGTTTCTATTACCTCAGAAAACAAAAATGGAATTATTCGTTATACAACAGATGAGTCCATTCCAAGCGAATCTTCTAAGCAATATAATTCCCCAATATTAATAACGAATAGCACAATGTTAACCGCGCGCAGTTATGACCTTGACGGGAACGCCGGACCTCCTGTATCCCACACTTATATTAGACTCGCCTCTAACGTACGAACGTTTACTTCCAATTTACCCGTTGTTGTCATTGAGAACTTTAAAGGCGGGAGCATACCTTCAGACCCTCACAAGAATGGATATATGGCTATCTATGAGCCAAACCCACAAGACGGAAAAACAAAGTTGATGAACGGCCCCGCACTTGACACTCGCATTGGAATAAAAATACGAGGCTCCAGCACACAGAATCGGCCAAAAAAAGCTTTCACAGTTGAAGCACGCAACGCTTTTGGAGAAGATAAAGATATTGCACCACTCGGATTGCCTGAAGATTCAGATTGGATACTTTATGCACCTTATAACTTTGACAGAGCCCTGATTAGAAATGCTTTAATATACGAACTAAGCAATCAAATTGGTCGTTATGCAGTTCGCACACGCTTTTGCGAGGTATTTGTAAATACAAACGGTGGAGCTTTATCTTATAGTGATTACGTAGGAGTATACGTTTTTATGGAAAAAATCACTCGAGGAAAAAACCGTGTGAATGTCAAACGAATCAGCAAGGACCATAATACTCAACCAGAAGTAACTGGCGGATATATGTTTAAAATAGACCGTCCGGATCCCGGTGATGCCGGATTTAGCGCCGGAGGACAAAGCATTAAATGGGTTGAACCTAAAGAAGAAGAGGTAACATCAAAACAAAGTGCATATGTTCGGACTTATTTTAATGACACTTATAAAAACTTAACCTCTCCAACAAAATACGATGACTATATAAATCCGCTCTCCTGGGTGGACCATCATATATTTTGTGAATTCACCAAAAACCCAGATGGATTAAGATTGAGCACCTATTTTTTTAAGGATCGCAACAAAAGAATTGAATATGGTCCGGTCTGGGACTTTGACCGAACGATGGGGTGTGACGATGATGGCCGCGCATCAAACCCCGTAGGCTGGTCAAGCAGCTATAGATATGGGTGGTGGAGTCGAGTTATGCGCAACAAAGCCTTTGAGGACCTCTATGCTCAGAGATGGGCCGAAGTTAGAAACAAAGCCATGTCTGAAAAAAACATCTTCTCAATTATAGATGATTGGCAAGATCTACTCCAAGAACCAGCAAAACGAAATTTCACAAAATGGGGACTGGTAAATAGAAACACTGGTTTCGACACCGAAATCAGTCAGCTGAAAACGTGGATTTCAGAACGATTAAACTGGATGGATACCCAATTCGATTCGATACCGGCTCCAATTCTTAGCATAAATAAAGGATCAGTATTGCCAGGTTTCAAACTTGGTGTTCAAGGACAGACCGATGAAATCTATTACACCAACAACGGAACTGACCCACGACTTCCGAGCGGAGAATTAAGCCCTTTTGCTATTCGCCTTAATCAAGCTAAATCAGAAGTAATCATTACTAAAAACAGCGAATGGCGCTATTGGGATAGCGGAGATAATCTAGACAAAATTAATTGGACCACTTTAGATTTCAACTCCAGCAATTGGAATATCGGAAAAGCAGAATTAGGTTATGGCGATGGCGATGAAGGGACAATTGTTGAGAAAGGGCCTGATCCTAGCAGTAAATATAGGAACACCATTTATTTTCTTAAAACATTTAACATCGAAAGCATTTTAACACCAAAGTCTATGCATATTAAATTGCTGCGAGATGATGGTGCAATTGTATATCTAAATGGAGAGGAATTATTCCGCAGCAACATGCCAACAGGCACAATCCGTTATAAAACCTACTCAACCAAGCGCAATTCTACTAAAAACAGTCGTATATTTCACTCATACTTTGTCGAACAACCCGAATTAAGGAAAGGAAAGAATGTTTTAGCAGTGGAAGTCCATCGAGGCTCGAGAACAGATAAAGATATAAGCTTCAACCTTGAAGCATCAATTATAGATGCCTCAGGAACACCACTACCAATAGAGCAGTCATCGACAATTACAGTAAGAGCTAAAAACGGATCTTCCTGGAGCGCCCCAACAACTGCATCGATAATAGTCTCAGATACAGCAGCACTAAAAATAACTGAAATAATGTATGATCCTGCAGAAGGAAAAGCCATGGAGTATATTGAGTTAAAGAACGCTAGTGGATCCCCTGTCGAACTATCAGGAGTAAAACTATCAGGAGTTAACTTGTCGTTTACAGAAGGAAAATTAGATCCTTGGGGATCCGGCGTTATAATTTCAAATGACAACCCGGCTTTATTCACTCAAAAAAATCCAAATGTAAATATTCTAGGGACTTTTGGAGGAGCTCTCTCAAACAACGGCGAAGAGATAAATCTTTACGACCCCATCGGACAAACTGTTTCAACAATTATATATGAAAACAAAAGCCCTTGGCCAGAGAAAGCAAACGGATCCGGCCCTTCTATTGAGCGAATATCTGTTAACGCTTCCGATAATGACCCAAGCAATTGGCGAGCAAGCCTTTTGCCTGGCGGAACACCGGGAGACATACTAGAAACCAAAATCACAAAAACAGAAGATGGCAGAATCTCTATTATGTTTCTTGCTCTGCCCGGCAATACATATTCACTACACGCCACAGGTAATCTAGGAAATGGTTTTTGGACAAAATTAGAGACTAATGAATTCGTTACTGAGCAGAAGGTTGTAGAATTTTTAGTTTGGCCCGAAGCTGGCCATCAGTTTTACCGAGTATCGAACCCATGACTACCAATATTTCTTTCCAAAATATCCCACCACTTGCAGGGGCATTCACATTCGAAGAATCCCAACGACCTGGGTTAAGCGTTGAAGAATGTGTAAAAAGACTTAAGTGCTACCATTACATATTAAAAAGATCCCATCAGGTTCTAAATAACCGCATCCCCTCCGAGTCAATATATGAACTTAAAATGGCATTTAGCCTGCATTCACATTATTGCGCCGAACACGTATCCGCTCTACGCAAGCGAGTTGGAGAAATGAGAGAACCGCCACTCGGACTCGATAATACACCTGATGAACACCTTGAGATTTTATTCGACGAAATCATAGCTGCACCATCAACCAAAGAGTTATTGATAGGACTTTATGAAGTCTCATTCCCTTTTCTTAGATCCTCACTTCAGAAACATTTAGATATTACTAATCCCCTTGCAGATCATCCTTCTGTCAGAATAATTAGATTCGCTCTTCTTGAAATTGACGAAATGATATCATTTGGAAAATCATGCCTAGAATCAATTTCCAAAAAGGATAAAGCATACAACAATACCAGTTGGATCGATTTATTAAACGAATGCTTAAACAACGTTAGCGATCTAACGAATGAACAAAGCACAAAAAAGACAACAATTAACCGTCAATACTCAGCCGAGCCTTATCAATACGATGGCGTTCCTAATCGAGACGAACGATTTCCGGATCCTTTCAATATGGGCGTTAACGCAGAAGCTTTTCTGTACGACGAATCATACCCACCGGAAACCAAGGCATTAATGATGTTCTATAAGCGTCTTAGAGAAATTGATGTGCCTGAAATGATGTCTAGTATTATCGCAGAAACTCCCGGAAAGCCATGGGAGTACTATCAGGACATGACTCGGCAACTGTGGGATGAAGCTAGGCACGCAATGATGGGCGAAGTCGGCTTTGTTAATCTTGGTATCAATTGGCCTAAAGAAGTAATGATAAATCATACTTGGTCGCTCGCGCTAAACACTCAGCTAACGCCTAAAGAACGCCATGCAGTTCTTTATTTCATTGAACAAGGATTAATGCCAAAAACAGGCAAAAGATTTGAATGGGAAGTTGGAAGAGAATCAAAAAACCCCCTGTCAGCATTATTTCAAGACTATGATTGGGCGGATGAAGTTCTTCATGCGAGAATTGGAAGGGATTGGTATGTTCCTTATTTTAATAATCCTAAAGAGGCAATTGAATACGGTGATGCGTGTTGGTCAAAAGTCTTGATGGATTGGAATCAATATATCAACGAAGGAAAAACAAAACACCATAACTGGTGGCCTGGCCTGTATGAAGCTGCTTGTAAGTCCTGGGGAATTGAACCAAATCCAGAAATACTCAAATTCAATCAATCATATGAAACTATCAGAGCCGATCTAAAAACGATTTCAGCGTCTGGTTAATTTTTTTCATTTTCCTTAAAACAAAAATCCCCCACCCTACTGGGTATGCGCCATAGACGCTTGGCTAGAGAACGAGCCGTTCAATTTTTATTTCAATACGACTTAAACCCTCCCGGGAACCCGGATGAGGCATTAGATAAATTCTGGGCGTCTCAAACGGCCGCAGCTATTGACGAGGAGAAAGATCCTGCAAGTTGGGGAGAATCAAAAGAACTACCCCCTCCTTCTACAGAAGATAACGCTGTAAGGTTATTTGGCGAAAAGCTAATTAGAGGCGTCCTTGATCAAATGGAGGAACTAGACAACATCATTTCTAAAGAAGTCAAAAACTGGGATATTAACCGTATTGCAAAAGTCGATCGCAGCATACTACGACTAGCTATCTACGAAATGTTTTACAGAGAAGATATTCCACCAGTGGTTACCATTAACGAAGCGATCGACATCGCAAAGAAGTTCTCAACTGAAAAAAGCGGATCATTCGTAAACGGGATTCTAGACAAAATTAAAACTAAGCTAATGCGCCCGTCTCGCACCAGTAATACTTAAACCAAGGAGAAAGCGCTTGGATAAACAATTCATTGACCTTCATTTACATACATCTTTTTCGGATGGAATTTTTACACCTGAACAAGTAGCAAATGCCGCAAGTGAAATGAATTTATCAGCCATTTCACTAACCGACCATGACACTATCGAAGGATGCTCTCACTTAGCGGAACATTGCAAAAAAAAAGGCATAGAGTTCATATCAGGAACAGAGCTTTCGGTTGATATTGAAGGAAATGAGATGCATTTACTCGGTTATTTTTTGGATATAAATAATCAGCGTTTAATAGAAGAAACAACACAGTACCAACAGAACAGAATAAACCGAATAATTGAACTAGTAGCTCAATTGAATAAAATGGGAGTAGCCCTGCAGGCCGAACAAGTTTTCAACTTGGCAAAATGCAAAGCCCCCGGAAGGCCTCATTTGGCTCGAGCACTTGTTAAACACGGTTTCTGCAGAAGCAGCAATGAAGCTTTTTCTCGTTTTCTCCGCAAAGGATCGCCAGCATGGGTGCCAAAAACTAATGCTAATTATAGGGATGCCATTGAGTTAATCCATCAAGCAGGAGGACTTGCTGTAATGGCTCATCCGGGACTAAATAAAATCGATAACTTGATCCCTAATTTAGTTGAAGCGGGACTTGATGGACTCGAATGTTGGCATACTCGTCACCCAAAGAGCACAACCAAACGATACAGAGAAATGGCTACCAGACTTGGCATATTAGTAACAGGAGGTTCAGACTGCCACGGGGCCGAACAAGGCCACCCTGCAATCGGCACTAAGCAAGTGCCATATGATATTCTAGAAAAAATGAAACAAAAGCTACCAACTACTGTGAGCTCATTAAACTAATTCTATGGGGTTATTTTCAAAATTCTTCTCAGGGCTGCAGAAAACCCAAGATAATCTTTCAAGCGAATTAAAAAGAATCGTATCCCGGTCACCTAAACTAACTGATGATGATGTGGAAGATTTAGAGGCCGTATTACTTTCATCTGATATGGGATTTAATGTAACTGAACAGATTATTGAATCAGTAAGAAAAGAATATGAATCTGGAAGTGGTCAAATAGGAAATATACTTGAGGTGGCAAAAACAGTTGTAGAAACATGCCTTTCTAATACCAACAATAATCTCACCAACAATAACAAACTAACTGTTGTATCACTTGTCGGAGTCAACGGCGCTGGAAAAACAACCACCGCAGGCAAACTTGCTCATCACATAAAAACATCAGGCGGCAAGCCTATGCTTGCAGCTTGTGACACTTTTCGCGCAGCTGCAATCGAACAACTAAGCCTATGGGGCAAGCGGCTAGATATACCTGTGATCAGTAGTGAATACGGAGCCGACCCGGCGTCCGTAGCACATGACGCAGTGAATTCATCTTTAAGCAAGCAAGCCGATTATCTATTGATAGATACAGCTGGCCGCCTGCACACAAAACATAATCTAATGAGGGAGCTAGAGAAACTTCACAGAGTCATATCAGCGAAATGTGAAGGCGCTCCTCACGAAACCCTTTTAGTTGTTGACGCATCAATTGGCTCAAATGCGCTTATTCAAGCGAGGGAATTCAACAAATCAGTCCCGCTAACAGGCTTGGTAATCACCAAACTAGATGGAACATCAAAGGGAGGAATGGTCGTCGCAATACAAAACGAACTAAAACTACCAGTAAAATTTGTCGGCCTTGGTGAGCATCCAGACGACCTCCAAAAATTTGAACCATCCGAATACGCACAAGCCCTCTTTTTCAGTGAATAATGCATTAGTTAAGATTCACATCCAGCATGCGAATTGCTAGTGTTTCGCCTAAATCGATGCAGAATATTCATATCATGCTGGCACAAGCCGCTGGTGACACCACAAATACCAACAACCCTCTTAATTCAACTGGTAACCCTATACCAGAAACCTCAATCCTTTCTGGCCTGCTTGATTCAGGCGCATTCGGTCTACTTATTGAAGGGGGTGTGTTCATGTGGCCAATCCTTGCGATGGCATTGGTCGGCCTTGCTGTAATTATTGAAAGATGGCGAAGCTTAAAAATGCTTGCCATAAATAATTCCGAATTAAAGGAAAACGTTCTAAACGAGTTGACTGAAGATCGAGCAGAGGATGCTTTAAACAGGTGCGAACAAGCCACCGGCCCAGTTGCAGCTATTTTGGCAAACGGTTTAAGGAAATACATCATATTAAAGAAACTCAATTACGATCCTGCCAGACTAGAAGAAAAAGTAGTCAAAAGCATGGAATCGTATGGCGCTCACATTCTCGCAGCCCTTGAACGTCACTTGCCACTACTGGCAATCGTCGCAAGCGTTGCCCCAATGATAGGATTTCTTGGAACTGTTCAAGGAATGATTGTTGCGTTTAGTGATATTGTAGAAATGGACAAGACTGGTGGCGGTAATATTATCCAAGCAGCTGCAGCGGGCATTCAAGTAGCCTTATTAACAACTTGTTTCGGATTAATAGTTGGCATCCCTGCCTACATGGCTTTCAATTATTTTTCTAGTGTTATAAATAATTTTGTTCTCCAAGTTGAAGAATCTGCAGCAGAACTGATGGAAGCTATAACCCTCAAGTTAACACTTGGCGAATCACAAACCACCAAAGAAGACCCCCCACTATCAACGTGAAACTTCGCCGACCTAAATACCTAGTGGACCCACCATCAAGTTCAATGAACGACATCGCGTTCATTTTAATTATTTTTTTTCTCGTTTGCGCATCAGTAGAACCAGAGGA
>JASLKL010000102.1 GCA_030747605.1 Verrucomicrobiota bacterium | reverse complement strand
ATTACCTTTCGAATTCATTTGATAAGTCTTGCTCATCATAATCAGCTTGTGAATTCGCTTAAGTTTCCAACCACCCGAAACTAATTCACCAGCCAACCAATTCAATAATTCCGGATGAGTCGGTTCTTCCCCAATAAATCCAAAGTTATTTGAACTACGAACAATGCCTCGCCCGAAGTGATGCTGCCAAAGGCGATTAGCCATTACACGCGCCGTCATTGGATTCTCTGGACTAGCTATCCATTCAGCAAGTACTCGCCTTTTTCCTGTAGACTTACCAACAGCATAATCATCTGGAACATGAGCAACAGGGGCAGCCAATATCTCTGGAAATGCTGGTTCTACCTCTTCTCCCTTTAGCGCTGGCATACCTCGCCGCAATATCCACATCTTACGACGGGAATCCTCAGCAACAGCCATGGCGTATTCTGTTTTTAATGTAATTTTTGTAGCCTGAATTTTCTCCAACCTCCCTATCAAATCTATGTATTTATTCAACTTGGATTCCCCGAGCACATCCTTTCCATAAAGTCGTGCTAAAACTGGAAGAGGTGGCTTGCTTTGATCTACTACTAGCCCAGCATCAATGTACTGGCCTCCACTCGTTTGTTTACAGTAAATTGCCAATGTGTTTCGGCCCGTCTGAAGCACATCAAAACACTCTTTGGTAACATCGAACTCAGCATAGTTTTTGCGATGCCCCATCAATGTCTTTATTAGCTTACCATTAAGATAAACTTTCGCATCTTCATCGTGATGAATTTTCAATGTTAGTTTGCCAGGAATAACATCAAGACGAAAATCACGACGCAACCAAATCTCTTTAGAATGCCATGGTGTCCTCACCTTAGCCCCAGGAGTTCCCGGCGAACCAAAACCACCCCGTCCCTTACGCCATTTACTATCATCAAACGCGATTTCGAACCAATTAGTATCTGGCTGATCAAAAGAGAATTCCCAAACAACACCCTTACCTCGGTTAGCATCTGGAATTACCCAGGCGTTATTATTGCCTTTAGATGGACCAACTTGCAGTTTTAACTCTGGTCTAAGTTCAGACAGTTTTGTGACAAACTCTTTCTCAATCGGACTAATCTTAACCTGCAATTCGTTTTCTTTTAACTGCTTTTCCTTAACTGCTTTATCATAAAGCTCTTTTTCTTCAGGATCACTAATAGGCAAATGATTGCGATTTCCCTTTCCGTGTCCCGAGATATCACTAAAGAATGACAACATGGAGTAATAGTCTCTTTGCGATATAGGATCGATCTTATGATCGTGACATCTTGCACAACCAATTGTCATGCCAAGAAATGTTTCACCTGAGGTTCGTAGAATATCATCTAAATACTCATACCGAGCTAGCTCGCGATCGGCTGGTTCATCATCCCAAATTCCAAGTCTATAGAATCCCGTGGCCGTAATGCTATCTTTATCCTTATCAGGCAATAAGTCACCGGCCAACTGCTCCTTTATAAAGCGATCATAAGGCTTATCTTGATTAAACGCACTTATAACATAGTCGCGATATTTCCAGATAAGGTCCTTACGACTATCACGCTCATACCCATTGGTCTCTGCATAACGAACTAAGTCGAGCCAATGGCGCCCCCATTTTTCCCCGTATTGATCTGAAGCCAACAACTTGTCTATAACCTTCTCAAAAGCATTAGCAGAATCATCTTCAACAAATGCAGCCACATCCTCAATTGATGGGGGCAAACCCGTCAATCCGTAATAAGCTCGCCTGATAAGAACTGCTTTAGAAGCCGGACCATTAGGGTGCAGCCCATTCTTTTTAAGATTAGAGAAAACAAAGGCATCAATGCCGTTTTTTTGCCATTGTCCATTACTCGCCTTTGGAATAACCGTCAAAGCACCAGACTTAAAAGACCAAGCGCTCTTAGTTCGCTCATTGATTTTATTTGTCGGCAACTCAGCATTAGAAACTTCTTCACCATGAATTTCTTTAGCTGGATTATAAGGAGCGCCAAGCTTTACCCATTGAGTCAATAATGCAATTTGATCATCAGATAGTTTTTCATCAGGCGGCATCTCATGGTTCTCATCTTTCCAAGAGAGCATTGTTAACAATAGACTCTCTTCAGGCTTATTAAGATTAAGCGCAGCGCCAGACTCCCCACCTTTTAATATTCCTGCTCGACTAGTCAAACGTAACTCACCTTTAAGCTTATCTCTGCCACCGTGACATTTGTAACACTCCTTCTGGAGAATCGGATTAATTTTTTTATCAAAAAATTCGATCTTAGCTGCATCTGACAATTCAGCTCGCAAATGGGTTATTGTTAACGCAAATAATAAAAGTGCGAATAATTTCCTAAAGATATATTTAAATAAAAAGCCCAACATGAAGTTACCGTTATCTGTTGCACAAAATATACCGTCCATAAATTTACTCTCAAGGCCAAATCCAAGAAAAAAGCCGTTTCCTTTTGTTTGCCTTCACTCATAAAGGAGAATTAATCTGGCCCAGATGCCAAAATCTTCGAAAATCTTTGAAGAACTCCTTACAGAATACTTCAATAATTATTACGCCGCACACCCTTCCGACGCAACGTACGTAGGCTTAAAATCCGGGGAAGGCAGATTGAACAGCGTTACTTTTTATTCGCTAAATCGCCAACACAAACTCCGCCAAGATGCATTGGCGAAGCTCGATAAAATAGCCCCATCCACTATGTCAAATGAACAAAATTTAGATCGTTTGGCATTCAGGTCACGGCTTTTAAGGGAATGTGAAGACTTTGAACGGAAGAAGCACGCTCTTGAGCCAAAGGGCATAGACGAGGTTTTTGAGTTTCTACTTAGAGAATTACAACGTGGTGAAACCGAACCAAAACGTGCAGCGAAAAATATTCGAAACCTGCTAAAAGACTCGCAACGTTATCTTAGGGAAGCAGCAAAGCTAATCGACAAACCAGAACGTGTTTGGCTAAATATTATGATTTCTTCATTTAAGGCATCCGATTCATTCTTTAAAGCCCTCACAACGTTCTTAAGAAATAACGGCAATGAAAAAAAAGATGATTCTCTTGTTAATTTTTGCCAGCAAGCGTGCAAGGACTATTATGAAAGCACCATAACCAAGCCATTAGCAAACTCAGGGTCATTTGCCATAGGAACCGAAATGCTCCAACGACGCATTCGAGACGAGCTTGGCTTGGATTACACCGTTGGCCAAGTAGAAGCTGTCGCCCTTACCGAAATCGATCGCGTTGGTAATCTATTGAAAAAAGCGTCCAATAAGCTTGAAAAAAACAAGTCATCTAAATCGACCGTCGAAGCGGCCCGCTGCCAATGGAAACCCAAAGACGATTTACTTACTCTCTACAAAAAAACCAACGACAACATTATTCAAAAGTTTAAGGCAGCCAAGGCTATGACCTTTCCAAAAGGCGACTCATTAAAAATTACCTTGGTTCCAGATTTCATGGCTCATGTAATTCCCATGGCAGCTTACTCGCCACCAGGACCGTTCGATAAACGACAACGAGGCTATTTCTGGGTCAATGACCTAGGCTCAAAGAAAAAAACTAAAGTCGAAAAACTCGCTGAACTACAGCAGCACTTCGGGTTAGAACTGACATGCGCTCACGAAGCGTACCCAGGTCATCATTTACAATTTATTACTGCAAACTCACATCCTAGAAAATGGCGACGCGTCTTCGACGATCACGCAATTTTTTACGAAGGATGGACTTTGTGGTGCGAACAAATGTGCGTGGATCTTGATGTCATCACATCACCCGAACTAAAACTTCAACAACTACACGACGCCCTTTGGCGCTGCCATCGTATACTTGTCGACTTACGGCTACAAACCAAAGCCTATAGCTATAATCAAGCGGTTAAACATATGCAGAAGCATCTCGGTTTCACTAAAGCCAGAGCCGAAGCAGATGTGAACTGGTACACAAGCAGCCCAGCTGTACCTATGAGCTACTGGCTTGGCAGACTTGAAAACGCACGGTTATATAAAAAACTAGTTAAAGGACGCAATTGGTCACTAAAGAAATTTAACGATTGGCTTCTCAGTTTCGGAACACTTCCACAATCATGGATTGAAAAATACGGATTAAAATAATCCTTAAAACCAACTCTCATTAATCTGCTCTCAAACTTGTCTACAAGCTTCACCAAAGGCATAGTTCCCTTTTCTCATGAACCGAAGGACAAACAACGCACGAAATCTTTTCCGAATGCTTAAAACATTTATAGCATTGGTTGCGTTTAGCTGTTCTATCACAGGTCAACAAACAGCTAACCGATTAAGCTATCTTGATGGCGAGGATCCATTTTATGTAGGTTTGAATTTCCCAAAACTAACAACCCCTCAATGGGTTGGCGAGAACGGCGTAGATGCAGTTGTAACACTTGGTATTGATGACATGCGAGACCACGTCGGATATGAAAACTTTTGCCGCCCGATCTTAGAACGACTTAAAGAAATTGATGGGCGAGCGCCATTGAGCATCTTCTGCAACTCAATAACCCCCACTGAACCTCATCTTCAAAAATGGCTTAACGAAGGAGTAACCATTGAAGTTCACACGCTTACTCATCCATGCCCAATTCTTGGTAATCGTAATTTTATTCCAGCTAAAAACACCTATCACGGAGGTGTTGATTTATTAAACAATATCGCAAACAACATCCCAGTTGCCTTTCGCACACCATGCTGTGATTCACAGAACACACCTAGCCCTCGAGTGTTCTCTGAGTTATTGATGCATAATAATTCTGCCGGACAATTCTTAGAAATGGATACATCAGTGTTCAATATCTTCACTAAAGAGGACAAATCTCTTCCGAAATCATTAACTACAGATAATGACGGGAAGGGTAAATTCGAAAAATACGTTCCGTTTGACTCTTATGTAGTTACGATAGAAAATTACCCATATCCTTATCCAGTTGGAAACAAAGTATGGGAGATGCCGTGCATGGTTCCAAGCGATTGGGAAGCACAGCATCTCCATGGAAACAGCAATCCGGTAACCGTTGAAGACTGGAAAGCTGCAATTGATGCTACGGTTATCAAACAGGGTATTTTTAATTTCGTTTTCCACCCGCATGGATGGGTAAGTAATACGCAGATGATAGACTGGATTGACCACATAACAAAAAATCACGGCAAAAAAGTAAAGTTTCTCAATTTCAAAGAAGCACGAGAACGTCTCACAAAAAATCTATTAGGAGGGCAATCTTTAAAGGATTCAAATGGACAAGATAATGGGGTGCGACTGCTCGATTTGGACAACGATGGTTATATGGATGTTGTCATTTCCAATGAACATGTTCAACAAACACGACTCTGGAACCCTATAACAAAACAATGGAAAATATCACATTTTCCATTTCGAATCGTCCAAAATGATACAAAGGGAAACAGTACAGAAACAGGCGCTAAATTCGGAATTCTACAACCTAACGGCTATGCATCAGTATTTATTAGTAATAAATCGACCAAGGGAATCTGGCACTTCAATGGCAATACTTGGCATCAAAACAAAATCCATACCCGAGGGCTAGAACTGAATAATCAAGCGATTCAAACCTCAGTTAATGGACAAGATAACGGCGTAAGATTACGCGACACCAACAACGATGGAATTTGTGAAATTATTATCAGCAACTTCAATAGCCAAGCCGTCTTTGCTTGGAACAAAGCTCAACAAGAATGGATCAAATTAAAATTTAACCTTCCTAAAGGTGTAAGAATTACACGTAAAGACGGACGCGATAACGGCGTACGTTTTGTGGATATAAACGAAGATAATTATCTGGATGTTATTCACTCAAATGAAAAACGATACTCGCTTCACTTGTATATACCCACCCCTATTCTTGGATGGGGAGTCGGATGGTCACGCGAGGTCATGTCCGGCGAAAGAAGTGATGCTAAAGCCATACCAATGATTACCCGAGGAGGTGAACATAATAATAATGGGGCTTGGTTTCACTCGCGTCATCTCTGGGTGCAAAACGAAGATACAGCTCATTTGCCGAATTTGGTTGATCGACGCTCATTCGAAGAACTTCTACGTGGCGTGATGCCCTTGCCTAAGTCTCCGGATGAATCTGCTAAATCCATACAACTTCTTCCTGGATACAAGATCGAACTCATGGCCAGCGAACCACTAGTACTGGATCCAGTTGCTTTTGAATGGGACAAGGACGGACGCCTATGGGTGGCGGAAATGGCAGACTATCCACTTGGAGTAGACAACAAAGGAAAGGCAGGAGGACGGATCCGCATACTTGAAGATCAAAATAATGATGGAAGATATGATCATTCAACTGTGTTTCTTGATGCTCTGCCATACCCAAGCGGCGTGATGCCTTGGCGTGATGGAGCTCTTATTAGCGCAGCCCCAGATATCCTTTTTGCAAAAGATAAGAATAACGACGGGAAAGCAGATGAAGTTAAAGTTCTCTTCACCGGTTTTGGCCAAGGCAATCAACAACACCGAATGAATGGCTTTGAATACGGATTAGATAACTGGATATATGGAGCTAACGGAGATAGCGGAGGTATCATTACATCCCCCAAAAGCAATATGTCTATTAATATTCGAGGACGTGACTTTAGATTTCGTACTAAAACATTAGAATTCGAAACTCAAGCGGGACAAACTCAATTTGGCCGACGGCGCGATGACTGGGGTAATTGGTTTGGTAACAGCAACTACAGCCTTGGTTGGCATTATAAATATCCCGAGCATTACATACGACGCAACACCAAGCTCATCATTCCAAATAATCGTCAACAAATCGGAAACTACGATCGATCACACATTATCAAATTTATCAGCAAACCCTTACAACGATTCAACCTTGTAGGAGCTGAAAACCACATTACTGCTGCTAATAGTCCGACCCCATATCGTGACGAATTATTCGGAAGCAACTCTGATCGACTTTTGTTTGTTAGCGCCCCTGCTTACAATGTGATTCGCCGAGAGATACTTAAACCAAATGGCATAAGTTTTCATAGCCATCGGCCAGAACAAGCTGGCGGCCAGGAATTTATAGCCTCCAAGGATACATGGTTTCGACCAACAATGCTTAAGACTGGACCAGACGGGGCACTTTGGATCGCAGACTTTTACAGGCTAATCCTCGAGCACCCAGAATGGATTCCAGATGATGTTGAACAGAAACTCAACCTGCGCTCTGGATCTAACCGAGGCCGTTTATACCGTGTTTACCCAACTGAAAACACACCTAGACCCATACCGAAATTATCAAACAAAACACAATCTGAATTGGTCGCAACGCTTGATTCCCCAAGCGGATGGCAGCGAGATATGGCGCAACGAATATTGGTCAACCAAAACGACCAATCTACGGTAAACCATTTGGAAGAATTACTTAAAAAAACTAAAAACCCAAAAACACGCCTGCACATCCTCTACACTTTAGAAGGAATCAATAAAGTACGCCCAGATCACTTGATCATAGGATTAACTGACGTACATCCCGGTGTTCGTGAACATTCAATTCGTATAGCGGAAATTTTATTTAAAAGAAGCCAAGCAGGTCCGATTGAAGAAGCCCTTAAACAATTGGTTAACGATCCCAACGTTCGAGTCCGCACACAACTCGCCTTCTCTTTAGGAGAATGGAAATCACCTGCTGCAGGTAGTTTGCTTGCAAAATTAGCCATAAATTGCTCAGACGCACCTGATATACAAATAGCAATAGCCTCATCCGCTAAAGGGCATTCCGTCGCTATTTTAAAGGAAATTTTAAACCAATCGACAGACAATTCATTTAGTCAATTAATCAACAATCTCCTAGTTCTAGCAGGCAACGAAGCTTCTAAAAAAGAGCTGAAACAATTATTAAACAATATTATTTCCGACACTAAAAAAATTGCCCCTTGGCAAGTCATTGCCATTTCAGATTTAATCGAAAACTCAAAAAAAAGAGGCATCTCAAATGTTGATTTAGCCATAGGCGAAGAACTTATTAATTCTTTGGATACGATCACTAAGAACAGTGATCTCGAAGCCTTGAACAGGGCAGCCGCTCTACGCCTTATGGCCAACCTCATTAATGAACCCAAGCATTTGAATTCTA
>JASLKL010000101.1 GCA_030747605.1 Verrucomicrobiota bacterium | reverse complement strand
AGCATAACGTTCCCTAGTAGTTTCATCCTGTTCCATATCTACCGCATCTTTTTCGGAAGAAGTAACCCCGGTTTCCGTACTCGTACAATTCAAATGAAAACCGAGATCCTCAGGACGGTTTCGTGCAATGAAAAAGTAAGTTGCTCCACCAACTAGCATCAGTAAAACCGGCAGTCGAAATATCCAGCGCCACCCTAGTTGTAATACGTCCAGGACAATTAACGACGTTGTAAATGCTAGAACCGATGACATGCCCGCTATAAAAACATAAAACCCGAATGCCTTGCCTCGTTCATGTTGACCCCACCAGTTTGAGATTAGACGGCTTCCTGGTGCCCAGGCCATCGACTGGGCAAAACCATTAGCGCCCCATGGGATAAACAAAGTCGTAACGCCCTGCCCAAAACTCACCACCCAGTTTAATGCACATGAAATCACGGCTCCTAAGCTCATCATGCCGCGAGCCCCGAGCAGGTCTCCTAGATTACCATTGATAAATTGCCCCACTGCATAACACCAAAAAAGTGTCGCGCTCATCCATCCAAGCATCGTGAGGCTGATCCCAAGTTCCTCATGGATTCCTGGAATTGCGAACCCAGCTGTTTGTCGGCCAGTATAGAAGAACAAATAGCAAAACATCGTCGCCAATAGCATTCGCCACTGGGCCCGACGAAATGACGATCCCCCTGTTGTTTCCTTGCAATTATTAAGCACGCGCGTTCAGCCCTGAGTTGGAGAGTAACAGCTCATCACAATTGATGTTGGCATCGAAGATTAATATGCAGTTCCGGTTTATCCAGGCATGATAAAAAAACTTCAGAAACATAGTTAGATCGCTATAAAAAGCATGAGATTGTTTGTTGTTTGATATTAATGCCTAAGTCGATAGAGCATAGACTTGGAATTTGGGGTAATTGAATATGGAGAGCTTTTACCCACAACGTCGCTCCACGGACCATTTACATTATCTGACTCCTGTAAAATCCCCGACTCGGTCCAGGAAATAATCACTTTTCCGTCCTGCATCGATACATTCATCTTTGATGGTTTGACTTCCAGAATTGCATTTGGCGGAATGTAGGCGGCAATCGACTGGTCGGCATCTCCATTAATTAGGAATTTCATCCCCATAGGTGCAACATTTAGCCATTCAAGGCTGGATGCCGACCCCCCGCTCGCAGTCAATGAAGAACTGCCACCCAGTGAATCATAATAAAGCAAGGTAAAGGGATATAGGCCGGGTTTTTCGACGATAAAATTATATTGCCATGGCTTTGCATCTTCTGTGCCAGGCAGCACCGATTCATCCGGTAACAATTCCTCTGCATCATCACCAAACCCAATGTAGAGGATGTGTATTGGAGTAGTGGTGATTTGCATGTTATAATAGCCTTCTTTAAGTTCAAGGTAGGTAGTCGCCTCCATTCCAAATTGAATTACAGGGAATTCTTCGTCTTTATGAATCAAGGATTCAGTACCGTTTATTCCAGGGAAAAGCTCTTCTCCTGCCTTATTTCCGATTGATCCTCCATCGCGCTGATAGTTTATTTGATTTCGCTCCAGATAATATCCTTCAGAGTTAAAGGGTTCCCTATCAGAGTAGTCGTTATAATCAGCATCCCAGATCCACCATAAATCTTCAATCTCGCTCAAAACCTCTTTTTCTGGATCAAGGGGGTCAATTGCAGCTAATCTTACAGCGAAACCCCGATTCTGTTTTTTTAAATCATCTAGTGAAATGGCTAAATCAACGGGAAGAGAATCATAATGAGACCACTCTGTGACGGTAAAATTCCACACTCTGGTGTATTGCTTATGTGAAGCACTATCATCAGTGAATTCCACAATAACAGTGTTATCGGAAAAATCTGCAAACGCACTGTTATTATTATAAATAATTAATGTCCTTTCCTCCTCTTGTTGTATTTCTGGTGCAAGTTTTTTGCCGTTTAGAAACAGTTTCACTGAACTTAAATCTACTTTGTTAACATTGTGCTCAACCAATACATGAAGAGGGCTGTTAGGGTGAGCTTCTAGTTCATTTTCTTTTGGAAAGACACGAATAATTCTTAGCTCTTTTTCAGGAGAGGCAGCTCCGGAGTCGCCTTGCAATTCAAGCATGAACGCACCTCCGGCGTAGCCCTTGTAGGCATGTGCTCCCGCTAATCCTCCATTAGCCTCACCTACACTATGGCTGGTGCGTATAACTATTTTCCCATCAGCTCCAGGTGAAATGTCTGTCCACTTTGCAACATAACCATCCTCGTTGTGTCCAGTGCTAAACTCCACACTCTCATCACTTACTTTCCATGCTCCCTCAGAACTAGCATACACAAAACTTTCGGCATCCATAATTTTCCAGTTGGTTGTTCTCTCAGCATAGCCCTCACCTCCACCCCTCATAGCAGTGCCTGCAAACACGTATTTACGTTTTGGGTCTAATCCCTCGAGTATGAGGTCCATGTGCCATCCTGGCGCATCCCCGTAGCTTATATTCCCAGACAAATCTAGAGCCTCTCCAAAAAGCTTAGCAGCATCACTCTCATCATCATATGTAATCGAATCATTAGTCCAGAACACACTACCCACCGTTTTTGTTTCCTCATAAGTCGCCGTCACACCGGTTCCGTCACCGCTACCAAACACCAACAGCTCCGAACTCACGGGGCCGGGCGAACTTCGACCAACATTAATCGTTGTCACTGTCTCATCTGTAGTCCCCCCGTTCTTGTTAACGCTGTCATTAAACGCAGTCCAATTGGCCGTCTGGGCAACAGCACAACCAATCGACACGAGAAAAAAGAATATTGAAAAACATACCTTCATAGTAATTGAAGTCGAACAAGTAGGGATGGTTGTGGTTGAATCAAGTACTTTCATTTCCTCGACCTTCCGCTAAACTGCTTAAAAGCTCAATAAATAACCAAAATCATTTAAAATGGAGAAAACAAAATAAAAGCTGAAGAGTAATGAAACAACTCCCTCTTCCTTCCCAAGTAAATTTAAAGAGCAAAATCTGGACCTATCTTTCGAATTGAAAAAAAAATATCAGTGAATAGAGTTATTTCATTCATGGAAAACAATCTGAACACAATCGCGGTCGGCTTCAAAATAAAACAATTCTATTCATCACTACTTTTTCCCTGCGTAATCTTGATAATAAATATCGGTAGCCTCACCGTTCAAGCACAGCAGGAGAAATCCACACCGCAGATTACACACGAAAACGTTTCCTACGGCGATCATCCCAACCAAGTGATCGATTTTCGAAAGTCTAACGTGAATAAGCCAGCGCCTTTAGTTGTGTTTATACACGGAGGCGGATTCACAGGAGGATCTCACGACAAAGTTAATGAAAAGGCTATTCAACAATATCTTGATGCAGGCATTCACCATGCATCTGTAGAGTACCGCTTTCTCAAGCATGCCGATTTTCCAGCTGCGCACGAAGACTGCGTTCGCGCCTTACAGTTCATTCGCACTAAGGCAGCGGAATGGGGAATTGATAAAAATCGAATTGCTGCATATGGAGGATCTGCGGGTGCACAGCTTGCCGCCTACCTAGCATGGGGGGATGATTTCGCAAATTTGAAAAGCAACGATCCTGTCTCAAGAGAATCATCCCGCCTAAAAGCGGTGGCATTCTGGGGAGGGCAATCAACCTTGGACATGAATTGGTGGGTCGAGAATATACCGGGCTACAGAAGAGAGTTCCACGCCAAAAAAGAAAGCAAAAGGAAAGATTTGTCTTTTGTTGAACGCCGCGCCTTAATCAGGGAAATCTCTGTGATTAATCATATTACTCCGGACGACCCTCCCACTTTCATGAGATACGGCATGAATCCCGACGACCCAATGCCTGACAGTCTAAAACGCGCCCGAGGGTGGATCATTCATCATGTAAATTTTGGAATAGCCATGGAAAAAAAACTAAAACTTAAAGGAGTTGATGTGACCCTAAATTATCCAAAGGCTAAGAAGAATTTCAAAGATGAAATATCATTTCTAATCCATCACTTGAAAAAGTAACACCATTCTATTTAGCAAATATAACAAGCTTTTTACCGTTTTGTTTTTTCAAGATCTTAATTTTATATCTAACATGAAATCATTATCCTTATTGGCAATCGCATTTATGCTGTTGTCGGGATGCGCATCAAATAAAACCCTAAATTTTTCCTCTATATCTATTGGTATGACCAAGGAACAGGTTATGACTGCTATGAATGAAAAACCTTATAGGTCAGCAGCAATTGATGATTTTGAATATCACATTTATAGAGGTTTTGATTTGAAACTTATGTTTGATGGAAGCGCTCAAGGAAGTGGAAGTTATGAAGCGTTTATTAGGTTTAAGGATAACAAAGTAGAAGCCTACGGTCGTTTAGACGATTTCGATAGCACCAAGCATAAAGAAGTGTTAATAAAAAAAACTGAAGAAAAATAATTTAGAAACTAGATATGTCTAAAGGCTATAAAATATATTTAGTTTTTGTGTTTGCAGCATTTAGCGCTTTAGGAGTAATCGCTTGGAAATTAGGGATTTTGGGTTTATTAATCGATACATACTATGTGCCTCCAAGTGAATGGAACTTATTTTGATAATAATGAAGCCACAACTTGAACGCCAAATAAAACACCTCTACTTAACGCCTCTGCTTCGCTTTTTTGATCGTAGCCATCGCTGACCTTACTGCTCTGCTCTTCAAAAGCTGATAAACAATTAAAAGATTAAGGGAAATGAAATACTCAATAACCTTAGGGCTCTTGTTAGCCAATGCTTCGGCACTATTGAGTGCAAATAATTTGCCATTCGAAATGATTAAGACTCCCTCAAGTACAAGCTCTTTAGCCCCTAATCTATTTTCTTTTGGGGATTCTTTTGCGCTGAGCTGGATTGAACGTAATAGTAAAAATGCTCCACGTGTCCATATGGCAAGCTGGAATGACTCGGGCTTTAGTGAAAAATACTTAGTTGCCACGTCCAATAAGATGTTTACGAACTGGGCTGATATCCCATCGGTTATTGAGGCCCCTTCTGGCGATCTATATGCACACTGGCTTGAACAAATCAGTAGTAAAGATTACGCATACGGTGTTCAAATCGCTCGCTCAATCGACAGTGGAAAAAGTTGGAAGCCTGTTGGCTGGCTCCATAATGACACAAGCGCAACGGAGCACGGTTTTGTTTCGCTCATTCCTGACGGCCTTCATGTTCGCGCCTTCTGGCTAGATGGTCGCATGATGACCAATCCAACTGGAAAGATGATGTTACGGACTGCCTTAATTGACGAGAATCGGATTAAGGATGAGCGTGTGCTAGATAAAGATGTTTGCACTTGCTGCCCTACTTCTGCCGTTCTGCTGCCAAATGGGCCGGTCGTCGTTTATCGTGATCGTTCTTCCCGAGAGATTCGTGATATTAGTTTCATACTTCGTAGTGATGGCAAATGGTCTAAGCCTTCTACACTCCAATCAGACAACTGGCTTATGCCTGGCTGTCCAGTCAATGGTGCCAGTATAGCCGCCCGCGAGGATCTTGTTGCGGTTAGTCGCTTCACAGTTATTCATAATAAGTCGCAAGTGATTCTTCGATTAATCAAAGATAAAAACATGAAATCTGGAAAAGATATCCTATTAGACAAAAACGCCCCCATTGGGCGATGCGTCACCGTCTGTTCAAAGGACTCAATATTCACCGCTTGGATTGGATTACATAAAAAACAAACTGTTTTACGGCTGGCAGAAGTTTCACTTGTCGGAGAAATTATTCGCCATTCAACGCTTACAACAATTAATGCAAACCGTTCTAGTGGCATGCCTCGCGCGATTATCAGTAAAGGTTATTTATGGTTAAGCTGGACAGATTCAAACACCATTCGCCTCGGAAGATTAAAAATTGATAATTAACACCGTAGGCCTTCTTCGTAAATTCCGATTTAATATAAATCATTAAAAGCTGAAAGAAAATGAAATGCAAAATTGAAACCTATCTTTCACAAGGCATCCGAATACTTCTATACATGGGGGTTTTACTCTCTGGCTCTCATGTGCTGTTTGCAGCTAACCTAACTTCGGATATTTTTTATGAACGCGAGCAAGTTCAGGAGATTCGCCTGAGAATTAGCGAGCTAAATTTAAAAAAAATGAAAGAGGCATTACCAATACGTATATTCGTTCCTGCAACATTACGTTGGCGTGACATCCGTTTGGATAATGTTGGGGTCCGATACAAAGGTAGCAGTTCATCACAGCCAAATCAGAAACACAAACGGGGCTACCTAATCAAGGTTAGTGAATTTGATAAAAACACTCGTTTCCTTAAACTTCGACGTATCGCGTTAGATAATGGCGTCCAATTTGGAAGCCTATTTAGCGAGCCGATTGTGACCGATATTTTGCGAGATTTGAAAGTTCCATCATCTCGTTATAATTATGCTAAGTTGTTCGTTAACGGTGGCTATAAAGGCATCTATGGTAACGTTGAACGTATAGATGAGTCATTTATCGAGCGGCACTTCGGATCAAGTCGCGGGCCGCTTTTCAAAGTTCATATGCCTGGGCCAGGAGCGAATTTTTCTTATGTAGGTGATGAAGTGGCTCAATATAAAAAAGGATTCGAACCAAAGAATAAAGATGCTGAAAAATCATTTAATGAACTAATCGCCCTCATCCGGGAAATCGACAAAGGTGATGAATCCAAATACGAAGAAATATTGAATAGGAATTTAATATTAGATCATTTCCTGAAAACGACTGCAGTAATGCTTTTTGCCGGCTGCTTTGATCAACTCACAGGCTGGAATCCGCACAACTACTATATTTATCGCAGTCCCAAAACAGATAGATGGAGCTATATTCCATGGGACTTGGATGTGGGTTTTGCTGACCGCGCTTTCGGGAGAATACCAGTTATCGATGGCTGGCATGCCGCTTGGCCAATTCCTGGGGGCCCGCCTAAGCCTATCCTTGAAAATATCGTAACGAATCCACACCTCCTTAAAGAATACAGAGAAACTGCTTCGTCTTTGCTGGAAAAGTATTTCAAACCAGAGAAACTTCACCAACGATTCAACACATTGTATTCACTCATTAAGGATGATCTCCAAAGAGACCCCTTTCCTAAGCGACGCATCACCAACCCGGAAGACAAAGGGTACGATGACATTCTCAACAAGCTTAAGCATTTTAGTACTAGGCGTTACAAGCTGGCGCGCAAACAACTTGACAACCCCGGGCCACGCCCTATGCCCCATCCGGGTTATCAGCCAAAAGGGCATCGAGATCCCGTTCCGGGCAACAAACCAAACGGCCCAACCGAACTCCGTGTAATTTCAGTTACACACAATACCGTTAAATTGCAGTGGAAAGACAACGCAAAGAAAGAAGCTGGACATATTGTGCAGCGTGCAAGCCTCGAAACCAACTGGAAATTCCGCAACCATATCCCCCGGCCAGGGCTAAACGAGAAACAAGCTGTAGACGGCCGAGCTACCCCTGGGAAAAAGTACCGTTATCGCGTCTATGCAGTATTTCAATCCCCACAAGGTATGACCGGCTCCCAACCATCGGATATTGTTGAAATCAACACAAAGATAAGTAAATGATGGCCGTCCTATACCGATAAGACCTAGACGCCTTAATGACTAAAACCTGAAAGGAAATGAAGTTTTACTTATTATTAGGGGAAATTACATTCGAAGTGTTGTGGTTGTGAATATCTACAAAAGTGAAACAAACTTCATTAATTGAAACCGATAAATTCCTTCGAGAAAAAGGCGAAGACTATTAATTAGAGATATGCGATCTATCAGTATTCCCGGCCAGCATGTCTATAATGAACAATCATTTCCTTTCGTAATCAATGGCCCCAATGGCACATTGAAAGATTGCTGTAATTGGGCAAAAGAAGTTGCTGGCGAATTATCTCATGCAGCATTTAATCATGGTGCTGTTTTAATTAAAGGATTACCGCTTAACACCCCGGAACATTTTGATGCGATTATACGCTCTTTTGATCTGCCGAATTTTTCCTACGCTGAATCGATGTCAAACGCATATCGAATCAATTTCACGGATAGAGTGTTTTCAGCAAACGAAGCTCCATCAAATATCACAATTTTCTTACATCATGAAATGG
>JASLKL010000100.1 GCA_030747605.1 Verrucomicrobiota bacterium | reverse complement strand
GAGCTAAAGTTGGGACAGCGAGTTCTAATTACTTTGATGGTCACTCTGAGCCACTTAAGAAGCGTGCTCCGGAAGAACTTTTTCGAATAAAAAAGAAAAAAATATAAAATAAGTTTTACGATTTCTGCTTATAGAGGAAACCGATCTTTTTTTGTTTAATCCTCCTATTCTTCTAATGGATTGAAAATAGCTGGGAGCTTGGAAGCAGAATGAAAATAATTAAATTAACATTTCTTTTAGCTGCTTATCTTCTTTTTGGCCAATTGATGGCTCAATCACCTATAGTAAGTGATGTTTCAATTGCAGGCGGTGAGGTGAAAATTTCGATTAACTTTCATGATGTTTTTAGTTGGAAGAAGGCAAAATTTATTTCAATAAAAACTTTCCCTGCTGATCCGCCTTGGGCGCCAGAAACGCATCATGAACTCTGGTTTGAATTTTTTGATAAAGGTGTTGTGGATTGGTTTCAGTTTGACTACGTAGAAAATGGAAAATACGAAGTGATTGATCCGTCAAATGTTGAAGTGAAATTGTTTGGTCGAAAAAAAATTATTGGCCACTTCAACCCTGAGACAAATTTATTGAATTTCAATTCATTGGACTACATGCCTTTTTTTCAAGTGCCGAAATTTATTTTGGAGAAATCTAAAGACTTGCAGATATGGCAAGAAATTACTTTGGAATCATCCCCGAAAGAGTACCAGTGGCCGGAAGGATTAACGTTTAATTTTAAATTAGATTTCAAAGATAACGCCTTCTATCGAGTGCGTATAAAGAAAGATTAATTAAAGTGAATATAGAAAATAAATTTTATACTAATGTCCATTTGATTTTGTTGTTTGTTCTTTTTCCTCAAGTTCAAGGGGAGCTTAAGACAATAAATATTACTGGTAAGATATCTAATAAAGAAATCACCTTTGATGTATATCTTCCTGAGAATTATAACAAGGCTGGGGCAGGGTATCCGGTAATTTATAATCTACATGGGCGAGGAGGTTCTCACAAAAGTGGTGTGGGGTTTCGTGTCCCTATGGAAAAAGCTATTGCTAAGGGCATACTGCCACCTGTTATTGCTGTTTATCCTGATGGAACAAAGAATGGTTGGTATGCCGATTCAAAGGATCGGTCCATACTGGTCGAAACCAATATCATTAGAGAAATAATACCATGGATAGATGCTAATTATAACACTAGGGCATCAAGAGAATTTCGAGTTATCCAAGGATTCTCCATGGGAGGATATGGAGCGTCACTATATGCTGTAAAGTTTCCTGAACTTTTTAGTATTTGCATTAATTATGACGGAGGTATGTGGAATTGGCAAAATATGCTCAGAAAGAGTAGGAAATGGGAACCAGTGGCTCCAGTCCTTTTTGACAATGATAAAAAATATTATGATAGGACATCATCTCCATGGATCTTGGCTGCCATTAATCAGGATAAAATCAGAGGTAGGATTCAATTCCGAACGTTAGTTGGTTCTTTGGGATCAGGACTTCAGAAATGGAGAGATCATATTAATTCACTCAACATTGAGATGGATTATTTAGATGCTCAGTGTAGGCATAATCTGAAATGTCTCCATGAAGAAGCAGGGAATGAAAGTTTTCTTTTAATGGCTAAACAATTTGCTAGAGCTATTAAGCTTGAAGGTAAGACTAAGGAAAAATGAAGTTTAGCGGGGAAGTAAGATTAAGGAATATTTTTTCTGCGAGCAACTAATGGTATCGAGCCGCCAACTAGAAGTATTGAAATAATACTTATAACAATCCAACCTGTTAGTGAAATCCCTGAGTTATTAGCTTTAGATATATCTTTTGAGTTTTCGTTCGTGTCAGTTGTTTCCTTTGTTTTTATAGCATTATCAACAGACAGTTCTCCAGATCGATAGCCAGTTAATAATTCGTCTAATGTATCGCCAATAATTTTTGAACGATGAGCCCCTTGGCCAGCACTTCCTTTAGCCAATATTTGACTCATCTCAATTCTTATTTCGGGACTTTCTGGATTAAAGCCCAACTGTTTGGCAATTTTTTGTTTTCTGTCTTTGTCCCACTTTAAAGGCACCATTGCTCCCTGCATCCATTTTCGATCCAGACCGCATTCACAATTTAATCCAATGGTGCTTAATATTGCTGCAATAGCTGCTTCATTTAAGGTGTTTCCTTCAAGCACCGGCCCAATCTTTCTTCCTCGGCCATAAAGTATGACCACCTGAGAAGTTGGGGGTTTTTTAAATATGTTCAGGCTCCATAGGAAGGCTTTTTCTTTTTCAAATTGGTCTGTCGTAATGACCTCAACTACAGGCGGTGTTTTAATCTCCTTCTCTAATCCGGGCAAAGTTGCGGCAGTCTCAGATGTAACTTTTTCGGCTATTGTTCTGATTTGATTATTTTCATCAGCATTCTCGCCTTCAACGATCATGATGACTCCATAGCAATCGAATACTTTCTCTAGTATTGCATTACGCCGAGGTGAATCCACCAAGGACTCAAGTGCATCCCAAGCTGTTTTTGTTAGGGGTTCTCCATCTTTATGTAAGGTGATATTAAAGGTCTCTTTGTTAGGAGAATGATCAGGAGAAACAAGTACAGCAACTGGGAACTCCCCTTTGAAGTTAGGCGGGATAAAGTCTTTAACGCTAGTTTTTGATGCTTCAGATAGGGAGATTAAATCGAATTTAATATTCGTATCATAGAAAGTCGCAACGCAGATTGATTGTAACGAATCACGCATATTATTGGGCATGTCATTGCCAATGAAAATGTAGAGATTGTATGGTTTAGATCCAAGATCGACAAAACCGACATCGCGTACATTGAATCTGCAGCATATTGCTTGTGAATGCTGCATGAAAATTAACAGAACGAAAAATCGTTTCAGCCAGCACAATAATTTAGGATTAGTTTGCAGCACGAAAATCCTCACGAGTTACCTCTAGTGTTTGAATAATGGTTGATGCCAATTTGGCATTATCAATATTTTTAGGGACTAGTTCGATTTCAAGATTTTCATCAACATTCACGTCATTAAATTTATGAAGGACAACCTTCTCAAGATCCCCTACAGCTTTAGCGATATCTAGCGACCTTAGGACTGTTTTTCCCTGTATTTTTACATCGAATATTCGACTGCCTATTGTGTCTCCAGGGAGTTTGGAAAAACCCAAATGCACGTTATACAATCCTTTCCCCCCTTTCTCTAACAATGGCACTTTAATTTTTGTTAATCCTTTTAAGCCGGAAGTGAATAGCCATGGTTTATTTGTGCCGGTGAATTTTTTCCCAATCCAATCTCTCTGCACCACCTCTGGCTTGCCTTCTTCATTGAGGTTGAACTTGATCCCGTAGTTGGCAAAGGCGTTGCGACCTTCTTTGGTGTTTGGGCGCGGATATGAAAACCATACTGTCCCGTCTTTGGCTCGCATATCACCCGGGGCGCCAAAGTTAATTGCCAAATGCTTAACTGGTTTATTTGCAGCTTGGCTGATGAAGACTGCCCATTCAGCATGGCCTTTTTGTGGCTTGTTTTTAAGTACGACTGTAGTCCTTAAGGAGTAGTTACATGTGCAGCCGGCACTAGATTCCTGCATGCTTAAAACGCCATTGGCTGGAATCATGCTATTCCAACAGCCGGGGCGCATGCCTCCAAATAATTGCAATCCGCTATCCTGTTCCGTATTAACGATTGCACCACTATAGGATCTGAAAAAAAGGTTATGTGGGCTTGCTGTTACAATACCACAACTATGACCAGGTCTGACAAATTCCCAATCAACCGATTTCCCTGTGATAGGATGTGTTCGTTTCTGTATCTTGCCGGTTGCAAGATCACAGCGTCTGGGCTCAATGTAAATTGTATCGTCAACAATGGTAGGTCTGCGTCTGTAATTTAATGGTTTGCTCCATAATAAGCTGCCACTTCCAGCTTGCATAACAGTAATCCTACGCCAGCTTAACTCACCTTTATTGAATGGTCCTTCATCATGATTACTATAATGCCCAAAGAATAGAAGTTTGTCATTCTGATATGCTAATCCCAGTTTTGTCCCTCCACTTCCTGTCAGATCTTGTGGTCGATTCCAGATCTCTTTTCCTGTTTTAGAATCCAAGCAAACTACACGACGAATGTCCCTGTCTTTTTCAGGCAGTTTTTGTTCGTTCTCTGGGATGTAAACTCCGCTTTTGATACTTGCTAGTGTTAAGTCACGAGCTTTTTTCTTTTCATTTTCGTTAACATCATCCTGTAAGAAAAATACGCGGTTTCCACCGATTACAAGAGAGATATTGGGTATGGATTTGCCAGAGTGCTCCCACATCAAATTGCCAGTGTTGATATCGTAGGCAAACACTTTTTCGCTAAGCATTATAGTTTTTGCAACTGCTGATGGTTTGAAATCGGGCAGCCAATCAGGGAATTTATTTATAGGATACCAGTGTAAACCAGCACGCTTGAAGTATTCGTAAGCCTTATTGTCTGGAGTGGGATAACTAGCCTTAATAGTTTTAAACTTTGCAAGTGTTGCTTCTGGTGCTTTCGATTCATCAATCCATTCGCCATTTTTGACTAAAGTGTTCCAGAGATATCCGTACTCATTTTCTAGAGGTATAGCTCCTGTGCCAAAAAGAATATTACCATCCACGGATATATTGCCCCATCTAAGGGCTTTTCCTCCTGGGGGTCTTGGTACTTTGAACTCTCGCCGGGTGACTCCCGTTTGCGCATCTAGCTGCAAGACAAGATCGTGGGTTGCAACGAAAATTGAATCTTCATTGACGGTTATGTTTGAGCTGTCGACATCAACACGCACACGAATTGCTCCGGGAATCTTACGTTCCCAGAGAAATGTCCCATTGTATGCGTCATATGCCATGACTACCTCCATTCCTTGTACAAAAAGACGTCCATTGATCGCTAGGGGACTAACAGATCGTGCATGCCGATCTACCATATTTTTTGAACCAGGCTCGCCGAACCAGAGGACTCCCAAAGGGCCTTTAACAAGTTCATCTCTAGTAGATGAGGTCTTGGATTTATTGCCGTATAAACCGGTCCAACTACCTGCGCCTTTTAGCTTTCCTTTGGTAAATTTTAGCCAGTCATTGGAGCGATCAATCTTATGTTCAGCTTTAACATTGGCCTTTAGCCCTTCGATCACAGTCTTAATTTTATTTTCAGCCCAAGATTCTATAGAGCCTAGTAGTAAGACGCCACCAGCTGGGCGCAATATCCTAGCCAAATGATCGACCGGTAATTCTAAATCATCTCGCAGTATATCGCGTTCTGACACAATAAGATTAGCAAAATAGTCAGGTAATTCTGAATAGTTCCAATCGGCGGCAATCACACGATTGCCATACAATGTTGATGTATATAGTTCTTGGCGTATGGCTTTCAGGCGACTTGGATCATGTTCGATTACAACTATGTTCAACTGCGTTTCTTGAGCCAAAGCCTTTATTAGTCGACCATCTTTTGCGCCTGCAACAAGGCACCAGCCTTTTGATTGTCCAGAGTGTTGTGTGATTCGTTTTACAATATCTAGATCTGATATATTTGAGGGAATTGATATAGATTGTTCAGATCTTTTTATTATTCGTGTTGGAGAAGGCTGAGTACTGAGGCAATGAATCTCACCTTGATCCGTGCTAATAAATAAACGCTGATCAGCTACGGCTAAACTCATAGCTGTTCCATTGATGCCGAATACTTTAATCAACTGTCCGCTTGCTGTATCAATCGATAAGGCATATCCATCACCCCCGGCGAACAACATATTACTTGTCAGGGCCATTGTTCCCAATTGTCCTGCGACTGCTAATGGGCCTATTTGTTCGCGTGATAAGAACCATTTGGCGCGGGCTAGATTCAATGCTTCCTTTTCCTTTGTAATTTCAGTCAATCGGCTTGTAGCTAAATTTAACTCTGCTGTTATTTTGGTGAATTCGTCTGTATCTTCAGATTTAGCCGCGGCCTTATGTCGTTCTCGAATATCAGAAATTTGTTTAACTAGTTTTGTTTCCTCGTTTTTTAGTTTTGGTACTTCGGTATTGGCCTTGGTATTGGCTATGCGATCTATAGCGTATAGTCCTTTCTGAGTGGCAAGATAGGCAATTGAGTCTGTGACAACCATGTCAATAGAAGGAAAGTTAGAAAATTGATTGCCTCGGTTTGCTCCAGAATCAGCATCAAACGTGATTTTAGTGTCAGCTCCTTGATTATCGTTACCTGCGAATAATTCATTGCCTGACATTTGTATCCAGTCACCACCTACCTTGCCGCCGGCATTGAGGAATTTATTGAATTTACCTGTGCGTTTGTCGAATGCTGCTGGCATGCCTCTGCCAGTTGGCACAAAGAGGTTATCTTTTGAGGCGACTAGATATCCCTGTGGAGCCATGCCTCCATAAACATGTCCCCATGCTTGATCACCTGCAGTGTCGTTTAGCCATATTTCTTTACCTGTTTGAACATCAATGGCCGCAACATATATTCCTTCATAGGGAAAAATCCCAGCAGCAAGATATATCTTTTCCTCCTCTAATAGCAGTCCAGTTCTAACTGGCCAAAGTGAAATCATTCTTGAGTTGCCAATTACTCTTTCTCCACTGGGGCTGGGGCGATATTTCCAGTTTATGGAACCATCGGATGTATTTAGACAATAAACATTGCCATCATCAGATCCGAAATAAATTTTTTGATTGTGTAATATTGGAGCAAATCTTACTGCCCCGTCAGCAGTAAAGCGCCATCGTTCTTCTCCTGTCCTAGTGTCGAGTGCATAAACATGATTATCAATATTGTTGCCAAAAAAAAGTGTTTGCCCTGAAACAACTACATGATACGCCCGATCAGTATGCATTCGAGGGGTCTCTTCTCCTGGCATGGGCCAAGCACTTAAAGGTTTATGACGTGATTCGAAAATCCATTGTAGATTCAATTCTCCAGATATTGAATCTTGAGTAACTGCAGATCGATTGCCGTCATGTCGATAAAATGGCCAATCTGATGCACTTAATTTTAGATCAAAAGATATAAGTACAAACAGCAGGGCCAATAAAAAGGATTTCACGTAGGTAATTTGAAGCCCTAGTATCTAAAAAACAAGTTGGAAGCTATCACTTATTAAAGAAAAAAGTTTAGGAAGTTATTTTATGGCAGATTCATTGATGAGTTGAATCGCCTTGTTAATGTAAATTTCGGCTGTGGCCTCGCCTAGGCTAGTGCGCGTTATGTAATTGTAACGCTCGAAGCTGTTCCAGTCTTCTTTGGTTAGAATGTATCCTAATGCGTCGTTGGTTAATCCAAATAGAAGGTTATGTTTGCCAGACATTTTTCGTTTTAGATAGAAACCGATATTCGGTAGAGCTTCGCCAGGAATCGTTAGAATTTGTGTGTCTCCAACATTAACTAAGTTGACGCGAGTAGTAATCGATTTTTTGTCCGGTTTGGCCAATTGCAATGGCGAGTTTTGCATGATGCCCAATAATAGTGACGAATCAACGGGTAGTGTTACGTTTTTCCAAGTACATTTGATTTTCGGATTTTTCTGTTCAGTAGTGTTATGAGTAATTCGTAGTGCTTCATCAGCGAGTAGATGTCCTATTCGTCGGCACTCACTCCAGTTTTGAATATCTTTTCCGTCCGGGCCACGTACGTCGGCGGTGACCATTCCTCCTTGTGCGCCGTTCATGAAAATTCCAATACCGCCACCTTTTGATAAAATTCGATCGTAAAGAGGTCCTATCAAGTCCGGGCTTAGAATTCCTTGGTTCGAACCAAGTACTTCTGGATGGATCGCATAGTTGACTAGCGTTATAAAAGGTTTTCCTGTCTGGTCTATAGCCTGCATTACGCTGCATCGAGGGTCATACAAATCTGGTGCGTAGTAATTATAAGCAATTTTTCCTTTGGCCTTGTCCGTGGCGACTTTCAGCGAAGCTGGCTGTAAATTAGTAAAAGCGTCTTTAATTGCTTCTGCGGTTTTGTTGCAAACTAAGTCAAGATATATGAGGTTTGCGTCAGTTCCACCTGTGTTATTAGGAAATCCGTAACTGTCTGGTGCGCTATGTGTGTGTGTTGCGCCGATAAGGATATGCTCAGGCGGTATAATAGATTTAACCTGACTACGAACCCGGTCGCCTAGCACAGCAGGGAATCCAAGAAAATCTGTGCTGACAAATGCCACTCTTTTATCGTCATTCTCGAGCACCATTGCCCTAACTGTGAGATCGCCTTTTTTTCTTGTGACATTGTTGGATGGCCCAACGCCGCCAGAAACTGGTAATAGGGGATCAGGTGTGACTATTCTTACGGA